>JAPLYF010000074.1 GCA_026395675.1 Candidatus Parcubacteria bacterium
AATTAGCCGTAAGCTAAGAAGCTAGCTTGCAGCTAATTAACTAAAATCGGGCTATTAACCCTCGCTTTCACTTTGCCTTCGTCCTATACGGACTTAGACGAACAACAGACAATAACTCGTTGGCTCATTCTTCAATAGGCATGCCGTCACCCCATAAAGGGGCTCCGACTCCTTGTAAGCATATGGTTTCAGATACTATTTCATCTCCCTTACCGGGATGCTTTTCACCTTTCCCTCACGGTACTTGTTCACTATCGATCATGGAAGAGTATTTAGCCTTTCCACATAGTCATGGATGATTCCTACAAGGTTTCTCGGGCCTTGTAGTACTTAAGGATAGTAACCACAAAGTTATAACCCATTTCACGGTACGGGGCTATCACCCTCTATGGCTCCTCTTTCCAGAGGATTCTGTTATGGAAGTTATAATATGTATCTTTGTCTAGATTTTGTAAGTAATCTAATGTTACTACCTTACTACTCTTTGCCAGCAACGGCTTACACCTTTAAGTGTCCAAATCCACAAGTATAAATACGAGTTTCATTAGACACAGCACTGACAAAGTTTGGGCTAATCCCTTTTCGCTCGCCACTACTTAGGGAATGTTTCCCGCGAAGCGGGAAAATTTTTTCTTTTCCTCCAGGTACTAAGATGTTTCAATTCCCTGGGTTGTCTTTGCACACCTATGAATTCAGTGTACAATAGTTCCGTATTGCGGAACTGGGTTTCCCCATTCGGAGATTCCCGGGTCAAAGGTCGCTTGCCACCTCACCGGGACTTTTCGCAGGCTGCTACGTCCTTCGTCGTCTTTCCATGTCAAGGCATCCACCATATGCACATTTGTTGTTTAACCACAAAAATTATGGAAACATAATTCTTGGACTTCTCAAATTACATATATGTTGGCATTTTCAGCCGAAAGCTGATCATCCTCTGGCTGAGAATTTTGTAATTTGAATTTTATTTTTAATGCTCTTTACTTTACTTTTTACGTTGAATTTTTCTTCAATTGTTAAGGTGCTTGATCTTTGCTTTAAGACCTTATTTTTACATACATCTAAATATGTGTAAAATAAATCCTTAAAGAACTAAAAAAACCGCTTTACCAGCGGTCTTTTGCGACTTAAAAATCACAAGTCAATTAACCGCTTGGTTTTTTTAGAATTAAATTTGTTTTTACCATAGATGAAATTAAAAAATTATTACCAATAACTTTCTCTATAGATAATAACATTATATACATACTTAAAACCACTGTCAAGTAGGGTATTAAAATTAAATTTTTCATAAATTAATTATACCATAACTAAATAAAAAAGTCAAGAAAAAACGGGACACTTATAATGCCCCGTTTATAATAAAGATGCATCGACCCCGGCCTTCAGATTAATCGGACTAAGAGATTTCGCGCAGTGCCTGATGGCTAGTTAGCCTCAATTTACTGCGGAGAAAGTTTAGTACACGACTTGCAATAGGAAGGCTAGAGCTGGGAGTTCCAGGTGATATCATGGAGAGATGCTTACCCAATGCTATTCCCAGCCCTGCAGCCAAGAAAGCAATAAAAATATAAGCGGGCATTGCCTCTGCTCCCAGATACAACCTGATCATGGTGAGTAATGATGCCGAACCCCAAATGGCATCAATTATGCCGCAAAACAGTGGGAGGATTAAGGAACCGAGAATCCCAGCTACGAGAAAGGAGGTACCGGTGCCGAATGCCCAGCGGTGTCGGATTACATTTGCCAGCAGCACCACGAGTCCGATGGCAATGGCGTAAATGAACCAAAAGGCGCATTCAAAAGGGACGAGCGGATTGAAAAATTTAACAATCCAGCTTAGTCCATTCCCGTCGCTAAAACTCATATAAATGATTTCACCGAGTTGCGCCAGTACCAGACTGGCTAGAACCATTATACCGACCACCAATTTTCTGCTCATGCTAATCTCCTTTTTATTCCCACCTGCCCGAGGGTCAGGATTTATGGGATGCAATATTCTCTCTTTAATGAACTAAATTAATAATAAAAAAATTGTACTTAAAAGTCAATCAAACAAAAAACAGAAATCCTTGCGAATTTCTGTTTAAATTAGAATTAGTTGGATTATTTTTTAAGTCTTTCCATCACAGCTTTTAAAATTATTGGCCAGGCAATCGTGGCATCGCACAAAACCTCAGCTTGCAGGCCGCCTTCTGATAGTGGTACAAATTTACCCCAGGAAGTTCCTTCTTTGTAGGTACAGCCTGATAAGCCACCCCAGTCAGCTGGCTCTGGACAAATGCGCACTCCATAATGGTACTTTACCACCTTAACCTTATCTTTTGTGCGCTTATTGATTAAATCAGTGTAAGGTCCGACCTGCTGTGCCCAATTGCGCGGCACGCCGCCACCGATGGTAAAAATACCCAGCTTTGGCTGCTTTAGGATTAGCTTAGTAAAATGCTCCAGATCTAAAAATGGATCATGGACAATTTTTTTACGCCTTTTTCTTTTTTGCACTCTGTTATAAAGGGCAAAGTCAAGGCCAAATTCCGAATCTGGAAACGCAGGAATGTAAACCGGCACGTTTTGCAAAAAAGCGCTTTTTAAAATACCCCGGCCTTCGGTATTTTCTGCCAGGTATTTGCCCACCTTTTGGCAAAGCTCGAAACTGCTGATTTTTTTGGCAGGATTAAATCCTTTAAAAACCTGCTTGAGTATGTTTTCCAAATCATCAAGGTTCTGTTCCATTTCCAGGGTGTCATAAATTCGGTTAAGGCCCAGTTTGTAAAATTTTTGGTCATCAGCTTCTTCGGGCAAACATTTGAAATGGGTCAGCCCAACAGCTTCAATTAGGCCATGTGTAACCAAGGCGCCTGTACTGACCACGGCCTGAATCATTTTTTGCTCAATCATCTCACAGATGAGCAAACCCATTTTGGCAGCTGTCATGGCACCGGAAAAAGTGCCGACTACAAAACAATCTGGGTCAGTAACCATGCGATAAAGCACTTCTTCAGCTTCACCCAGCCGCCGACCGCCAAAAGAAACTTTGCGTAAGGCAGCTGTTAAATCGGAAAAACTATTTACCTTGGAAAGATCCAATGATTCTAAGGGAGTTAAACCCATTTGCAGACAATTTTTGGCAGTTGCCAAACCTCTTTTCTTCATGATTTCCTCCTTAGCCAAAACTTTTATTTCTTGATTTTAAGAACCAACTAAAATTTAAAGGTTTTCTTGGGTTTTGTCAAGGCCAGCGAGCAATTTTCAACCTTAATTTATGAGAGTGGCAATGGCTCAACATTCCTAAATAAGACTGCCTTGCCTGCTCAAAACTTCCTCTTGAAATTTCACCGCTATAAAATTGCGCTTGTTTAACTTTAAGTTTTTTAAACATCCGCCTTTTTGTTTTGGTTCTTAAAACTTTATAATGCGGCAAGGCAACATAACCCAAAAAATCAATACCTTGTCCTAATTTCCTAATCGTAATTTTTTCAGGGTGTAAATCTAATTTTAGATCTTATCTTAAAAATTCATTTATTTCAGGAATTAACTCCTTTAGATAATTTTTGTCTTGGCGGACTATAATAAAATCATCAGTGTAGCGCAAATAAAATCTGGCTCTAAGGCGATGTTTAATAAACTTATCCAATTCATCTAAATAAATATTGGCAAATAACTGGGAAGTCAAATTGCCCAAA
>JAPLYF010000006.1 GCA_026395675.1 Candidatus Parcubacteria bacterium
TTCGAGTTTAACTTACAAGGCCTCATTAGAAACGGCTGAAAATCAACCAGGGCAGATTGGTTATTTTAATACTACTTTGCTGGCGCCCAGTAATTTAGGAACCTATAAATTTAAATACGCCTTAGTTCGCGATGGCAAATCGATAATTTCCGGCAGTGAATTTGAAATTACTATAAACGTGGTTAATAAGAAAAAAAGTAATCAGGCGAATTTGGCTTCAAATCAAAAAACTGAAATTTTAGTCCCCACTCAAAAAATTGATAATACTAAACCCGTTGGTCTAACAGAAATTTGTTTGAGTATAAAAACAAGTGATTTTAAAGCCGCCATGGTAGATAAGCGTTTATTAGACGAATGTTTGAAAATAGGCATCAAAGTCACTGAAGAAGGAACGTCCTACATTAAGCTTGATCAGCCCACTTCTTCTACTGCTCCGGAACCCAGTTTGGAACCAACTCCAACAAATACGACACCTCCGGTTAATCCAATTCCTTCACCCGTACCGCTTCAAACTACACCATCAGTTGCGAATGGCAATAACGGCCCAATGGTTAGGATAGGATTATACAATACAACCGATCCGGTTATTATTACTGCTAATGTGCCTTTTACTATAAAAAATCAAAGTGGTTCTGTTCTAGCTTCCGTAGCCGCAAGTCTTCAGGCAAAAGTAATCTTTGACTTCCAATCCAAAACTTATAATTTAACGGCTAATGGCACAAGTTTAGCGACTAGTTCATATATTAGATTCGAAGGAGCTAATCAAAATACTGTTTTTGAAATCATATCTTTAAATTGGCGACCGACTTGGAATACAAGTATTAATTATAATAAGTATTTGGGCGCTTTGGAAGTCAGGTATAGCCCTAATACTGGACGTTTGTGGGTTATTAATGAGTTAGAATTAGAAAATTATTTAAAAGGCTTAGCCGAGTCAAGCAATGGTGCGCCGATTGAATACCAAAAAGCACTACTAACAACTGCCCGTACTTATGCCATGTATCATTTTAATCGGGGGACTAAGCATGCTGCTGAATATTTTACTTTGGATGCCACATATGATCAGGTTTATCGTGGCTATAATGCAGAACTTAGCTTGACTCAGGTGAGCGAGGCAGTTGAAGCTACCAAAGGGCAAGTAATTACTTATAACGGAGAAGTTGTAGTGACCCCTTATTTTTCATATGATGATGGCAGGACAAGAAGCTATCAGGAGGTCTGGGGCGGCAGCTATAAGCCATGGTTAGTTTCAGTGAAAGAGCCAGCAGGATATGATAAGACAACAATGTATGGGCATGGCGTGGGTTTATGCGCCAGAGGAGCAGTGCTTTTAGCAGCTGATTTTCATTACACTTTTGACCAGATTTTAAAATATTATTTTACTGGAATTGAATTAAAGAAAATTTATTAATTAAGACATTTTGTACAAATTTAATTTTATGCCAGAGATTTTATCACAACCCGAGTTACCAACTATTGCTGATACTTTATCTGAATTAGAATTTTATCTTAATTTTGAGTCAGATCGAGGGGCCCCGGTTGATTATTCTGCTAAAATAGAAAATTCGTTTAAGGCCTTAAAAAGAGAAAGTGTTTCTGCTTCACTTGAAGATAAAGAAAGGGCATTAGATCAAGGCATGAATTTTTTTTACCCAAATAACCCAGAGAAAATCAATAAAGAAATTATTGAAATTTATAGTCAGTTAGGCGATTTGGCAATAGAGAAATTAGCAAGTAAAATTGACTCGTTTCAAAAGGAAGGACAGCGTGACGAATGGGATCAATTAACACAGGTAGATATTAATTTGTATCGAGCGATTAATTTGGGCATGGAATTAAGCAAAAAGGTTGATCACGAAAAGATGGGCCCGCTAATATTGTCTTATATTGGAGTGTTGCAAAATAAAAATGTTGATGCTAGTAATGTTGAAAAAACCATTGAAGCAATGTCAGGAATGGCAGAATGTGCGGTAAGACCCGTTGTTTCTGCGCTACGCAAAGAGGCATTGGAAGCCGATCCGTCAGCCATTAATAATTTGACTTGGGCTTTGAAAAGTATTTTAAGAAATAAAAATATTAATCCTCCGGAAAGAGTTAATGCTATAAATGCCTTAATTGAACTTTTTAAGATCCCAGACAAGAGATGTGAATTTACCATTGGAGTCGAAGAGGCATTGGCAGATCAGGGAGAAGCGGCAATAAGTCCTTTGAGAGAAGCTTTTTCTGATGCAGATGAAGATAGAATTGTAAAAATCGTGGGAGTTTTTTTAAAAATGACAAAAGCTGTGGACTTGAAACACTTTACAAACCTCGTTCCTTTATTGGAAAGTAAAATTGCAGATGGCGATCTAAAGCCATATACGCTGGGGAATATTAATGAATTGCTCGATAAATTAAAAGCGCTAGCTAGTCATTAAATATCAAATTTCATTTTAAGAGCTCAAGAAAATTTATTAATAAAAATTAATCTTAAAATTATGGAATTCAAATTTTTTTCAGAAAAGCCTAAGGGCAAAGAAGTCAAAAATAATTTAGAGAACTTAAGAGATGCCAAGTCAGATTTAGAATTAGATTTGGAGGTAATATCAGACTATAAGGCTAACCCCAAACACACTCTTAATCCTGAAAATACTATTTTAAAAGAGTATTATTCTACAGCAAAAGATTTAGAAAGGCATATGAAGGAAAGGAAAAAAAATCCTGAATATGATTTTGGTTCTGGGGAACCTGTATCAGCAGAAGAAGAACAAGGGTACAAATCTTTAACCGAAACATTTTATTTCCTGCAGGCATTAAGTGATGCTATGAAAAATAAAAATGAGCAAAAAGAGAAGGAGCTTTTTGAATTAGCAGCAAGAAGGCATTTAAATGATTTATTTTATGCGGCTGAGCTATATGAATTAATTGATAAATATAGGGGACAGATTATTCCTGAATTCGAAAATAATGATTTTCGTGAACAAATAGCAGACGATGTTAATGAATCAATTATTAATTTAAAGAAAGTAGCGCTAAACCTCGCTAAGTTAAAATTTCCCAAAGACTACAAGAAGCAGGTTGAGGAACACGGTGAGCAATGGAAAGCTTTAGACAAGGGAAGGGCATTTAATGAGGAAAAGCGAAGATTTAATCCAGAGAAAAAAGATAAAGCTGCTTAAAATATAATTATCAAATTTAAAAAGAAGGCGGTTTTAAATCGTCTTCTTTTGTTTGTATTATTTTATTCGGCTGGTTTTATTTTTTCTTCTAGTTGGTTCTCGAATTTTTTCTCTTTCTTTTCTAGGACTTCATTAATTGTTTTTACCACATCAAAAGGACTGGCAATCTGGCGGAAAATAAATTTTTGGGCTTCGCCAGCGGTTTGAATATGGACATCGCCAAAACTAAAAAAAGTTTGAAAGATCCCCTTTTGCACGCCAGAAACATCCTGGATGCGATCCAGTCCTTGTTCTGCAATTTCTCGGTTAAAAAGTCCTTTTTGCTCAATATTTATTATTCTTTGATCAGTAACTATCCAGACATCCAAATAATAATCAATAAAAGCACTGAATATAAATAAAACAAGGTAAAGATAATAAATGCTGCCGAGTAAAAAGAGAAAGATATAAATTATATTGTTGGCTAAGAGTTGGGGCTGGAAATTAGCTAGAAAAAAATAAATCGCTAGGGGAATAAAAGCTAATAAAATATAAATTAGCCAGCGGCCAACCAGGATAAAAGGATGACGGCGTAAAAAAAGAATTAATTTTTCGTCTTTTTGACGATTGGGTATTTCTCTTTCTATAAACATAAAATTTAATTCAAAATTTAAAATAGCCTAAGGGTGAAAGTTTGAGTCCAATCAATCTGCGATCCAAGCTGGTAAGTCAGGAACAAGACAATGACAGTGCCAGCCAAAAATAAAAAGGTAGCCAAGAAACTGGCATAGCTTAAAAAGCCATAGACAAACAAGTGATAGAGATTAAAAAGCGAAAAAATTACAAAGACCAAGAGACCCAGTCCATAGATGATTAAAAAAACAAAATATGAAATTTCTATCATAGATTTTTGATTAGTGCGTACAAATAGCTTTATAGATACTAATTTACGAATATCATACTAATGATACGAATTAGTTGAATTGGAATTCTTATGATTTTTGGTAGAGTATAATGAATTATTAAGTCCTAATTCTGACGTGAAATATTAGTATAATTCGTAGCAAATTCGTATATTAGTATCCGATTTTATTTTAGCAGTTTGGGAATTTAAATTCTAGATGAGAGGATTTTGCTGATTGTCTAGGCGAGGTTTGAAGCCCAGATGTTCGTAGGCTAATTTAGTTGCAGTGCGCCCCTTGGAAGTTCTGTTTAGAAAACCGAGCTGCATTAAAAAGGGTTCATAAATATCTTCAATAGTGTCCATGTCTTCGCCAGTTGAAGCAGCTAGAGTATTTAAACCAACCGGACCGCCGGAAAATTTTTCAATAATGGTTTTTAGCAATTTGCGGTCAATTTCATCCAAGCCCAGTTCATCTATTTCCAGCAAGGACAATGCTTCTTTAGCTAAGTCCTCTGTAATTTTGCCGTCAGCTTTGACCTGGGCATAGTCGCGCACGCGTTTGAGTAGGCGATTGGCAACGCGCGGGGTTTTTCGGGCGCGCTGGGCAATGAGTCCGCAGGCGATTGGTTCTATCTGGGTTTCTAAAATTCGGGCATTGCGCTCAATAATTTTTTTTATATCTTCATCTTGGTAAAAATCTAAACGAAAAGTGGCGCCAAAGCGGTCACGCAAGGGTGAAGAAATTAAACTCACACGTGTGGTGGCGCCGATTAAAGTAAATTTAGGCAGATCTAATCTTAGAGTCCTGGCGCTGGGTCCTTTGCCAATAACAATGTCCAGGGCATAATCTTCCATGGCCGGGTAAAGCACTTCTTCGATCACTTTATTTAAGCGGTGGATTTCATCAATAAATAAAATATCGCCATTAGCCAGATTAGTTAAAATAGCGGCCAGATCACCGGCGCGCTCAATGGCTGGCCCAGAGGTAACTTTGATATTAGTTCCCATTTCATTGGCAATGACATGAGCCAAGGTTGTTTTGCCCAAACCAGGGCAGCCATGGAGTAAAACATGCTCAATCGGCTCTTGGCGCTTTTTGGCCGCAGCCATAAAAATCTCCAGATTATCCTTGACTTTATTCTGGCCAATGTATTCGCTTAATCTTTTCGGCCGCAATGACTTTTCAAAAGCCACTTCTTCAGCTGACTCTTTGGTGGAAACAATGCGGTTTTTATCTTGTTTTTTAGGCATAAACTTAATTGTATATTAGCGGTTTTGAAGAGAAAAAACAAGTAATCGCGCGCGCTGGCAGGATACATAATGCATTACAGTTGTAGGCGCGACAACGTTGTCGCGCCTACGGTGTTTTATACCGCCTGCCAGCGCATTTGCATTAAATTTAAAAAAGGAATTACTTTAAGTAATTCCTTTTGGTTGCTTTTATTTCTTTTTCTTTTTGAGATGTTCCTTTAACCATTTGATTATTGAAGGAAGATTCAATATGATATTACAAGCAATGACATTGATGGTGCTTAAACTAGCAACAAACATTGTTAAGTGAAGATTATCCATTTTTCCTCCTTTTATTGAAGGAAGATTCATTTCGACTTCAAGAGCAATGATGTTGATAGCGGTTATAACGGCAAATAATTTTAAGTTACGATTATCCATTTTTTCCTCTTTTCTAAGGATTATTCTCCCAACAATATTTCGTTGAGAAAAGTAAAAAAGCCAATTAGGGCAAAACCGCCTAGATAAGTTAGTCCAACTATGGCAATGGAGATTTTAATGCCGGCCCAACCACCCGAATAGTAAGAATAAAACAATAAAGATCCCGTGGATATTAAAGTCATGAAGAAGGGGAATCTTAATCGTTTTCGCAATTCTTTTTTCATTTTTTCTCTCCTTTCCATTTATCATTTTCTTCCTTTTCTTTCATTCTTTCATAATTTTCTCTTCGTCTTTTAACATCGTCATAATACTTTGCCCAGCCGTCTGGTTTGCGGCCAGGCATATTAGGATCAGAGGATACCCCGGTTAATATGAAGATGATGATACATATAACAATTATTATTACTAAACACATCTTAACCACCTCCTTTTATTTTTAAAGAACTTTTCCAACCTTCGTTGGCCGTAGTCAACTAAAGTTTAAAAGTTGTAATGTAATTATTGCGACCAACTTCGGTTGGCGTAGGCCAATCTCCAGCCCACGATAATATATCACGAGCTCGAGTTGATCCGCGAACCATGAAGGTTCGCGGTAAGGGGTGACTTTTATGGGGAAGCTTTTACAGGCAGTTGTCTTAATTCGTCATTTTCTTTGAATTCTTGAGAAATCATAATCACTTTCGGCGGATGACTTTGGTCAAAAAAGGCAACTCGCAGATTGCCTGATTTAGTTTCATAGATTACAAAGTGCCTGATCATGGATTTATCTCTTAATAAATGCGAGAAAGAATCGTCCGAATACGCAACTAATTCCTTATAATTTCCCAAATTTTGAGTTATAAGGAGCGTTGCTTCTTTATCGTGACGATTTTTTTCTTTATACTCGGCAGTAGTGAACATGATGATTATAAATATCCCTCCAATGATAAAAATAATCATTTTTGCAGAAAAATCTAATCGATTAGAACCCATTTTTTCCTCCTTCGGCGCTTTGCGCCCTATAAGTGTTTCAATGTACCTTTCTTGCCTATTTTGCAAGATTTATTATTATATCAATTAAAATTTTTTTAGTCAATACATTCCGCCTAACACATTAGAGCGTGAGCCCTATATTATCGTTAAAATTGCTAATTATATTGACAAATACTGTGAATATGCTATAATGTAATTAGTAGTCGGAAAATTACGAATATGAATCTAAAAGAAGCTTTAGAACAAATTGATATTATTGGCAAAAAAGCAGATATTTATCTGGCTTGTTTAGAAATGGGCGGAGCAACAGCTTATTCCATTGCCAAAAAAGTGGGACTAAAAAGACCCACTGTTTATGATATTTTAAGCCAGCTATTAAAGGAAGGGCTGGTTTATAAATCTTTAAAAAGAAATAAAAAATATTATTTCCCGGCCGATCCGGGCAGATTGCTGAAAAAGGCCAAAGAAAAAGAAGAGAATATCAAAGCGATTTTGCCTGAACTGGAGAGCTTATATAATGCGCCGAAAATTAAGCCAACCATTAAATATTTTGAAGGCAAAGAAGGCATTAAAGAAATGTATAATGACAGTTTGAAAAGTTTAAAAAAGGGGGATGAGATTTTGGGTTATGTGGGTGAAGGTGTATTACAGCATTTGCCCAAATATTCAGATGAATATGTTGCGGAAAGAGTTGCTAAAGGTATCAGGTTTCGCGGGATTTATAAAAAAGAAAAAGGCATCATGGAATATATGGCAAAAAATCAGGAGCAATTGCGTACTGTTAAACTGTTAGATCCCAAGGATTTTCCGGTCAATAATGAAACCAATATTTACGCCAATAAAATCGCGATTGCCAGTTATGGCAAAGAAATGTTTGCCATGATCATTGAATCAGAGGAAATTGCCAGGGCGCAAAGAGCGATTTTTGAGCTGGCTTGGAGAGGAGCAGGGGGTTTGGAATAAATTAAACAAGCAAATAAAAAACCGCCTCAGATTGTTCTTTGGCGGTAGCAGAATTTCTGCATAGATCAGTCATTAGGTTACTTTTTTAAAAGCAACGTACTTGCGTCTTCAATTAACCGATGGATCGCGTCGTATTCAGGATTTTTGATCATTGTTATCCATCCCGGTAAGCAAAAGACCCCTACGATAAGTCCGATCCCGAAGCATATAAGAGCAAGAACTATAAAGGCAGCTGTAGCATCCTTATACTCACTTTTGCCATTACCATCAGGTACAGAATAAAACTTGAGCGAGATAGCAGAGATGATAAGCATGATGATTTCAAATCCGCACCAGACAGACATTTGCAGAAGCCCATGGAGATAGGACTGTTTTACATAATAGGGAAAGATTTTTTCCACTGTCATGCCCAGGGATTTGGCCAAATCCGAGATGATCTTTGTTACTGCATTACTCCCCTCATTTATGAGTTGCTTGGTGTTTTGGCCAACGTCAACTGTGGCATTAACCTCTAATTTCTTCGCATTTTCCGGGTTTGCGTCCTCTGCCAAAGCAGGCAATGAAGCCAATAACAGGGATAAGGCGACGAAAAAGATCACGAATCTTAACTTGAACATCTTACGACCTCCTTTGAATTTTGTTTTTTTCAGCTTCTTTGAAGAAGACTGATTTTTCAATGTAGCACTTTGATTTAGAATTGTCAATTGTTTTCACCATTTTTTTATTTGTCGGTATTTTGGGCAACAAATTGCAAACATAAACAAAAAGACCCTCAAACGAGAGCCAGTTTGTTTATAAAAGTAGTAAAAGAACACTTCTTCAATTACAGAAGAATAGTGCCGAGGGCGGGACTCGAACCCGCACGGAGGTTTAACTCCAAAGGATTTTAAGTCCTTCGTGTATACCAGTTTCACCACCTCGGCGTGGTTAAATTCTAAATTCTAATATTGAAATCCTAAACAAATTCAAAATTTGTTTAGAGTTTAGTGCTTAGGATTTAGGATTTTAGAAGAGCGGGTGACCGGATTTGAACCGGCGACCTTTTCCTTGGCAAGGAAACGTTCTAGCCACTGAACTACACCCGCAATAAAATTATTTTAAACTATTTGCTTGAAAAAATCAAGAGGCAAGCTTTGGCCTCTTTCTGATTTTTAAGCTATAATAAACTATATGACAGCATTATTTTATGCCATAATTTCAGGGCTGATAGTCAGTTTAATCGGTTTAGCGGTTTTTTTACTTTTGCTTTGGCAGGAAAAATTTTCCAAAAAAATTATTTTTTACTTGGTCAGTTTTTCAGCAGGAGCTTTAATTGGCGGCGCTTTTTTTCATTTATTGCCCGAGGCAATAGCTGAACAGAAAAATACATTAAAAGTTTTTGTTTACGTACTGGTGGGGTTTTGTCTTTTTTTTATTCTGGAAAAATTTTTGCGTTGGCATCATTGCCATGATAAGGATTGTGAGGATAAAAGCCATCTGGGCTATATGAATTTAATTGGCGATGGCATTCATAATTTTATTGACGGAATTATTATTGTTTCGGCTTTTATGGCCAATACTGCTTTGGGCATAGTAACAACAATTTCCATTATTTCCCATGAAATTCCACAAGAAATGGGGGATTTTGGTGTCTTGCTTTATTCAGGCATGAAAAAAACAAAAATGCTTGGCTATAATTTTCTAGTAGCACTGCTGGCAATTTTAGGGGTCATTATTGGCTATTTGTTAATTAACTCGGTTGCTGGCTTAAATAATCTCTTATTGCCTGCCGCAGCTGGCGGGTTTATTTATATTGCAGCCACTGATTTAATCCCAGAATTACAAAGAGAAATCAATGCCAAAAGTTCATTTTACCATTTTTTTGTTTTTATTCTAGCTTTAATTTTCATGTTCTTAGTTAAGATTATAGGCGGGTAATTTGACTTTTTTCGGGCTTCTTTATAATATCAAGACAAAGAAAAAATAATTTTACTTATGAAGATTAAATTTTTTTTCACACTGGTCTTGATTTTTTTATTTATTTTACCGGTCCAGAATGCCTTGGCGCAAACAGAAATTAACCAGCAGGATAAATGCTCTTATAATATTACAATTAAGATGGTTTTTGATTTTAAAGACGAAAAAGCCAAAACTCTGGCAGATTCTTTACTGCTAGAATGGGCTGATGGCATGAATGAAATTTGGAATGGAAATTATGGTTCAAAAATTTCTTCAGACAGCCATTTAATTAATTATAATTTTGTTTTAGAAAAAATGGTTGAGGGCAAGACCTGTTTTGATTATCCTCAAGATCACTGCATTTCTGTTATTTCATCTGAAGTGAACCAACGAGGCAACCGGGCTGATGTGGCCATGGCCAGCGCCAATAATTTTTCCAATAGTCAGGGTGAATGGACAATTGCGACTACTGGTTTGAATGCCGCACATGAGGCCGGCCATTTAATGGGCTTAAAAGATGAATACCATTATGAAACAATAGGTGCAGAGAAAAAATGGGTTAATGATAATTATAAGGAAAGCGGGCCACAAAGCATTATGGCTCAAACCTGGGGTGAGGTTTCGGCTTTTTCAGAACAGGTTGATGAAATTATTAAAAGTGCAAATATTAATTTACCTGCAAATGAAACTTGTTCTCAAAATGATACTTTTTTATGGCAGGGTTTGGTTAGTAAATTTTATTCCGCGCCAATTAAAATAAATGAAAATAGGCCAGAACCAAAACAACTTTCAGGCGCGCTAGTAAAAGGCGAAACAGATTTAGCAGTTTATCTAGTTGATCAAGAGGGGAAATTGCGTCACTTGGCTAATGAACAGGTTGCGGAAAAAATTGCAGGACAAGATTGGTCTGAAAAGATGATAGTGTTTAGTGATGCCATAATTTATACTTATCAATTTGGTCAGACCATTAATTAAACAAAATTTTAAATAAATTTAAGAACTCGCTGAAAGGCGAGTTTTTTGGCTCAGAGCCAAGGGTTTTCCTTCGGGAAAATGGTCACTTTGTGGCTAATATTAGCTTATAAGAAGTATATTAAGGAGATAAAAGCTTGACAAATTGTTTATTTCATGTTAATATTATATATTACTTACTATTTTGTTTCTTTATTCAAACAGTTTAACATAAGGAGGTAAAGAATGACTCAAGAGGAAAAAGCATTAGAAGAAAGGAACAAAACCATAGAAAAGATAATCCAACAACTCTCCGAACAAATTAAAGTATTCGGAAATACTGAAGAGCAATTTCGAGCCCACGGTGTTACCTCGGAAGATGTTGCCAGAGTCCATACGAAACTCGGATATTTCCTTCGAGAGAAAGGGAAGATAGTCCTATCCCGGCTTGCTTTCAAGCAAGCATTAAGACTTAACCCAAAAAACACTTGGGCCAAGAACCAGCTCGCCGCATTGTAGAAAAAATTAAAATAGGTATGACCCATCAACTGATGGGTTCTTTTTTTATAAAAAAAGCGGTCCGATAACTTACGGTCCGCTTTGATTTTTTTTAAAATGTTTTTTTATGGGCCGCCGATTGCATCCGTTTCTTTTTGTGCGTCGGCTCTTTCTTTGGCCGCTTGGTGCTGTCTGTAAACATGATGAATTTTTCTTTCCTGAAAATGATGGATCAGGTCGCCGAATTCTGCAGTATAGCACCACTCTTCAAGAAGAACCCAGAAACCTGTGTTGTGATGGTATTCAGCTCTCAAAGAGTAAATTCTGTCAGGATAATTTTTGGCATAAAAAGCCATTTTTTCCTTTGCATGCTCCCACGGCAGTTTCTCGAATTCTTTACTTTCACCCATGATAATCTGGGTTGCATGAATATCGTGGCTAGGTGCTTCGTCATTAGGCATAGGCAGTAACATTTTTCCCTCCTTAATTCAGAATGTATTTCTCACCCTGGCGTTTAAGGGTGATTGGATCCTTATGTCCTTTTAGGGCGATCAGCTCAAGAAGAGTAGTGGGATTAAATTTCTTTTTGAAAAGATCAGCCCCGCCTTTGGTTAAGCCGCATTCTAAAATAAGAATTTTACGGCTCCATTTTTGCCTTAAAGCGATGAAAAATGCGCCCATGTCGCGAGGCGGCGGATTGAGTTTGAAAAGTTCAACAAATTCGCCGCAAAGTTTAGTGCTCCCTTCTTTTTCGGCTGTTCTCATTTTTTCCTCCTTCTTTTAATTTTTTTGATTCTTTTCTGATGTCTTCCATGGCCATTTTTATATGTTTTTCAGCCATGATTTCTTTGAGAAACTTTTGAGTCCGATGGCCCAAGATGTTCTTAATAGCTCCGCCAGAAATAATTCCATTTGGGTCTGCAAAACTCTTGGCTTTTTTCAAGATTTCCTCTTTGTTTTTAGCAGGAATTTTCGGATGATCCTTAAGATATTCCTCAATATTCCTTATGGAAATCATTTCTTCCTCCTTTCTTAGTTTTAGAATCAACTTGGTTCTGTGGCACCAAAAAATAAAATTGATATTATTAAGGAAGCCATTGTAACCTCGAGCATTAATTCCCAGTTTAACTGGTAATTAAAGATGCCGTGGAAAAGATAGCCCCAAAATAAAATATCAAAGAAAATGACGAATACCAAGAAGAAAAATATGCCAACAATTAAGCCCGCAAATTCTTTAAGCATCAAAGAACCTCCTTTTTAAATTTGCTTTCAAATTAGCATAAGAGATTATTTTTGTCAAGAAAAAAAGCGGATATAATCCGCTTTATCATTAATGTTACCATCCTTGTCTGGGGTCATAATTTTCATCATCCTCGCTCAAAGAATCTCTTGTTGTTGTAGCCGGTGGTAAAATAATACTAGATACAATAATGAGCAGAAGAATTGCAACGGCAATTATTAACCAGTACAAGGCATGGGGCATGTGATTGTAAGGTAAAAGTTTACTCAGGTAGATTATTGGGGTAGCTAGAACTCCAATAATTAAAATGTATATGAAAGCAATGCTCAGAAAAGCCCCTCCGGCCAACGGAATAATAATCGCCAAATATATTAGAATTAATATAAGGCCGATGCTAAGCCCAAATATCACTGATAAAAAATTGCCGGTTTTTCGTAGAATGCTGATTTCATCTACATCTTTCTTGAGATAGTTTCCGATTTTTTTAAAAGCTTCCATTTTTCTACCTCCTTGTTTTTTTGAAAGAGCATTTTTTATGCCCAAATCTAGGCAATCATATTATATAGTTATAAGAGATTTTGTCAATCAAAAATCAGCCCACCTTTGCTACGACTTCAGTGGACTGATTTTTATATTATTTCGCTTCTTTGGGCGCATTGACTGCCTTTAACCAGCCACCGAGCATTTGGCCGACTGAATTTAAAGCTTCATGCAATTCATTGTACTTTGCTTCGCTGACATTTTTTAAGTCCTTAGCCATGTCAGCAAAAACTTTTAAGGTATCTAATTTTCTTAAGGCCTGGATTAAAGTGTGTTTCTTTTCTTCCCTGCCCTGCCTGGTGGCAATGACAATGAGTTCAAGAATTTCCAAAATTGTGATTTCAGAACTTTTTCTCAAGGTGTTTTCTTCGTTTTTGGAAATTTCAGCCGCCTCTTTATAGAGGTCATAGGTTTTGTTTAAGAGTGGAAATTTTTCAGAAAAATTTTCCAAAATGTCTTTTGCTTTTTGCATAGGTTTTTTCCTTATCCGCCGAAGCTCTGAGTAGAGCGAAGGCGGAGTTTTAATTTTTAATTTTTGTTTTTGGTTTGGTTAATTAGATTCGACCTTTAAAATTAATTATGAATTCCGAATGCCGAAAGCTGAAAAATTATTTTAAATTTTGAGACTTTTTAACACTTTTAACTAGTATTTTTATAATTTCTTCATTCTCTTCTAATAATATTTTAACCCTTTCAAATTGCACTAACCCCGAGTCCACAATCATTAATTGCCAGCTTTTTGTTTCTTTGGCTTCTTTTTTGGCAATATTTAAATAATAGGTGAATTCTTTCTTGGTCAAAGAACTTTTGGCATGAATAATGTTTGAATTTATTGAAGTGCCCGATCTGATTAGCTGTTTGCCTAAAATAAACGCGACTGTGGTTTCAGGGAACTTATCGACTACTTTGATAATATCTATAGCAAATTTATAGGTTTTTTGTTCTATATCGTAAATTTTATTTAGGTTTGTCATATTTTATTGGATTAAGCGTTAATAGTTTCGGCATTCGGAATTCGGACTTCGGAATTAAGATCCTCCATAATTTTGAATTTTAAGTTGTCATTTTTAACTTTGAATTTTGAACTTTTAATTAATGTTATTTCTGAGTTCGGGATTTGCGTATGACCACAGCTAATCCTAGAGCCAAAAAGATCGCAGTCGCAATCAAGTATTTTAAAACAGAATTGCCCAATTTATTTGGTGGGATTTTTGTTGAGACTTCGGGGTTGGTGATAATTTGCTTCTTAATGTCTTCAGGAGATCTGGGTAAGAGGCGCAAGACATCGTTGTTTTGGCTTAAGATGCCAGTGACTTTTAAATTGTCGCCTTGAGTAAAAGTCCCTGTATTTATTTTTGTATTGGGCTTAATGTAGACTTCAGCTTTGTCACTTTTATCCT
>JAPLYF010000009.1 GCA_026395675.1 Candidatus Parcubacteria bacterium
TTGATTTTATTATTGAGCCGTTTGGACATGGCCAACTTTAAATAATCTAAAGTAAATTCTGCATCCAAAGGTTCTGGTCCTAATTGCAATTTATCCAATTGTTCCAATAATTCTTCCGTGTCATAAAGCCGCAGCCAGCCAAATTTGCGGATATCATTAAAATATAAATGGCTTTTATCAGTAAAAGTAAAAGTCGCATGGGTAAATTTATTGGGCAAACATTCAAATCCCTCTTTAATCGGGTGTCCCCCAACCAGACATTTAATCTTGCTGCCATAAACCAGCTGGCCGGTTAATTTAAGATGAATTAAAATATTCCAGCCCTTGGACAAATCTAAAATAATCATCTTGGCGCGCCTTTTCACTTTTTCAATTTTCAAACCTTTAATCTTTGACTTAAAATTTTTCAAGGAAAAATTAATCATTTTATGCCAATCACAATCAAAATCAGAAATAATTTTTCCAACAATGTTTTTTTCTAAACCGCGTTTGATTGTCTCAACTTCGGGTAATTCGGGCATTTTGAATGTAATAAGAAATAAGTAACATGAAATACGGAAAGGAATATTATATTTTTTTAAAAATCTTCCAATCCCTATTACATATTTCATATTACCTATTTCCTATATCAAGGAGGTTCCTGTCATCTCTTTTGGCTTCTTAACTCCCATGATCTTCAAAATAGTCGGCGCCACATCTGAGAGCACGCCAGCTGGCGTTAACAAGCTTAGATCGCCGCCCACAGTGTCTGGCAAGCCCACATTTTTGCCTTCCCATTTATTGCCGATGACAATTAAAGGCACTGAGTTTGTACTATGTTCCTTATCAATTTCACCGGTCTGAATATTCTGCAATTCTTCAGCATTGCCATGATCAGCAGTAATTAAAACTACGCCGTTTTTATTTAAACTCAAAGTGACTATTTTACCCACTCCTTTATCAATGGCTTCGCAGGCCTTGATCGTGGCTTTCAAATTGCCTGTGTGAGCGACCATGTCAGCATTGGCAAAATTAACAACAATGAAATCATATTTATTTGACTCAATGGCTTTCAGCAATTCGTCTGTAACCTTGGGCGTTGACATTTCTGGCTTTTGGGCATATGAAGCCACGCGTGGCGATGGGATGACAATCCTATCTTCATTGGGATATGGTTCTTCTCTGCCGCCATTAAAAAAGAAAGTCACATGAGCATATTTTTCTGTCTCAGCCACGTGCAACTGTTTGAGTCCGGCATCGCTGATTACCTTGGCTAAAGGATTGGTTATTTCAATGGGCAAAAAAGCCACGGCATCCAAAGGCAAATCTTTATCGTACAAGGTCATGGCTGCAAAAAATAAATTTTTAAAATCAGAAGGCCTGGCAAATTTAGAAAAATCCGGCAGAATAAAGGCCTGGGTTAATTGCCTAGTGCGGTCTGCCCTGAAATTAAAAAAAATAATAGCATCTTTGTCCTCTATCAAAGCAACTGGCTTATTCTTTTCCAAAATAACCGTAGGAATAAATTCTTCATCAAAAGTTTTATTGGCATAAGAGACCTCAATTGCCTGTATGGGATCAGAATATTTTTTATCACTTTCACCTTTGGTCATGGCATCAAACGCTTTCTGCGTTCTCTCCCAATGATTATCGCGATCCATGGCATAAAAGCGGCCGGCTAGAGTCGCAATTTTAGCAGTGCTTTTTAATTCTTTAATTTTGTTAATTAACTCTTGAATAAAGCCCTTGCCAGAATTATAAATTGTATCACGGCCGTCTAAAAAAGCATGAACATATACATTTTTAACCTGCTCTTTTTTAGCCAAATCCAAAAGCGCTTCTAAATGCTCAATATGGGAATGCACTCCGCCACTAGAAACCAAGCCCAAAAAATGCAGTTTTGATTTATGCTTTTTAACATGATCAATTGCCTTTAAAAAGGCCTCGTTTTTAAAAAATGTGCCATCGGTTATTGTCTTGCTGATCCTTGGCAAATTCTGATAAAAAATTAAGCCAGAGCCCACATTCATATGTCCGACTTCTGAATTGCCCATTTCGCCCCAGGACAAACCAACTGCATCGCCAGAAGCAGTCAAATTTAAAGCTGGGTAAGTTGAGACATATTTATTAAAATTGGGCAGTTTTGCCTGTGAGATAGCATTACCTGGCGCTGCAGGCGCCACTCCCCAGCCATCTAAGATAATGAGGGTAACTGGTCGATTTTTTATTTTAATCATAAATTCAAAATTTTTTGGTCTGCTAATCAGCCAATTAATGACCTCCCAGTCATTTCTTTTGGTTTTTTAATATCTAATAAATTCAAAATTGTCGGGGCAATATCGCCTAAGATGCCATTATTCCTAAATTTTAATTTGTTTTTTATAAATTCATTATTAATGATAATAAATGGCACGGGATTGGTGCTATGCTCAGTGTCTTGTTCGCCAGTTTTTGAATTAATCATTTCTTCAATATTGCCATGGTCAGCAGTAATAAGCAGCGTGCCATTTACTTTAGAGACAGCTTTATATATTTTTCCCAGACAGCCATCAATAATTTTTATTACCCTAAGCGCTGCTTGAAAATTGCCAGTATGGCCAATCATGTCAGCATTGGCAAAATTCACTGTGATAAAATCAAATTTTTTATTTTTTAAATTTTTTATAATGATATTTGTTAAGGGATGGATTGACATTTGCGGATGCTTTTCATAATTTGTGCCTAGTGACGGGATTACCAGCCACTTTTCACCGTTAACTGGCTGGCCATGGCCGCCGTTAAAAAAATAAGTGACATGCGCGTATTTTTCCCTTTCAGCCAAATATAATTGGCGATATTTTTTTAAAACAAAGGGCAATGTATTTTTCAGAATTATACTGGGAAAGGCGGTTGAAATGCTGTCCAAATCTGGGCCAAAATCAGTCAGGGCAATAAATTTAAGATTTTTCAAGACCTTTTTTCTTTTAAACGCGCCAATATTATCTTTTTCAAAATGCTTTTGCACAAATGGCTTGGCCATTTGCCTGGCGCGATCAGACCTTAGATTAAAAAATATTACCGCGTCATTATCATTTATAAATTTAGGTTTTTTTTGCGGATTTAAAATTACTATCGGGGAAATAAATTCATCGGTCTCCCCTCGATTATATGCTTCGCTCACTGCTTTGTAGGGATTGTCAGAAGCCAGGCCAATGCCTAAAACCATGGCATTGTAAGCCATTTCAGTCCTGGACCATTTTTTAATGCGGTCCATGGCATAAAAGCGGCCCCTGATTGTGGAAATGGTTTCATGATTTTTAAAATTGTTTATTAATTTGCTGACCAAGCGCGAAGCAGCATGAGGCGATGAATCACGACCGTCTGTAAAAAGATGCAAATAAACACGTTCAAATTTTTCTTTTTTTAAAAATTCCAAAAGCGCGTATAAATGCTCTGGGTCAGAATGGGCGCTTTCGCCATTAGACAATAAGCCCATCAGATGTAAATTTGACTTATTTTTTTTGGCCCAGTTAACAGCATCCAGTAAAGCCGGATTTCTGAAAAATGTGCCATTTTTAATGGCTTCGCTGATAATCACAGCTTCCTGTTTAACAACCCTGCCTGCGCCAATATTCATGTGACCTGCTTCTGAATTGCCATCCTGATTTTTGGGCAAGCCAACTTTTGAGCCAGAAGCGATTAATTCTGTCTGGGGAAACTTTCTATTAAAAAAATCCCAATTGGGCTTTTTCACCATGGAAATAGGGTTGGCATTGGAAGCTGGCGCAATGCCCCAGCCATCCAAAATAACCAAAACAATTGGCAAAAAATTAACTTTTTTGTCCTGTTTCATATGTTTTTATTTTACCTTAAAATGTTCTTTTTTTCAAATTAAATCGCCCTGTCATCCAGAGCGTAGCGAAATATCTATTACGCCAATGTAATAGATTCCTCACTTTGTTCGGAATGACAGGGCGGTTATTTTAATTCTTCTTCAATTTCCATTAAACGATTATATTTTGCTAATCTTTCACCTCGTGATAATGAACCTGCCTTAATGAATTCTGCATTGACTGCCACTGCCAAATCAGCAATAAATGAATCACACGTCTCGCCGCTGCGATGGGAAATAATAACTTTATAATTGCTCATCTTAGCTAAATAAATAGCAGCGATTGTTTCTGTCAGCGTGCCAATCTGGTTTGGCTTAATTAAAATCGCATTAGCGGCTTTCTGCTCAATCCCCTTTCTTAAACGATCAGTATTAGTCACAAATAAATCATCGCCAACTAACATGCATTTTTCCCCAAGTTTCTTGGTTAAAATTTTCCAATTCTGCCAATCGTCTTCAGCCAAGCCGTCTTCAATTGAAATCAATTTATATTTTCTCTGCCACTTTTCATACAAAGAAATTAATCTGCGACCCGTTAATTTTTTCCCATTAATCTTGTAAACTTTTTTCTGAGATGAATAAAATTCGCTGGCAGCCGCATCAATAGCCAAACTAATTTCTTTATGCGCTTTGTATTTTGCCTTTTTAATTGCAGCCAATAGCAAATCAAAAGCCAGCTCATTTTTTTTCAAATTCACAGCATAGCCGCCTTCATCACCGACCATTGTCTTAAAACCTTTTTGCCTTAATATTTCACCTAGAGCATGGAAAATCTCACTGCCTGCTTGTACGCGTTTGGCCATTGTTTTTAATTTTGGCACAATCATTATCTCTTGCAAATCCAATGCCCAGTCCGCATGTGCGCCGCCGTTTAAAACATTCATCATGGGAATTGGCAGAGAAAAATTTTTATAATGTATATTGTAAACATCACGCAAATAGGCATATAATGGTTTGCCCAAAGCCAGAGCACCAGCGCGGCTACAGGCCAAAGAAACTCCTAAAATCGCATTCGCGCCCAGATCTTTTTTATTCGGCGTGTCATCTAACTTGATCATCAATTTATCAATATCCTGCTGTTCAGTCACCTCAAGTCCTTTTAATAAATAGTCAATGGCCGTATTAACATTTTTAACTGCCTTTAAAACTCACTTGCCATCATAGCGTTTTTTATTATTATCGAGCAATTCCCAGGCCTCATGGCTGCCAGTTGAAGCGCCTGATGGCACGCAGGCCTGCCCAATTATTCCATTTCTTAATAAAACTTTTACTTCAAGAGTGGGATTGCCGCGCGAATCCAAAATTTCCAGGGCATGAATTTTTTTAATTTTTTTGGAACTTAGCATAAGTCCTACAAAATTACAAATCTGTTACAAATATACAAAAGTAAATTTGTGTTTTAGTAATATATTTTATTCATTAATTAAACTTATTTTTTCCTTCATCCTCCGTAGCTTCGCTAGAAGCGTAGGAGGATCCTTCTTACCCCGTTTACTCATCTTACTCCTCTCTCCGCTAATCAAGTTCATAACTTATTGTAGCATC
>JAPLYF010000058.1 GCA_026395675.1 Candidatus Parcubacteria bacterium
GGCATTGACAGCCCACTTTGAGAAAAAGATATCATTATTACCAGGCGTATCATCCTCCCACATAACCTTTGGCCGGTTATTTGAATCCAATAATATTCTGGGCAAACTTGATTCGCCCGCGTTATTGCTTAGATTTTCCACGCCGGCTGTGCCAGCCATTCCTGCCCACTTTGTGCCATCCCAATGAGTAAAATAAATTTCATTATCAGTTGGGCTGATATATTGGTCCCAAACTACATAAGGCCTATCCTGACTATCTAAAACGATCCTGGGCAACCTTGAAGGAAAGCCAGGCAAATTATTGGAAATTTTCTCAATCCCAGGCGTGCCATTCATTTTTGTCCAGGTCAATGTTACGCTGTTCCATTGGCTAAATAAAATTGAGTAGTCATTGGCCGTACCCTGAACATCATCGCCATTGCCATAAATGCCATCCGGGCCTGGCAATGTATTATCCTGCCAAACAATGAAAGGATTGCCATCTGAAGCGACAGCCACGCGATCAATATTAGAAGTGCCGATTGTATGGCTGACATTATCCCTGCCAGCAGTGCCATTCATCTGTTCCCAGTTTAAGGTCATTAAATTTCCTTTGGTGAAATAAATCTCTGAATTTAAACCGCTGGGCGTGCTTTCCCAAGCAATATAGGGCTGATTTTTATTATCCAAAAAAATCAAGGGGTAAGAAGAGGCCTCCTGATCGGCACTGACATTATCAATATAACCTTTCGTGCCATCTGCCCTCACAAATGCCTTGCTCAAATCAACAAAACCAGTCCCCTGCCAATTGGCAGTGGTGTACAGGCTATTTTTAAAGGTTGTAGTTGTAAAATTTTCAGTATAAGTTAAAACTGAGGCTTTTGCGACTCTAAAAAAATTCAATCCTAAATAGACCGAACTTACAATTAAAATAAGACCTAAAAACAATTTAATTTTTAGATTAAAAAATTTCCAAACCATAAGTTTTTTTGAATATTTAGGCATCTTTTTTTATAAAAATATCAATTTAATTATAGCACAAAAACTAATTTAAAACAATAAAGTTTGCCAAAATTTTATGGATATGCTATATTTTTTCTATATTTCATTAATTCTATATTTTTAGTTTAATCTATTTGATTGCCAACAGCTTCAAATTTTTCCTACGATTAAAGATTTAGTTTATTATACCCGGGAAAACATTTGTAGATTTGTAGCCAATTTGCCTTCGCAAGCCGTAGTTTGCTACGGCAAACGAAGGTTTGTAGATTCGCATCAATATGAAAAAAGATATCCATCCCAAATATTATGATAAAGCCAAGGTAATTTGCGCCTGTGGCAATGAATTTATAGTGGGTTCAACAGTGCCGGAAATTCACATTGAACTTTGTTCAGCTTGTCATCCTTTTTACACAGGCAAGCAAAAATTAGTAGATACTGCCGGACGAGTTGATAAATTCAAACAAAGAGTGGCTAAAAAAGCTGAATTAGCCATAACAAGAAAAGGCAAAAAGGTTAAAAAAGCTGCCCAGTCGGCAATAAAAGCAAAGAAAACTAAAAAATAACTACTACCCCCTACCTTCGTTAAAAGCGAAGGAGGGTTATCATATTCTGGATAACCCCCGCCTTTATCGGGGGTTTTGTAGTATAATAATAGTAAATAACAAATATCAAATAACAAATACCAAATAAACTTTATCCCTTCTTACCCATCTTACCCCTTTTGCCCTTCTTTCCCTTTTAAAAAATATGAGCCAAGAATACAAAAAAATTCAAGACAAATATAATGAATTAGAAAAGCAGCTCCAAGACCCTGCTCTTATTTCTGATGCCCAAAATTATAAAAAAATTAGCCAGGAATTTTCTGAATACAAAGACATTTATCAAAAAGTTCTAAAATTGGAAAGAATTAACCATGGCCTAAAAGAGGCCAAGGAATCCTTAAAAATAAAAGAGCTTAAAGAATTAGCAGAAACTGAATCAGCTAATCTTAATCAGGAAAAAACCAAAATTGAAAAT
The DNA here is from genome assembly GCA_026395675.1 of Candidatus Parcubacteria bacterium. Classification (GTDB taxonomy): domain Bacteria; phylum Patescibacteriota; class Patescibacteriia; order CAIXNZ01; family CAIXNZ01; genus JAPLYF01. Next base: position 1,999 of record JAPLYF010000058.1, read on the forward strand.
GAAATCAAATTATTTTTAAAGCCCAAAGATCCCAATGACCAGAAAGATGTTATTTTAGAAATCAGGGCTGGCGCGGGCGGTGACGAAGCGGCTCTATTTGCTGCTGTACTCTTTCGCATGTATTCGCGTTATGCGGAAAGCAAGGGTTGGAAAGTCCAATTGCTCTCAGCAAATCAAATCGGCATCGGCGGCTTCAAAGAAGTAATAGCTGAAATTACAGGCCGCAATGCTTATGGGTCAATGAAATATGAGAGCGGCGTGCACCGCGTTCAGCGTGTGCCAGAGACAGAAAAAAGCGGACGCGTCCATACTTCTACGGTTTCAGTTGCAATTTTACCCGTGGCCGAAGAAACTGATTTTAAAATTGATCCCAAGGATTTAAGAATTGATACTTTTTGCGCTGGCGGCCATGGCGGGCAAAGCGTAAACACCACATATTCAGCAGTCAGAATTGTCCATATCCCATCGGGCTTAGTTGTCTCTTGTCAGGATGAACGTTCGCAATTACAAAACAGGGAAAAGGCAATGGAAGTATTGCGTTCCCGCCTTTTTGCCTTTGAAGAAGAAAAAAGGTTAAAGGAAATTAGTGCTAAACGAAAAGTCCAAATCGGCACAGCCATGCGCGCTGAAAAGATCAGAACCTATAACATTCCCCAGGACCGCATAACCGATCACCGCATTAAAGAAAGCTGGCACAATATCCAAAAAATTCTTGATGGTGATTTGGATCCGGTCATAAACACACTTAAAGAAGCGGATGAATAAAATGACGATTGTAAAACAATAGTAAAAAATAGTAATACAATTGTTTTACAACGTCTTACAACTATTTTACAACAGTATTATTATTGTTATCACTATGCAGATAAAACAAATTATTAAAACTTATTCACAAAAATTGAAAGCAGAGTCATCAAGCCCAATTTTAGATATTGAACTGCTTTTAACAAAGGTTTTAAATAAACCCAAAGAATATCTTTTTGAATATCCTGAAAAAAATTTAACAACTTTGCAATTCAGTAAATTTAAAAAACTATCCAATAGACGAGCTAACGGCGAACCAATAGCTTATATTTTGGGCCACAAAGAATTTTACAATCTGGATTTCAAGGTTGATAAGAATGTCCTAATTCCCCGCCCAGAAACAGAAATCCTGGTTGAAGAAATAATTAAATACTACAAATCAGCAATCCGCAATCGGCAATCTGCAATCGAAATAATTGAAATCGGCGTTGGCTCTGGCGCCATAATCATTGCTTTGGCTAAAAATATTCCCGAATCAGAATTCATTGCCACAGATATTTCAGCCAAAGCTTTAGATATCGCCAAACAAAACGCCAAATTGCACAAAACAAAAATCAAATTTCTCAAAGGTAACCTTTTGGAACCAATAACCAAAATTCATAATTCAGAATTCGTAATTCGGAATTCCATCATAGTTGCCAACCTCCCCTACTTAGATAAAAAAGAAGAAAACTTATTGCCCTCAACAAATACAATTGGTTTAAAATTTGAACCCAAAATCGCCTATGACGGCGGACCAGATGGTTTAAAATATTTCCGCCAATTTTTTGCCCAGATTCAAAAATATAATCTAAATCCAAAGGCAATCTTTTTGGAAATTGGCCATAAACAAGCCCAGCAAATAAAAAATTTGGCCAAACAAACCCTGCCTAAATATAAATTCCGGGTCATAAAAGATTTGTGCGGTTTTGATCGAGTAATCATGATCACAAAATAAAAAATTGGTTCTTAACAGGAATTCACTCTTTAGAGTTTCAGCTGAAAGACTAAAGTCTAAACTCCGCTAATAAACCAATTTTTTATATTTCAAAATTTAAAATCAAGATTAATATCTGATATATTCCTCATCCGGAATCACTTCAATCCAAGTTGTGCCCCCATTAAATTCTATCTCATTGCCATTAGAATCGTAATATTTTTCCCTAACATTCTTTGAATCCTTAACCCATTTACCCTCAATTGTCTCGCCATCTCTAAATATCCAGGCCTTGCCTTCGCCAGTTGTTGTAATTCGTTTCCTGCCCATGGAATCCAAAACTTCCATTTCATTGACTTGGACAATTACATTTTTTGCTTTAATCCATTCACCATCGCTCATTTTGTGGATTTCTCCGTTTTGATAGCGGATATAATTATTTTCATCTTTATTATATTGCCACTTAATCTTGTAAAATTGCAGGGCATAATTAATTTCTATGTCATTAACTTGAGCTGGCCGTTTGTCTACTTCTAAATCTTTTTTATACTTCCACATTTCAAAATCTGCCGGTGTTTGCAAATTTTTCGCCTCTAAAGCATTTTTTATCAAATCAGAAGAAGTATAAACATTGTGCGGGGCATAACGCCATTTATCGCGCCAATAATAATCGCCATTAAAAAATTGGTCAAAATTAAATACTTTATAATCATCATTTTTAATATCGCTTAAAGCTTCGGGCGAGCCACCCACGTGCATATAAAGCGGCTGAAAAATATTTATCCAATCTAGAAAATATGGACGAGTTGAACGAACTGGTCCGATTTTTTTAATCTCATCATCATTAGCATAAATGGCCACGAAACGCGGAATCGAGGCTTCAGTAATGGCTTCAATCACCAAATTAGCCTTGTCTAAGCCGGATTGTGGCCAGGAATCTGCCGCATTTTCAACCATAATGGCCACTGGATATAAATTTGCCTCGCTCTCTGCAAGAGCTGGCAACCCGTCAATTTTTCGTCTGATAATATTTTCTTTGTTTTGATCGCGAAAAATAACCTGCTGTTCCAAAGTCGGGTTGCCATAAAATTTAATTAGAGTACAACCAGCTAGAATAAAGACCAAAAGTATTATTATTAAAATTATATACTT
>JAPLYF010000023.1 GCA_026395675.1 Candidatus Parcubacteria bacterium
ATCTCGGCTAATGTGCCGGCCCAGGGCGAAGCTGCTCCGACTTCCTGTGTTGTGGCTGTTACGGTAACCGACAACGGATCGCCGAACTTGAACGCTACTGCTCAGGATTCAATCACCATCAACGAAGTAAATGCGGCCCCGACTATCACGGTCGACTGCCCTGCCAGCGTTAACGAGAATGTTCCAACATCTTGCGCGCTGACGGTCGCTGACTCTGATATCCCGGTCCAGAACCTGACTTGCTCCTTAGCTCCGGCTAACACTTGCTCTGGCGTAACCTTAACCGGTTGCATCTCGGCTAATGTGCCGGCTCAGGGAGAAGCTGCTGGTCCTGGCTCCTGTGTTGTGGCTGTTACGGTAACCGACAACGGATCGCCGAACTTGAACGCTACTGCTCAGGATTCAATCACCATTAACGAAGTAAATGCGGCCCCGAGCATAACATTAAATTGCCCAGGGAGCATTAACTCGAACGCATCGAGTACTTGCGGAATAACGGTCTCTGATCCGGATCTTCCGGCCCAGATTCTGACCTGCTCTGTGGCTCCCAGCACAAATTGCGCTGGCGTAACTCTCACGAACTGCACCTCGGCAAATATTCCAGCCCAGGGCATAGGGGCTCCGGCTTCTTGCAACGTGGCAATCACGGTGCAGGATAATTACACGCCGCCGGCTTCAGCCACTGCTCAGAGCACAATCACCATTAACAAGGTGAATTCAGTCCCGAGCATTACTCTGAACTGCCCGAGCTGGATCAATTCGATTTCCGGGGGGACTTGTTCAATAACGGTCTCTGACCTGGACGTTCCGCCTCAGATTCTGACCTGCTCGGTCGCAGCTGCGACAACTTGCACGGGCGTAACCCTAAACGGTTGCACTGCTGCGAATGTCCCGGCACAAGGCGCGGCTACTTCTTGCATCGTGGCAATCACTGTGCAGGATAATTACACGCCGCCGGCTTCTGCCACTGCTTGGAATACGATTTCAATTAACCATCCGCCGGTCATCACCTGCACCATTTCTCCAAACGACCTGAATCCGTACACACCGGCGACCTATGATATTACTTGCATAGCAAATGATCCGGACCCTGGAGATTACATCACTGCGGTCGGCTTCTATGAAAACAACATCAATGTGCCACCGACTCTCATTGCTCCTCCCTATGTCCTGAATCGCTTCGACATGACCGTAGGTACATTCACTTATTATGCGCTGGCAATTGATAGTCACGGACTGCCGGCTGCATCAAACAGCATCACGGTTATCGTCAGATACCCGCCCTATATGGTGTTCGAATGGACCTATTGTCAAGCGGGTAGCTACGAAGCCACATTATATGACAGTTGCTGTCTTCCCATTGACCCGCCACAATTCTGGCAGGCGCAAGGGACAGTAACAGGGCATAACCCCGCTACTGGCAACCGCATTAGCTGCGTTGTCAATCAGAACGCGATAAATGACCAGTACTGTCTGATGAATATAAACACCACGAGTTTACCCTTGAACCAGTGTTATTGGGGTGACGAATGGTGGTTCCCAGCCGGTGGTTGGCAGATTGTCCCTCAGTACTGTTCATATCTCGATGACGGAGATGGCGATCCGAACGACATCAGCTATCCCACCATCAGATCCTCCCCTACTGGACTGCCCCAGGATGAACAGATTCTCCCAGTAGAAATCATACCTAACCTCCAGAACGGGGCTATTTACAAGATTAATTTTGCTAATGGCTCTAGTTCTGGGAATGCTGACATCGTTATTGGAATCACGATTGATACTGACGGCGATGGCATTACCAACAACTTAGATAACTGCATCTTGGTGGGAAACACCACCCAGACAGCTAATCCGGCAAACCTGATTGGCGCTAATGGCCAAAGAGTGGGTGATGCCTGCGTCGGAATCGATGATGACAATGATGGCTGGTTAAATACAGCCGAAATACCTGGGTGTGTAAGCAACCCAGCATGTCATTAAAAATTTCCATCTAAATAACCTTAACTATAAGCCCTGTACCGTATGTGCAGGGCTTTTTTCTTTCTTGAAAATCACCGTTTACCCTTCTCACCAATTTTCCCCTTATTCCCCTTTTTTAACATTTGATACCCAAATTATTAAAATCGCAACTTTACATAATCATTTTTAAACAGTAAAATTATATTATATGTTACCAACAAAACAAATTGTCTTATCTGGTGTCCAACCAAGCGGCGAACTGCATATTGGCAATTATTTGGGTTCACTTAAAAATTTTGTTGAGCTGCAAGATAAATATCATTGCTATTTTTTTCTAGCCACTTATCATTCAATTACTGAGGATTATAATCCCAAAACTAAAAAACAAGACATTTTTAATTTAACTTTGGATTTTTTAGCCGCTGGCCTAGACCCTAAAAAATGCATTATTTTTAACCAAGTTGATGTACCAGAATGTACTGAATTGGCTTGGATCTTTAATACCATTACTCCCATTTCAGAACTTTATCGCATGACTCAATTTAAGGATAAATCAGCCAAGCAGGTTAAAAATATAAATATGGGTTTATTAGACTATCCGGTCTTGCAGGCAGCTGACATTCTGCTCTACCATTCACATTTAATTCCCGTTGGGCTGGATCAGATTCAACATGTTGAAATTACTCGAGATATTGCTCGCCATTTTAACAGCAAATTTGGACAATATTTTACAGAGCCAAAACCCTTACTGACTAAAGTCCCCAAAGTTATGTCCTTGCTTGAACCAGAAAAAAAGATGAGTAAAAGCGCTGGGCCCAACCATTATATCGCCATCAATGATGAACCAGAAATTATCCAGGAAAAATTAAAAAGGGCAGTTACGGGCACTGGCAACGAAGAAGTTCTGCCTGCTGGCGCCCAAAATCTAATGGCACTTTTGGCTGAATTTGGTATACCAAAACAAACAATATATTTTAAAGACCAAATAAAAAATAAGACCATCAGGTATTCTGAGCTTAAAGAAACCCTGGCTAAAGATATAAGCGAATATTTTGCCGACTTCCGAAAAAAGAGAAAAGAATTAGAAAAAAAGCCACAGTATCTTGAAAAAGTGCTTAAAGAAGGAGGGCAGAAAGCTCAAAAAGTCGCTCAAAAGACGCTTAAAGAAGTAAAAAGTTTAATTGGTGTTATCTAATACTCAAACTTGACAAAATTGAAATAATGTAGTAAAATTATAAATACCATTCCCCCTTATTTAAGGGGTATCTAAATAGCCAAATAAGCGATGATCGCCCTCCGTAGCTCCAAAAGAGCGTAGGAGGGAGGAAAGTCCGGACATCGGCCATTGCTTCGCAATGGAAATTCTAAATCAGAAATCCTAATTTCTAAACAATATTGTTTTGAATTTTATATTTAAAACATTTGAGTTTGTTTAGGATTTAGTGCTTAGAATTTAGTGCTTCCGTTGCGGAGCAACGGCATGGTAACGGGTAACACCCGCCAATTTAACAGCAATGCTAAATTAGGACCAGTGCCACAGAGACCAAACTAATCCACCGGAGCTTTAGCAAAGGTGGACCAAACGTGAAAAGTGTCTTGGTGTTATTTGTTCTCGAGACAAATGGCTACAAGACTCGAACTCTGGTAACAGAGTATTCGTGGTAAACTCTACCTGATGCAAGGACAAAGTCCCGCTTTGCGGGATTAAAAGTAGTCCGCTTGAGCCCTGACGCAAGGAAGGGCCTAGATAGATGATCATCTCCGCCGAAGCTTTAGCGAAGGCGGATACAAAATCCGGCTTATGCTTATTTGGCTATTTAGATAGATCAAGGGTTCCCATCAAGGGTGCCCTTAATTTAGAAAAATATGAAAAAAAATGATTTGATATTTGCCATAATTTTAATACCAATTGATTTCCTCATGTTAATTTTGGCCGCCTTAACCGCATACTATTTAAGAGTGGGTAGTTTTGTTACTGAAATAAGGCCGGTAATTTATACGTTATCAATCGGTGAATACCTGAGCTATGTTTTTGTTGTCTCCTTATTTTGGCTTTTAATTTTTGCCTTTGCCGGACTTTACGCCATCAGAAGCGGCCGGAAATTCAGCCAGGAATTTTCTAGAATATTTTTTGCCTGCTCAACCGGTGTCTTGGCAATTATCGTCGCTATTTTCTTTAAACGCGAGCTTTTCTCTTCTCGTTTTATAATCTTAGCTGTCTGGTTCTTCACCATATTTTATGTGACCATTGGGCGGGTCATTATTTATGAAATTCAAAAATTATTCTTGAAAAAAGGTTATGGGGCTAAAAGAATTATTGTCATTGGCATTGACAAAAATTCACAAATATTAACCAAGGAAATCAATGACCAGCCAAGTTTAGGTTATAAAATAATCAAAATTTATCCAACTTTTAATTCAGCCATCAAAGAAGAAATTGTAAGCTTTCATAAAAAAGAAAGAATTAATGAAATAATCCAAGCCGATTCAAATTTAGACAAAGAAATAACTTTTGATTTAATTAATTTTACCCAGGCCAATAACATTGTCTTTAAATTTTCAGCTGATATATTTAATACCCAAACAAGCCACTTAAGCATTGATACTCTAGCCGGTATTCCAATTTTTGAAATCAAAAAAACCAAACTTGAGGGCTGGGGCAGAATCTATAAAAGAATTTTTGATATTGTCGCCTCATTAATTTTTATTATCTTAACCTCACCGATAATGTTGATTACAGCCCTGGCTATAAAACTTAATTCCAAAGGCCCTGTCTTTTTTAGCAAATTAGATGACGGAACTCCAGTCCAAAGAATGGGACAATATGGCAAGCCCTATCGCTATTTTAAATTTAGATCAATGATAGATAAATCTGATTCATTGAGGTATTCAAAAGCTTTGCAGGATTTAAATTTAAGAAAAGGCTCCCCCCTGGTGAAGATTAAAAATGATCCCAGGATAACAAAAGTCGGGAAATTTATCCGCAAATATAGCATTGATGAACTGCCTGAATTATTCCTGGTTTTCATTGGCAAAATGAGCTTAGTCGGCCCCAGGCCGCATCTGCCAGAAGAAGTCGCTAAATATAAAGATTATCAAAAAAGAGTTCTAGATATTAAGCCCGGTATTACTGGCCTAGCTCAAATTTCTGGCCGTTCTGATCTTGATTTTGATGAAGAGGTTAAATTAGACACTTATTATATTGAAAATTGGTCACTCTGGCTGGATATCCAAATTTTATTAAAAACTCCAAAAGTTGTCTTATTCCCCAAGCGCGAAGCTTTGTAAATTTATCTTTTAAACACAAAAATGGCCCTCAGGGCTGTTTTTTTGTACTTGATTTCTCGCCCCAAATAAGCTAAACTACGAATATACAAATTTTCTACAAATCTACAAATATTAATATGGATACTGAAAAATTAAAGGAAATAATTCAAATAATCGTGAGTCAAGCATGTGAATTAAAAAACAAACATACAGCCGAAAAAGATGCGCCTGTGAATTATGCTGCGATCTTTTCGCAAAACCAAAAAGAATATGAGATATTATTTTCTCAAGCTAAGCAAATAGGTAAAATTGTATTAGACACTCCAACTGGTCCAGTTTTTCAAATCTCACCCTTAAATACTGCAGCTGGTCAGCTCAAATTACTTAAAATTCGTATCCCAGATAAAACAAGACCAGAGCAAGGAGACGCTGATTTTACAGTGCCTAATTATAATACTTTTAAAAAAACCTACTTAGACCAAGATAATTTTAGCTTAATTGAACGTGAAGAATTTGAGATGATTGAACTTATGGATCCAAAGTTTAATGTAAGAGCCTACTTTTCACATCCTCCACTAGACCAACAACTCGGCATTTCCTGAACGCCAACTAGAATTATTTGTAAATTTGTAATTGATTCGTAATTTGTAGCCATATGAAAGTTGCCTTACTTCACGATTATCTTAACCAAGCTGGCGGTGCTGAACGCGTTCTTTTAGCCTTGGCTGAACTTTATCCTGAAGCGCCCATTTATACCTTAATTCATGATAAAAAACGCTTGACTGGTTTTGAAAACCGTGATATCCGAACCTCTTTTTTGCAAAAAATGCCGCTGGCCAGTTCAAAAATCAGATGGTATCTTCCCTTGATGCCGACTGCCATTGAACAAATTAATCTGAGTGATTATGATGTTGTTATTTCTTCAACTTCTGCCTTAATTAAAGGAGTGATTACTCATCCCAAAACTTTGCATATTTGTTATTGTCATACCCCGACGCGCTACCTCTGGAGTGAGGCCCATCAGTATCATAAGGAAATTAAAGAAGGCAAGGTGATTAGATATTTTTTGCCCTATTTGCTAAACAGATTGCGGCTCTGGGATCAAATCGCTGCCCAACGTGTTAATCATTTTATTGCCAATTCCAATTTTATTGCCCAAAGAATAAAAAATTATTACAATCGGGAAAGTACGGTTATTTACCCGCCGGTTGATACGGAAAATTATTATATTTCACCAGATTTGGGCAATTATTATCTGCTCATCTCCCGCTTAAAACCCTACAAAAAAGTAGATTTAGTAATCCAAGCTTTTAATAAATTAAATCTGCCCTTAAAAATAATTGGCACGGGTGAAGAAGAAGAAAAATTAAAAAAAATGGCCAAGTCAAATATAGAATTTCTAGGCGCTGTCTCGGAAAAGGAAAAACAAAAATATTTAGCCAATTGTCTGGCCCTTATTCATCCCCAGATTGAGGACTTTGGCTTGACTGTCATTGAAGCCATGGCCAGTGGCCGTCCAGTCATTGCCTATGCCGAGGGTGGCGCTTTAGAAACAGTGATTGAAGACAAAACAGGCCAATTTTTTACTGAGCAAAGCTGGGAACCCTTAATTGACCTGATTATCAAATTTAAACCCAAAGAATTTAATCCCCTTGAAATTAAAGAATATGCTGAAAAATTTAATACCAATAATTTTTATCTTCAAATAAAAAATTTCATTGAAGCTGCCCATCAGGAATTCAAAAAATAAAATCTCAACACTTATTCCGCTGTTTAATGCAGCCAAATTATTCTGGCGTGGCTGAATATACTCATAACCTCTTAACCCATCTTTTTAAAATTGATAAAAATAATCAATATGTTCTTTTTTATAATTCGGCGCAAAATATTAGTCAAAATTTGCCCAATTTCTCAGGCCCCAATATAAAAATGGCTGGTTTTAATTATCCCAATAAGTTATTAAATTTGGGCATGAGAATTTTCAGATATCCAAAGATAGATAAATTATTAAATCAGGTGGATATTTTTTTTATGCCCAATCTTAATTTTATTGCTTTATCTAAAACCTGTCAGCCAGTCATTACCAGTCATGACTTGTCTTACAAACTTTTCCCCCAATTTTTTTCAGCTAAACGCCGACTCTGGCATCAGTTAATCGCGCCTAAAACCACTTTAAAAAATTGCGCCAAAATAATCGCTGTTTCCCAGAACACGAAAAATGACCTAATTAATCATTACAAAATTGAACCAGAAAAAATAAAGGTGATTTATTCAGGTTTAGATCAGCAATTTTATCACCAGATTAAAAAGACAGATCCTCACTTAAAAAGAATTAGGGATAAGTATCAATTACAACAGCCCTTTATCTTATTTCTGGGCACGCTCGAACCGCGCAAAAATATTGAAGGACTAATCGAAGCCTTTGAAATGGCTAAGCATAAAAACTCAAAGCTTGATGAACTTAATCTGGTTATTGCCGGCGAGCGCGGCTGGAATTATCAGCATGTTTTTTCTTTGGTTTTTAAATCTCGCTACCAAGACCAAATTAAATTTATCGGCTACATACCAAGACAGGACAAACCCTACCTTTATAATCTAGCGGAATTATTAATCTTCCCCTCGTTTTATGAGGGCTTTGGTCTGCCTGCTTTGGAAGCCCAGGCCTGCGGCCTGCCAGTAATCGCCAGTGCCAATTCTTCATTCCCGGAAATTTTAGGACAGTCAGCTTGTTTGATTAAACCAGATCATCTGGAAGAAATCTCTGAAGCGATTCAGCAAATTTTAAGTACTACTGAATTAAAAAATAAATTAATCGCTTTAGGCCTAGAAAATGTTAAACGATTTTCCTGGCACAAGACCGCCCAAGAAACTTTAAGCTATCTTACATCTTAAATCTTAGACCTTAAATCTTATTTTATGAGAATCGGCATTGATGCCAGAATGTATGGCAAAACCCAATCAGGCATTGGCAATTATATAAAACAAATTACTGATCATCTTTTCCAATTAGATAAGGAAAATGATTATTTTTTGTTTTTGCTTGAACCATTTTTTTCCCAATACCAGCCAATAGCAGACAATATTCATAAAATCAAAGTCACCTCCCGCTGGTACTCTTTAAGCGAGCAAACTGTTTTTTTAATGGATTTACTAAAATACAAACTGGATTTAATGCACTTCCCGCATTTTAATGCCCCGATTTTTTATCCCGGCCAAAGAATCACCACTATCCATGATATTATTCCCGTCTTTTTTCCGGGCCATAAGCAAAAATCCTGGCTGCGCAAAAGGGCCTATCAGCTGACCATTAAAGCCAGCTTACGAAAATCAGCCAAAATTATCGCGGGTTCAAACTTTACCAAGCAGGAACTAATCAAACATTTCAAGGTTGAACCGGAAAAAATTAGCGTAATTTATCTGGGCATTGAAAATGACTTTAAAGTTATGACAGAATATGCTAAAATAAAAGAACTGAAAGATAAATATAAAATCACAAAACCTTTTATTTTTTTTATCAGCGCCTGGCGCAATCATAAAAATTTTGAGGGCTTAATCAGAGCTTTTGATCTTATAAAAAAAGACGGCCTGGATTATCAATTAGTCCTGGCTGGGCAGGAAGATATCCATTATCCCAATATTAAATCAGCCATTAACCAGGCAAGCTTTAAAAATGATATTATAACTCCCGGCTTTATTGCTGAAGAAGAATTACCCCTATTTTATAATACCGCTGACCTGGTAGTTATTCCTTCCTTCTATGAGGGCTTTGGCCTGGTTGGCCTGGAAGCAATGGCCTGTGGCACGCCTGTAATTGCCTCTAACACTGCTAGTTCCCCTGAAATTCTAGGCCAGGCCGCTCTCTATTTTGAACCAAAAGATCCTAAAGCCATTGCTGACACAATTGTTAAGGTTCTAACTAATCCAGAACTTCAGGCTGATTTAAAGCAAAGGGGCTTCCAGCAGATACAAAAATATTCCTGGTCTGATTGCGCTCAAAAAACCTTAGAAATCTATAAGCAAATTCTTAAAACATAGCTAAAGCCAAAATAGTTAATTTATTTTTATATAAAAATTATGTCTTGGCAAGAAGCAAAAAAGGTGGTTAAAGAAACGGGGGAAAAAATAATCGGGCGTGGTCCGGAAGTGAAATTTCGTAATGAGGTTGACGAGCTTGTAAAAAAGCAGGGTATTTCCCCTGAAGTGGCGAAAAAAATGATCTTTTCTGCATATCTTGGTAATGTAGAAAAGGAAACAAAGATAAAGGGTAATGTCGATTATAAATCTAAAAACTGGAGGTTATTTGAAGCAGCTTTAAATGAAATTTTTACCCCTCAACAATTGGAAAAATTTGCTAATAATGCCAATGATCCGAAAATTTTCAAGTCAATTCCCAATTTTGCTGTAAATCAAGCTGATTATAAAAAAATGGAATCTTATTATAAAGCTAATTTCGATGGTCAATCACCTGATTATGCAATTATTTTAGATGCAGCTGAAAATGCCAAGATGACAGAAAAATTATCTAGCCGCGTGAATAAGAAGTTAGATCCGCTTATTGGCTATCGTACTAGTTTAGAAAATATAATTATGATCAATCCTGAAATCGGAGCTGATATAGGCAAGATGTTATTAGCTAAAGAGCAATTAGTAAGACATGAAAATATGTTTAAGAAGCAAATAAGGTTTGAAAAAAACATGGATGCATTTAAAGGTGATTCTAAAAAAGCACTTGTAAACATGTTGTGGTCAGCGCCAACTCAATGGATGGTGCAGATGGTTAAAGGAGGACTTGACCCGAGTTTTAGAGGATTTATGAGAATGTTTAATGCTACGACAAAATTTTTAATTGAAGAAGCCAGTTCCGGCAGTAAATTACTTTGGAGTGGGGCTAAAGTTGCCGCTTCTGGTTTATCTAGACTAAATTCTCAGAAATAAAATTAACATATAGTCTAAGGATATCTTAAAAAATTTACTAAATATAATATGAGCGAGGCAACATTAAACTTAATAAAAACTTCTTTTTTGTCAAAAAGTGCCAAGGAGCAATTAATTGATTTTTTTAATAATTATGGTGCTACTGATGCCTTTTATCAGAAATTTGATGTTTTATTAATGGACGAATTAAAAACAAGGAATGAAAATTTTACCTCGATAATTAATTCCTATGATAAAGAGGCGGAGGATTTAGAGAAAAAATTTTTAATTGCTAAAGAATCTTTGGATGCCAGGATTAAAGATAGCTTGTCTGCGGTGGATAAATTAAATATAAATGAAAAAAATAAAATTTGGGATGCATATTATAGCGACATTGCAAATTTAGAAAATGATTTTGATAGCCAATTAAAAAATATTATTGCAAAAGAAATGGTCAAAAATATGTAATTTTTAGGTGAAAAATAATTTATTCTCATAAAACTTCAGCAAACATCAAATTATACTTTCCCATGCCCAGAGCCAAAACAAAAAAATTAAAGAAAAATTTCAAGGCCAAAAAAAAGGCGCCTAAAAAATCCGTCTTAAAAAGGACTAAAAAGCTAATTGCCATAAAAAAACAGTTTAAAAAAACTGCTACTCTTAAAATTACAAATGAAATCACCACGCCCCAGCCAGCCCAAATAACCGCCCCGGAAATTATGGCCAAAAAGCCAGGGCTGGAATTAATTAATAAAAAGAATTCCAAACTTTCTCAGCATATTTTAGATTTAAGATCAGTGCAGCAAGACAAGCTGCAAAAAGATGAGGTTGAAAATCAGGAAGCCCAATTAATCTCCAGGGAAATGATTAATAAATTCTCTAAAAAGACCAGGGGGATTAATCAGAAATGGCAAACTTTTTATAACCAGCTGGAAAAAAATATCCATAACTTAAAACCAACAGTCAAACTTAAAATTCCCCAAAAAACTAGGCCGACTGCTCTCAAAAGAAAATTTAAGCTGCCTAAATTTGATTTTCCTGTTTTAGCCCTGAAAATGCCAAAATGGAAAATTAAAGAATATGGCTTTGGCAATTTTATCTTTCCTAAGTACTGGGCCAGGACAATTTTGATTTTTCTTTTTTTCGCTTTAATTTTCTTAGCTCCTTTTGGCCTTTATGATTATTATCAAAAATTGCAGCACAAAAAAAATGACATTCTGGAAAAAACAAGCCAGGCCTTGGCTCATTTAGCCCTCTCCCAAAAGGCCGCCTCGGCTCAGGACTTATATTATACTCAATTGGAATTGAATAATGCCAGCCAAAATTTTAGTCAAGCTCAAAAAGATTTGGATAATATTAATATTGTTACTCAGGAGCTGCTCAAATTGACGCCTAAAATTAATAAACAATTTATAACAGCCCAGAAACTAATATCCAGCGGAGAAAAATTATCCAAAAGTGCTGCGCTCTTGGCAGCCACTCTGGATAAAATAGATAATAATAAAACTGCTAAAATGAATCTGACAGACAAACTGGTCCTTTTCAAAGATAATCTAAATCTGATTTTGCCTGATATAAAATCAGCCAATGATGACTTAGCTAATATATACCTCAATGAAATTCCGGCTGAATATCAAGATAAAATCCAACAAATTCAAAATACACTGCCGCTTTTGGTGAATAACACCTCTGACTTTGTAAATTATAGCGACTCCTT
>JAPLYF010000043.1 GCA_026395675.1 Candidatus Parcubacteria bacterium
GATTCAGTAATTGAAGATATTTTGGTTACTTGCGCGCAAATAGATAATTTGAAAAAGAATGAATATTTTGAACCTTTTGAATCTCCACCTAAGATTAGGGGGAGATTACAGCCTGCCGGCCGTAGCTTTAGCGTAGGCAGGAGGGGGTTGATATAATAACTTTTGGATATGAAGGTGAAAAAAATATTGATTGTTTTTTTATGTTTTAGCCTATTTACCGTAGGCAATTTTGTTTATGCTCAAAATTTAACACCCAATGATCCGAATTATTCTAATCTTTGGTACCTTGAACGTTTAAATCTGCCGCAAGTTTGGCAAACAGAAACAGGCAGCAATGAGGTGGTCATTGCCGTGGTTGATTCTGGGGTTGATATTTCGCATCCAGATTTGCATGATAATATCTGGGTAAATCAAGACGAGATCTTGGGCGATGGCATTGATAATGATAATAATGGCTACGTTGATGATATTAATGGCTGGGATTTTATTCAGAATAATAATGATCCTTCTCCTAAGTATGATTTAAATTGCACAGAGCAAAACGGTTGTCTGAAAGAAGCAGTTTTTCATGGGACACTAATAGCCGGGGTCGCTGGCGCCGTGGGCAATAATAATATAGGCATTACCGGAGTCAATTGGCATGTAAAAATAATGCCCCTGAGAGTTTTAAATCAGAACGGCAGCGGCAGCACTGCAGATGTGGTCAAGGCCATTGATTATGCTGTAAAAAACAAGGCCAATATTATTAATTTAAGTTTTGTCGGTGATTTTTTTGACAAAGATTTGGATGACGCTTTAATTAGAGCTTGGAATGCCGGCTTAATAATTGTGGCAGCCGCTGGCAATGAAAATTATAATGGCCAACAGGTTAATTTAGATATAAATAAAAGGTATCCAGTTTGCCATTATGGCCTTAATTATGAAAATAATGTAATTGGCGTCGGGGCCATTAATAGAGACGGCAGATTAGCCAGTTTTTCTGATTATGGTTCCAGCTGCGTTGATATCATGGCGCCGGGTCAGGATTTTTTCGGTACCCTAGTTTATAATCCGCAAAGCAGCGGCTTTAATCAATATTATGGAGGCAATTATTCGGGCACTTCACTGGCAGCTCCGCTTGTTTCGGGCATGGCGGCCTTGATCAAGGCCTATCAGCCAGGTCTGACAAATACTGAGATAAGAGATTTAATTTTAAACAATGCTGATAATATTGATGATCAAAGTCCAGGCTTTGCCGGTAAACTCGGAAACGGCCTGATTGATCCAGTAAAAATTTTTCAGGCACTTAAAGGCCAGGCAGTTGGCATAAATCCAGGCCAGGTCATTAAGGGCTCAACAAAAAGCATTTATTATTATGCCTTTGACAACAAAAGATATGTTTTTCCCGATGAAAAAACCTATTATTCCTGGTATGATAATTTTTCTAATGTCAAGCAGGTCAGCACGGATCAACTGGCGCAAATTCCATTAGGAGGAATTGTAACTTTTAGGCCAGGCAGTTTAGTGAAGATTCAGACCGATCCCAAAGTTTATGCAGTCAGTAAAGGCGGGGTTTTAAGATGGCTAAGCGCTGAAGAAACCGTGGCCATTTTATATGGCAGTAATTGGCCAAGATTAATTTCTGACATCTCTGATGCTTTTTTCATTAATTATAAAATAGGCGATTCAATTAATAGCCCTAATGATTTTAATCCAAACCTGGAAAAAAATCAGGTTATTTCAATAGATATTGATAAGGGAATAAGATAAAAAATGACAAATGACAAAATTCAAATGACAAAATTTTTGAAACATGAAATTGTCAGGCAGTTTGTTAAGTTTTGTTTGGTGGGAGTTTTAAATACCCTGATTGATTTTGGGGTTTATTTATTTTTTAGCCGCTGGTTAGGCCTCTATTATCTTTTTGCTAATTTTATTTCGGTAATTGTGGCTATGACTTTTAGTTTTTTTCTAAATAAATACTGGACATTTCAAAATTCTGAAAAGAAAATTAAGAGCCAATATTTAAAATTTGCTTTGGTTAATTTGGTTTATTTTTTACTCTACAATGTTATTTTTTTCTGTCTGGTTAATTATTTAAATGTTTATGATTTAGGGGCTAAAGTAGCGGCAATTGCCATTGGTTTATTCTGGAATTTCTTGGCGAATAGATACTGGACATTCAAGTACTTTTTGAAAAGAAAAACATTCTGGTTTTAGGGGGAGCGGGTTTTATTGGTTCGCATCTTTGCGATAAATTAATTGATGATAATAAAGTAATTTGCATAGACAATTTCGTTTCTGGCAAGGAAGAAAATATTGACCATTTATTAAGATCAGAAAATTTTATTTTCATTAAAGATGACATTAATAACCTGGTTGATCTGGAAAAATATAAGGAATTGGAACGCTTTCAGGTAAAATTTCAGGGTGTACAGGAAATTTATAATCTGGCTTGTCCGACCTCGCCCAAGGATTTTAAAAAAAATGCGATTTTGACTGCCTGGACAAATTCTTTGGGAACCATCAGGGCCCTTGATTTGGCGGTTAAATATAAGGCAAAATTGTTGCATTTTTCTTCGTCTGTTGTCTACGGACCGCGCAGCGAAGCAGAACCCTTGATGAAAGAATATCAATATTATGCCAGCAGTCCTTTAACGCCCAGAGCTTTTTATGATGAGGGCAAAAGATTTGCTGAAACATTGATTTACACTTACCGCCAGCAATATGGCCTTGATGCAAAAATATTAAGAATTTTTACAACTTATGGTCCGCGCATGCCTTTATTTGAAGGGCACATGATACCTGATTTTTTTGTGGCTGCTTTAGACAATCAGCCCTTGGTGATTTATGGCGATGAAAATTTTTCCACTACCTTATGCTATATCTCTGACGTGGTTGATGCCAGCTTAAAAATGATGGCTTCAACAGAAGCAGGACCATTTAATATCGGCAATCCTGAAGAGCATAAGATTTCTGACATTGCCAAAAAAATTATTAAAATGACTGATTCAAAATCAGAAATACGTTTTGCTGACCCTTTACTTTTTATGTCGCGTTTGGGCATTCCTGATATTAGTATGGCCAAAGAAAAACTGCAATGGTTTCCCATTACTTTATTAAACAAGGGCTTGGAAGAAACAGCCGAATATACCAAAGCCAATAAAGTAAAAATCGATTGGAGCAAGGTTGAAGAATTGAAAGATTAGATATAAGATTTCCGCCAGAGGCCTGGCCTTGGCTTGCCTTGCAAAGCAGGCCAAGACAGGCGGATCAGCCTTCGGCTGATAAGATGTTAAGATTATTTTAAAAGGGTAGAGGGATTGCTCTATCCTTTTATGCACTTATGAAAAGAGTCGGGATTATTATAGTTAATTACAATGGTTTGGAATACTTGTCAGATTGTTTGACGAGCTTATTAAATTTGGATTATCCAAGAGGCGAATATAAAATTTTTTTAGTTGATAATGCTTCAACTGATGATTCGGTTAATTTCGTGAAAAATAATTTTCCCCAGATTGAAATTATTATTAATAAAGAAAATCTTGGTTTTGCCGAGGGTAATAATATTGGCATGAAAAAAGCTTTGTCTGAAAATTTTGATTATGTTTGCCTTATAAACCAAGATACTATTTCAGAACCTGATTTTCTCCATAAATTAGTTGCCAATGCTGAAGGCGATGAGAGTATTGCCGCGGTTCAGCCGCGCCTCATGTTGTATCCTGAAAAAGACAAAGTTAATTCCTTGGGTAATTCCATTCATTATTTGGGTTTTGGTTTTTCGAGCGGCGGTTATCAAAATTTTGATGGCAATTTGCAGCCAAAAGAAATTGCCTATGCCAGCGGAGCAGCGGTCTTGATAAAAAAAGAGGCCTTAGAAAAAGTCGGTTTATTTAATCCTGATTTTTTTATGTACCATGAGGATCTGGATCTGGGCTGGCGCCTGCGTTTGGCTGGCTATAAAATTTTAGTGGTGCCTTCGGCTGTTGTTTATCACAAATATGAATTTAGCAAAAGCATAAAAAAATATTATTTTATGGAAAGGAATCGCCTGATTTGTCTTTTGGAGAATTATAAATTGGCAACTTTAATTCTGATATTTCCGGCCTGGCTGGTGATGGAGATAGGTTTATTTTTATTTTCTCTGAAATCCGGTTTTTGGCAAGAAAAATTAAAGGTCTATGGATATTTTCTGAAATATAAAAATTGGGGAAAAATTATAGGGGAAAGAAGAGCCCTCCTTCGCCAAGGCTACGGAGGGCGGGCTAAAGATAAAGAAATTGTAAAATTTTTTACTGGTAAGATTGAATTTCAGGAAATTGATAATTGGTTATTAAACAAAGTTGCAAATCCAATGTTTAATTTATATTGGCTGGTCATTAGGAAATTGATAATTTGGTAATGGAAACTAATATACGAATAATTTACTAATAATACTAATAGGGAAATGTTCGTAAATTAGTATTTAATTAGTAAATTAGTAACAATAAAAAAATCGCCAATCCGGTATTTAACTTGTATTGGCGAATAGCGAAGTTTTTTATTTTTTGGTGATGTTTAATGATGCCTTATCTTTTCCAGAATTTGAGGGAAAAATTGCGCAATGGTTTCTTCGGTAAAGTAAAAATCTTTGAAAGATGACTGGCCATTGGCGTCCAAAATTTGGGATTTGCAAGAAAACATGACTGGAAAATGCTCGCCATCTTTTCTTTTGGTGATCAGTTGATCGGTTGGGATTGTCCCAAAGCATTTGAGGCAAAGCCAAGCCGAATTTTTAGTAGAGGAAGAGATTTTTTTCCTTTTCGTAGGGATGAGATGAACGAGCACGCCA
Source organism: Candidatus Parcubacteria bacterium (assembly GCA_026395675.1). Classification (GTDB taxonomy): domain Bacteria; phylum Patescibacteriota; class Patescibacteriia; order CAIXNZ01; family CAIXNZ01; genus JAPLYF01. The sequence goes on from JAPLYF010000043.1 coordinate 4,811, forward strand.
AAATGTTTTTCTTTATCGCCTTGGAAACCGCAATGCGCACATTCTGGCTCATCAAAACCCCTAGTTGAATAGACGCACATACTTATCTTTTCATCATTTGAAAGGTGAGGCCAAAGCTTCTCAATACTGGATTTTTCTTTTCTTTCTGGCATTTACAACCTCCTTGATTTTTGTTTCAGCTTAACAATTTTAAATGTATAAGTCAAGGGTTGGCAAATTGATACAGTTTTGATAAATTGGTAAAGTGTAAGGTAACACACTTAAGTGTGTCCTTCCGCAAGTGGAATATTCGTATATTTGTATAAGATTCGTAAATTCGTATCATTATGAAAATAGCGCAAGTCGTTTGCAGATTTAAACCATACAAAGCTGGCATTGGCAATGTGGCCTACAGCCAATCTTTGGGTTTGGCAAAATTGGGACATCAGGTAACTGTTTTTACACCTTCATACAATAAAAGCGATCAAGATATTTCTTTTTCTGAATTTGAGGTAAAAAGATTGAGGGCGTATGGCAAAATAGGCAATGGCGCTTTTTTGCCTCAGCTTTTTTGGAGCTTAAAAAAATTTGATTTGGTCAATCTGCATTATCCTTTTTTTGGCGGAGCAGAGGTTATTTGGCTGCTTAAACTTTTACGCGGCAAAAAAATGAAATTAGTAATTAGTTATCACATGGATGTGGTGGGCGGGATTTTTATGAAGCCGTTTTTTAAACTGCACACCAAATTTATCATGCCCAGAATAATTAAATCAGCTGATCTGGTTATTGCTGATTCTCTTGATTATGTCAAAAGTTCAAATATAAAAAATTTAGCAGCCAAAGAACCTGAAAAATTTGTGGAGATTCAGCCAAGTGTTGACCTGGAGAGATTTTTTCCTTCTCAAAAGGACAAATTGCTTTTATATAAATATGGCCTTAATGAACAATTTGACCGGGTTTTGCTTTTTGTCGGGGCCTTGGATAAAGCCCACTATTTTAAGGGCATAGAGTTTTTGATAAATTCTTTTAATGTACTTGATTATTCTGGCAGCCAGGACGCAATTTATCGAGTCAAGCTTTTAATTGTCGGCGAAGGAAATTTAAAAGAGAAATATCAAAATCAAGTGGCCGCAGCAGGTCTCCAGGATAAAATTATTTTTACTGACCCAGTTTCTGATGCGGATTTGCCCAAATATTATAATTTAGCCGAGGTTATTATCTTGCCCTCAATTGACCGTTCAGAAGCGTTCGGTATTACTTTAATAGAGGCCCTGGCCTGCGCTAAACCAGTCGTGGCTTCTAATTTGCCAGGTGTGCGCAGTGTAGTTGATGATGGGATTAATGGTTTTGTTTTTGAAGTTAAACAGGAAGGTGATTTGGCCAATTGTGTAAATAAATTATTTAAAGATAATGAATTGCGCGAAAAAATGGGACAGGTAGCCAGAGCCAAGGCAGAGAAATTTTATAATCAGGATATTTTAATAAGCAAATTGGAGAAAATATATTTGGAATTGGTTAAATAATGTTTTGGAGGTAAAAAAGTTAATTATTTTAAAAAATTATGAAGATTGGGCTGATCAATAGTTTATATAAACCATATAAAAGAGGGGGAGCAGAAGTGGTTTTTACCAATATTGTCAAAGAATTGAAAAAAGACGGCCATGATGTTTTTGTAATCACAATTTCCGGCAAAAAAAATAAAACCAAATATTTTATGACTGAGATGGATAATATTAGGGTTTACCGTTTTTATCCAAAAAATATTTTTTCTTTTATTGAAATAAACAGCCAGCCCCTCTGGAGAAGATTGATCTGGCTTTTAATCGATACTTTTAATTGGCATTCATATCGCGAAGTAAAAAAAATATTAAAAGCAGAAAAGCCAGAATTAGTTCTTTCTCATAATGTTAAAGGTCTGGGCTATTTAACCTGGCTGGCAATCAGGCACTCTAAAATTAAAAATTTTCATACCTTGCATGATGTCCAGCTGGTTAATCCCAGCGGACTGATTATCAAAGGCCAAGAAAAATTAGGAGTACATTTTAAAATTTATGCTAAGATAAGCAAAATTTTAATTAATAATCCCGAGGTTATAATTTCGCCGTCACATTGGCTTTTAGATTTTTATAAGCCCTATAGTTTTTTTAAAAAATCAAAAGAAATAGTTATTCCTAATCCTATAATTTTGGAAGACGAACATTTTAAAAAGATTTTTACAGATAATAAGATTAATTATCTTTTTTTGGGTCAGCTAGAAAAACATAAAGGAATTCTTTTTTTAATGGATGTATTCAAGGAGTTTGCTCAGAAGAATAATTGCCGACTTTACATTGTTGGTTCTGGCCGCTTAGAAAAACAGCTTAAAGAAAAATATGGTCAAAATGACTGGGTTGAATTTCTGGGTTTTGTGCCGGCCAATAAACTTGGCCAGGCAGTATTTAAAAAAATACATTTTACAATTGTGCCATCTTTGTGTTATGAAAATTCACCCAGTGTGATTTATGACAGTTTTAAATTCAGCACGCCTGTAATTGCTTCAGCGATCGGCGGCATTCCTGAATTAGTTCAAGAGGGGGTAAATGGCTATCTTTTTGAACCAGGGAATAGAATTGGTTTATTAAATAAATTAAATTTCAGTTTGCAGGCCTTAAATAATTTTGAAAAAATGTCTGAAAATGCTAAAATTAAAGCAAAAGAATTTGATATTAGGCAATACGTTTACAAGGTTTTAAATCTATAATTTTAATAATTAAGGCCCTGGTATTTTATTAGTATATGCCCAACGAATTTATCCCAAAGGGATCCCTTCGGGCCAAATATTTATACAGATTTACAAAACATATAAGGATTTTGTATTATTTGTAAATAATTTGTAGTTTTGTTTAGAATAAAATATGTATTATTATCGACGCAAAGCCAACCCCCTTAAATGGGTTATAATTTTAATAATCATTGTCGCCATTGGTGGTTTTGGTTATTGGTTTTATATTAATTATTTTAGTAAAATTGAATTTCCTAAAGAACAAGTGCTGCCAGCGGAAATTAAACCAGCCGAGAATACGGCTAAAATTTTGAATTTAAAATTAGCTGAAAGTAAAGGAGAAGTCAATATAGATTTTGAAAACAAGGGTTATGAAAAGGCAATTTCTGAGTCGGTTTTGCACCAGGGCGACAAAATTAAAACAGGGGATCAGAGTTATGTTATTTTAAAATTTGAAGACAATTCTTTAATTCGTTTAGGGGCTCAAACAGAAATTAGTCTGCAAAATTTAGCAGAAAATGATATTTTGATCGAACAAACAATGGGCAGAACTTATCATAACTTGAATAAGCAGAACAAATATCAAATCAAATATGCCAATGCCAGCGTTAGTTCACTGGGGACGAAATTTGAAATTATCACCAATGAAAAAATTAATTATTTAGCTGTCTTAGTTTTTGAAAACAAAGTTAATGTGACAATTTCAGACAATAATGACATTATGCTGGCCGGTCGTCTAGATCCTAATGAAAAAGCCCTGGTTGATCTGAAGGCAGTTAAAAAAGATATGTTTAAAATTGAAAATTTTGAGTTGCAAACTTTAATCAAAGATCCTTGGTATAAATGGAATTTTGATTTGGATAAAGGATTGACGGAAAATTTGCAGGAGGAACCGAATTTTTCTACCACAACTGAAAGCTTAGAATTGGCAGCAGAAACCAAGGAAAATGGGATTTATCTTTCTTGGTCAAATTATAACAAGGATGATTTTAAATCATATGAATTAATGCGTTCAGAAACTAATTCTGATTTAAAATATCCTGATACTGAGGCAATAAAAACCTCTTTGTCAAAAGATTTTAATTCTTTTCTTGATAGCAAGGCAGAGAAAAATAAACAATATTATTATAGAGTTTGCGTTGTAAAAATTAATAATAATGTTGTCTGCGGCAATGTGGTTAAGGTTCAAGCAGCGGCTGAAGAGAAAGATATGGTCGCGCCTGTAGCACCTGTTCTTTCGGCTGTAATCTCTGCTGAGGGCGTGCAATTGAGCTGGACCCAAAATTCAGAAAAGGATTTTAAGGAATATTTGGTGGTCAAATCTTTAACCAATTCCTTATTAAGTTATCCCGGCGAAGGGGCCTTAGCCATTAAAAATCTGGGAAGTGAAAGTTATTTAGATCGGGAAGTAAATATCACCAGCGCTGGCAATGTCTATTATCGTATTTGCAGTATGGATTTGTCCGGCAATATAGCTTGTTCAAATATTATTAAAATTGAAAACGGGCAGATGAAATAAAAAAGCCACCTTGTCATTCCGAACTAATGTGAGGAATCTATTACACTGAAGTAATAGATCCTTCGTTACACTCAGGATGACAATGTGGTTTTTTTTATTTGAAATACTTAAACACCCAGATTTTATCATCAACTGTGTAAATTCCATCCGCCTCATTTTTGGCTTGAGCTGAAATATCTACAAAATGGCTCCAATAGGTCGGTAAAACAAAATAAGCTGTTTTAACGCCTGTATAATCCATGGCTTCTTCCACTGTTTGCTTGGTTGCAGATTGATAAATCATTTTTTCAAAATAGCTATAAAGCCGGGCGCCGGTTGGAATCGGATAAAAATATTGGCCAGCATAATATTTGCTAAAGCCAAAAGTTTTTAGGGCTGCAATTGATTCCATTTGATTGGCCAGCACAATAATTAATTTGCTGTTTTCATAATCATCAAAGCGAGGATAACTTAAATATAAGGATAAGGAAAGGAAGAGGGAGAGAATTAAAATTACAAAGGATTTATAAATAAAAGGTTTGGCCAAAGTTTTTTCTAGCAGAAGATATAAGCCGTAAATTACGATCGGCAATAAAAAGTAAAATGAGAGCTGAAAAATTCTGCTGCTAAAATCGCCTTGTTCGTAATTAATAATGAATGAAACATTTATAAAACTTAGGAGAATTGCATTGATTGTTAAAATAGCGAAAGTTAAAATAGAGGCGAGAAATAATTGGGTTTTATGATGCTTAACGAGATTGTATAAGGTTAATAAGGTTATGATTAGGAAAATTAAATAAATTGAATTTTTATATAAATAAGCCAGGTCTAGAAAATACCAATATTGCCTGGCAAACATATTAGGCAATTGGATAAAAAAATTCTGCGGCGTGGCAATTGTAATTTTATAAATTGAAATAATTGAATTAAGCAACAAGGCCAAAGGCAAGGCAAAGACCGAAAGTAAAGTAAAGATGATTAAAATGATTCTAGTAGTATAATTTTTATTTTTTACTAACCAAAGAATGATTAAATAAATTAAAATAGGTATGCCGGAAAGCGCATGAATTGCCAAGGTACACAGAGTTAATAAAATTAAATACCAAAAAGGAATTTGCCTGTCTTGGCCGGGCTTTGACACAGACAAGTCGGACTTTGGACCAGACAAGCCAAGGCCAGGTTTGTCTTTTAAATACAATAAAGATAAAAATAAAATTATGATTGCATATAAATTAGCCAGTGCTTGAGGAGTGGTGGCAATGAATAAGCCAAATGGTAGTAATAAAAAACTTAAGCATAAAATTTGGGTCAAGTTTTTTTGCCAGTCAAAGGTTTTAGCCAAGCTTTTGTAAATTATAAAAGGCAAAAACACGGAAAGTAAAACTGGCAATAGCAATTTATCAAGCCATTCAACTGAAATTTGGAATAAGTGCGCCAAAATAACCACAATTGAGTATTGGCCCAAATAATAAAATGGCTTGGGTAAAATAAAGCCGTTTTTGAAAATTGCGAGTTCTGTGACCTGATGGACAAAAGGGTCAAAGCCATAGCCGAGTTTGTAAATTATGAAAGCGACTGAAGTTGTCAAGAAAAAGTGTAGCGAGATTAAAAGAGACGAAAGAGGGTTTTTTTTAGTAAAAAGTAAAAGGATTAAATTTAAGGTGGCTAAGAAGTAGATTATAAAAAAAGCTTTGGGAATAACTTGCCAGGGGGAACGGATGGCCTCGGTGGTTTGGCTAATAAAAAGGGTGTAAATGGCGATGGCGAAAAGGATGAGATAGGTGATGGTTAAAATTATGGATTTAGATTTAATGAGGTTGATGAGGTTTGATGAAGTTAGATGAGGTTTGATGAGGTTGGAAAATAAATTCTGAATTCTGAATTCTGAATTCTGAAATGTATTAAAATCTAAGATGAGAATTGCTATTGAAATTACAGTTAATAAAATGCTGACAGACAATTGGTTTAATTGGTAGAAATAATAGATTATGGCGCCAAGAAGGGAATAAGCTGAAAGCAAAGAAAATATGCCCAGGATTATTTGCCAGCCCCGAAGGGGCCCCTGGGGGCTAAATTCTTTGTCTTTTCCGCCAGAGGCGGATCCGCCTATGGCGGAAAAAATAATCCTGCCCAGTAAAAAGCCAAAAATTATAAAATAAAGCAGAACCAATGGGATTCCTAAGTAAAGCGATTTGAACCAACTACTATTAAATAAAACCGCAATAACCAAGAGTAAAAGTAGAATAATTTTAATAATTTTATACATGACTTAATTTTAGCACATTTTATCAAAAAAAAAAGAGAGCATCATGGATGCTCTCGGTAGTTTTTTAAGGCCTTTAAGCCAAGCGGGTATGTCCCAAAGTGCTTTATAATGTTGTAAAAGAGTTGGCGATTTTTTTTCGCCAGATAGGTAATGCCGAGATAGCCCCTTTTTTCTTTGATTTGCCGCATCTGATTTAATGTCTGGATCGGACATATGTAATAAACATTTTCCACCCGATTACTACCATTTTTGTGGTTAATAATCAAATTGGCAAAAAATTTGTGCCCACATTTGGGACACGTTGTCCGAAATTCCTGGGGATCAGCGGAAAAGCCCTTTTTGATTTGTCTTTCACTCAGTTTGTGTCCGCAGTTAGGACAGATGCCTCGGGGAGTGGTAATAAAGTGTCCGAAATAAAGGGAAATCTGTTGTTTTAAAGAAAGACGTTGTTTTAATTCCTGCCTTTGGCTTTGAGATAGTCCCAGGCCTAAAGATTGTCCAATGCCTAAGTCCATTATCCCGACCTCCTTTCAGTTAATTTGGTATTTATAATTTTATCATAAAATTCGATAAGTGTCAATACTTTTAATTAACTTGCTTTTTTGCTAAAATAAAGTTAAATATGAGATTTAAGATTACAGATTTCAGATTTTTAATTTTAGTAATTTTAGGGATAATTTTCTTTTTTATCTACTCTTTTTTAATTTTTGGGAATTCTGCTTCTAAATTTACTTGGCCAGATGAGACAGCCAACTATTTTTTTATAAAAAATTATATTGGGCATAGTAATTTTAGCGTGGCAGAACCTTTAAACCAAATTGCTGATAATATTGTTAAACCGCGCAGTTTTAATGTTTATAATAACAATCTAGTGCCAGGTTCATTTTTGGGCATGCTTTTGATTTATGGCTTGATTGGGAAATTTGTGCAAATAGGATTGATTAAGTTCCTAACGCCATTGCTAGCAGTTTTGGCTAGCTTATTTTTTTACAAAATTTTATTGAAAGTTTTTGAGCCCAAAATAGCTTTCTTAAGCACGCTTTTATTCTTTATAAATCCGGCTTGGTGGTATTATGCTAATTTATCAATGCTGCCCAATATCAGTTTTTTAACTTTTTTTATCATTGGTTTGTATTTTTTATTGCAAATCAGGGGGGAGAGCAATCGTAAAAATTATCTTTGGGTAATTTTAGGTTCATTTTTTATTGCTTTGTCCTTGATCATTAGAACAAATGAGTTTATTTGGATTTTGGCAGTTCTAATATTTTTGGCAATTATTTATTATAAAAAATTAAAGTGGCAGTACATGAGTTTGTTTTTGCTAGTTTGCATTTTGGTTTTTGTGCCGATTTTTTATTATAATAATTTGACTTATGGCAATTCTCTTTCCTTTGGCTATTTAAGATTAAATCAGGGGCAGACAATTTTTGAGCAGGTGCCCACGGAATTTAAAATTTCCAATTCTAGCGCCCTGAATTTTTTAAAGTTTATATTTTTGCCATTCGGCTTTCAGCCAAAAGTAATTTTAAGCAATTTTTATCACTATGTTTATAATCTTTTTTGGTGGATGTTCTTAGCGTCTGTTTTAGGCGGATTTATTTTTCTCAAAAAATATCATGATAAAAATCATGCTGTGTATTTTGTGCTTTCGCTTTGTGTCTGCTTGTACTTGCTGGCATATTATGGTTCATGGTTATTTGCAGATCAATTAACTTTAGCCCTAAACAAAATTGGTATTTCTTATGTGCGTTATTTTTTGCCAATTTACATTTTATCCCTGCCCTTTGCGGCCATTTTTATTGACTGGCTTATTAATTTATTTAAAAATAAAAAGATAAAAATTATATTGGCTTTGTTTTTGGCCTTGACTTTCCTGGGACTGACAATCAATGTTGTTTATCTGGCTGGCAATGATAATTTGATTAAGATTAAACAAAATATTGGCGATTATACTGATATAAATAAAAAAGTAATTGCTTTAACTGAAGGTGATGCTGTGATCATAAGCCAGCGCAGCGATAAAATATTTTTCCCAGAGAGAAAAGTAATCGGCACCTGGAAAATAGATGATTTTGAAAATTGGACGAAATTATTAGACGCTAATGTCCCTTTATATTACTATGCCACTGAAAGCGTGGATTTTCTCGATCAATTATATTCCGAGCTATTTTATTATGATATGGAATTGACTAATGAAACTCAGATTGAAGGGGATTATTATTTATATCGGATAGATTACATAAGTTATGAATAATTACACTAAAATAATTAGGGTATTTATAATTATATTGGCAGCTTTAGCGCTTATGTTTTTTTTGAGCCAGGATTTGGCCTGGACCGGCAAGCTTGAATTCAAGACCGATTTTAGAAAATTTACGCCTTTTGTTTCTATCTTGAAGCCCCAAGAGCGGGTTGAGATTAAAGATATGGCTTATATTTCGCAGGAGCCGGTCTGGTTTGATATTTATATGCCCAGGGATTTTGATAAGGTTATTTTAGAATTTACTTACAAAGATGATTTTGCCAATTTGATTGAAGTAGGGCCAATGATTTATGCTGATAATAATCCCTTAAAACCAGTAGAAGACGTAAATGATTGGCCAAAGGTAAACTTGCCAATCGCTCAAAATGTCTTTAAAATTAAAAGCATTGAATTTGATTTGACTAACTTGCCAATCAGAAAAGGCAAAATAAGGTTTGAAATTCGGCTGCCGAATTTACTTGATGAGCAACAAGGCATTTATATAAAAAATTTAAAAGTTGATTTATTAAGAAAGCCAATTTGGCAGGAAGGTCTGACAAGTAATTTAATCAAATATTTTAATTATTATGAAAATAAATTTAGATAAAAATTTAAAAAATATTTTATTGATCATAGTCAGGGATTTGTTTTTGGCTTCTTTTGGTTTGTTTGTAGTTTTTACTGTCCTGGAAATAATTAAGCCCAAGATAATT
>JAPLYF010000019.1 GCA_026395675.1 Candidatus Parcubacteria bacterium
CCTGATCTTAAAAATTATCTGGAAAAGGTATATACTAATCCAGAAGTTAATATTTATAAAGTAAAATCATGAAACTTTTAATTGTTATCCCTAGCTACAATGAAGAATTGGTTATTGAAAACACTCTTTTGAAATTAGCAGCTTATGCTCAGCAATTTTTAACTGATTATGATTATCAAATCATTGCGGCTGATAATAAATCAACAGATAAAACCAAAGAGAAAGCAAGGCAATTATTGGCGAAAATTAATCGCTTGGCTTACTTATTTATTGAACAAAAAGGCAAGGGCTTGGCCATTAAAAGAACTTGGCAAAAATATCAAGATGATTTTGATTTCTTTGTTTTTATGGATGCGGATTTAGCCACTGATCTATCAGCCCTGCTACCTTTGATTTCAGCCCTGGCCAAAGAAAATTATGACCTGGCAATTGGTTCACGCAATCTTAAGGACTCAAAAATTCAGCGCTCATTATGGCGCAGATTTTTTTCTTTTGGCTATGGCCTTTTAGCCAAATTAATTTTGGGCACTAAAATTTCAGATTCAACCTGCGGCTTTAAAGCTGTCAATAAAAAAGTAGTGCAAGAAATAATGCCTTTGGTAAAAAACCAGACCTGGTTTTTTGATAGCGAGTTGGTTTTTTTAGCTGAGAAAAAAGGTTTTAAAATTAAAGAAATACCAGTTTGCTGGGCAGAGCCAAGAAAACTAGATAAAAGCAAAGTTAATGTGCTTAAGGTTTCAAGCCAGTATTTAAAAGAATTATTGCGGCTGAGATTTTTTAATGATTAATATGCAGAGAATATTTAAAATTTTAAAAAACGAGAAAGTTTTTTTAATAGGCGTTTCCTTGTTAATAATTTTTCTAGTAGAACTGCCTTTTATTTATGGCTACTTTATCAATGATCACAGGCATTATTTTACGGGCTTAAATACTATAGCGGTCATTGACGGGCCGGTTTACCTTTCTTACATTGAGCAGGTTAAAGCCGGCCATTATCTTTTTGAGGATTTGTTTAATAGCAATGATAATTTCCAGTTTTTTAATCCTTTTTGGCTGCTGGTTGGTTTGGTTGCCAGAATTTTTAATTTATCAGGGCCTTTAGCCCTGCAATTATTCAGGATTATCTTAATTCCTTTTTTCCTCTGGGCGCTTTTTAAAATAATTAAGCTCTTTTTGCCTGGCAATGACTGGCAGAAAAAAACCTGTTTTTTATTGGCTTTAATTTATTCTGGTTTCGGCATTTTTTTTCTGCCCTTGGCTTATTTAAATACGCTCAAGCCAGATTTGGATAAAGTCCCGATTGATCTCTGGGCTTATGAATCCAGTATTTTCATGGTTCTGCGTTATTATCCGCATGTTTTATTGGCGATTGGTTTAATTTTTTTGATTTTTTATTACTTTTACCTGGGGATTGAAAAAAATAGCTGGCCCAAAGCAGGTCTCTCTGGTTTTCTGGCACTTTTGCTTTTTAGTTTCCATCCATTTCAAATACCCTTGATCTACGGTGTTTTGCTGGTTTTTGTGCTAGTAATGGCTTTTAAAAACAAAAAATTCTGGTCTTACCTTGGGAAATATTTACTTTTGCTGCTGATTTCTGGGCCAGCAGTTTTTTATTATCTTGACCAGCTGTTTATTAATCAGAATATATTTTTAAAGGCCTTGCAGAATAATAACCTAATGCCTGGCTTTTTTCTTTTTGTGCTTAGTTTTGGCCTGGCTTTTTTACTGGCCTGTTATGAACTGGTGATTATTATCAAAAAGAAGAATTTTAGTTCAGCTAATATTTTTTTAATGGTTTGGTTTTTAACTACTATTTTATTGGTTTATTCGCCTTTAAATTTTCAGCGCCGCATGTTAGGCGGTTTTATAGCGCCAATAATCATCTTGGCTTTTATAGTGCTGCTTGAAATTTATAAAAAAATCGCGGACTTACCAGGGAATTTGAAGAATTTTTTAGCAGTTATTTTTTTCATTTTTGTTTCTTTGACTAATTTGTTTATTTATAATCAGGATTTTAAGGCCTATTGGCAATCCATTAATTATACTGAGATAGAACATCAGGATTTGATTTATATTGATAAGGATATTAAAAATGCTTTGGCCTGGTATCAAAAAACTGCCACCCCAAGCGATCTTATTTTGACTTCATATGAACGTGGCAATCTCATTCCCGGGCTTACTGGTCAAAAGGTCTACTGGGGCCATCCTATAGAAACAGTTGGTTTTAGAGAAAAAAGACAAAAAGTCGAGGCCTTTTTTGCTGCTAATAATTTGGATCTTGAAAAAATTGACTTTTTAAAAACAAACAAGATTACTTATCTTTTTTATTCTGAATTCGAAAAGAAACTGGGAGATTTTGATCCCACACAAAAAAAATATCTAAGAGCAGTTTTCCAAAATTCAGCTGTAACCATTTATAAAATTAATTCAAGATAATTGTGCCAAGATCATTGAGTTGCGAAAGCGATTCATAAGTACTGCCCAGGCCATTTAATTTTAATTGGCCTTTTAAATTTATGACTTTAAATTCATTAATAGCTGGCAGATTAAAAAAGTTTTGTTTAATTATTTGTCCTGCCTGCCATTCGCTGGTTGGATAAAGTCCGTAACCCAGAGGATAAAGATGATTATTAAAAAGCAGAAAATAATTTTCAGCAATCGGGCTAAGAGCTTTAAAATATAAACTGGTTACCTCATCGTTTTTTTCCAAGCCCAGAAATTCTATTTGCTCATTTATTTTTTCTAGCTGATTCTTAAATTTGGGTTCTTGCTTTAAGACCTCGTACAAATTATTTTGGGCTGGAGAGAAATCTTTTTGCCATAAAGCCAGATTTTGCTGGACTTTTTTTAATACAAAATTATTATCAGTCAGCAATTTTCTTAAATTATCATCGCCTTTAAAATAATAATCTCTGATCTCAGGATCATACTGCACGTGATAAGTTAAAAAATCATCAAAGTCAATTAACAGATATTGTGTGTCTTTGGGAATAATATAATCGCCAATGCCATACTGCTGTTTGCCCTGGAAAACATAATTTAAGCTATAGACCTGAGGCCGGGAGGAAAGCTGGGTGATTAATCTATAAGGCGCAATAACCGAAGCAGTTTTAGGGACTTCTTTTATAAATTCATTTTTTAAGTGTATTCCCTGCCAATCCAGATTTTTTACTTGATTTAAAAAAGGCAAGAATGGCCCCAGTACTAAAAAGTTATAAATTAAGCCAATGAAAAAAATAAGCAATATCATTTCCTTATAATTATCCCAGTAATGAGTAAATTTTTTGTTCAGAGGAAAGGACTTAAAAGCAAAAAGAACTGACAGGCAGCCAGCAAAAAGAAAAATAGCGCCATAATGCGTGCGCAAAATTAATTCACCGGCTGCCGGGCCTAAAATCAGTTCCATAAACATGCCCAGCCCCAAAAGTAAATATCTGGGTTTAAAAAGAGGCAGAAATAAGAAGACCAAAAGAATGCCCAGGACAAATTCAAAATTATAAATCGTTAAAGCATGGCTTAAGACCAGGGGGAATTTAAGAAAAAAATTCATAAAAATATCTTGCGGGTTTTGGCCCAGCCACTTATAATAGCCCAGAAATTTATATTTTTGATTGGCTGAAAAAAAGGAAATGATTTTAAGCGCTGTAAAAAAATAGAGCGTGCTCAAGATAAGAGGCGTTAAAATCCATTTCAATTTTTTTTTGTCCAAAAGTGCTAACACGCCAAACATAAAAATTACAAAGGCAATATCTTCTTTGATAAACAAGGAAAGAACAGAAAAAATTAGAAAAAAAGAAAATTTATTTTGGTCATAAAAATAAAAAGTCCAGCCAAGAAAAAAAGGCGCCAGGGCCAAAATATGAAATTCAAAAAGATTTATGTTCCAGACAATGGGATTAAAAAGATAAAGAATTAATAATAAAAGAGTTTGCATGGGCGTTAAATATTTTTTGGCAATCAGATATAGCGGGATTACTGCCAAGGCCAGAAAAAATGTTTGCCCAAAAAGCAAAGTGAGCGGCGATTTAAAAAGCGCGTAAAAAGGCACTAAGAAAAAAACTAAAAACTCCAGATGATCGCCCAGATAAGAAGTCGGGTGAATAGTCATTTGGAAAAAATTACCCAAGGAAGAATTATAAAAGACCTGATTATAAATAGCTAAATCCAGAGCATTGTACTGAAAAGTAAAATATTTAAATAAGCAAAGCCCAAAAACCAAAACAAAATACAAAACAATCAAAACTAAAAGCAGTTTGTTTAATTTGGGCCAGGACAAATTTTTAAAATAGTTGAGCATAGTTAATTTAATTTTAGTCCAAAATCAAGGAAAAATAAAGGCCTACCCACGATAATTATCTTTATATTTTAAGCCCTAAAAGGGCCCCTTCGGGGCTAAAATTAGCATATTTAGGGTATTAAGTATTGACAAAAGCATCAAAATTTGCTATACTAAAAGATCAGAATTGTTCATTTAGAACAAAAGAAAAAATCAATCTACCCTGAAAAAGGACCCGCCTTTGCTCCGCGCTGCGGAGCTACGGTGGGCAAAGGAAGGAGAAAGAAAAATGAGAAAGGCGTTTTTGATTATGGTTATGGGAATGGCAACTGTTGTTTTAAACATTGCCTGCGCCCATTCAACGGTCATGGTGCGTCAGCCCTACCAGGAAGTGCACGTTTCAGGCCGAGGCACAAATGTCCAAACCGTGGATGTGCTGGGTAAATATTATGTCTTTGATGTCAAGATCAATACCATCCTGGACACCACTAGCAATATGCTGAGCCAATACCCCGGCACAAGGATCGAGATGTCACCCAATGGCTTGCAAATAACTGGCGGTGGGAGAATAAACCCGTCGTCACCTAACCAGGCACAGCAGGTTTCTGCAAATGGCAAGCTCATGATCAGCAATTTGAGCAAAGTAAAACTGCCAGTTTCAATTTACAATGATAATTTCAGGACCAGAACCATCGTTAAGGCACGCGGGAGCACAACTCTGACCCTGCCTGCTGGCAAGTACACGATGCAGATTGCGGATTCTCGCAATGCCCAGGAAATTGTAATTACTGCGGGCGAAACAGTGGAAGCCACGATAAACCTGCGAAACTGAAAAGGAGAACACGGATGAAAAAGATAATGGCAGCGTTTTTAACAATCGCTGTTATGTCAGGAATTTTTGGCTGCGTCCATCCCCACTCGACCGCGACGTATACATGCCCGCTCTATAGGGTAACAATTTCAGGAGTCGGGACAAATGCGGCCACGATTGAGGCCTTAGGTAAGTACAAGGTCTTTGAAGGGGCGCAATTAACCATTGACGCCATCAGGGAGCTAACGCCGATTTTGGCAGCCAATGGCTATCGCGCCAGAATATCGGCTGATAAAGTCATCATTGAGCCGATTCCGCGGGATATCCTGGTGAGCATTGAAAACTTTTTTCCTGACAAGGCCATAAAAATCGTTATTTACAACGAAGAAAGACAGTTGGTTTGGACCTGCTCAGGGATAAGTCCTGGGAAAGCTGAACTGACTGTGTTAAAAGCAGGGCATTACATCGTACAATCATCTTTTGTTGGCGAATCAATTATAGCTATAACAAACTATGAAATTCCCGATCGCGATTATAAAGAATATTCGCGATTAGCCAACAAATATGTAGGGTGTCGGTTGTTTTGGCCAAGCACTGCTGAATAAAACAATAAAAAGCGGAGGATAAAGATTCTCCGCTTTTAAAATTTATTAAAAAATTATTTTTAATTAATATTTTTTTATTATTTTATACCTCCTGTGCCGGTACCTGTACTGTTGGTTCCTCCCCCTCCGCCCGTAATGCCAGCAGAATTAATAATGATATCAGTCACAAAACTGGCCAGGGCATAGGAGGTTAAAATAATGATCAGGCCAATGAGTGCGTAAAAAATCGTGCTTTTGGCTTTTTTTATTGTTTCAGGCGTGCCCTGGGAAGTGATGTAAAGAAAACCTGCATAAATAATAATGACAATAAAGATAATGCCCAAGAGCCCGAGTAAGGCCTTAATAATCGTGGCTATTAAAACAGGCAGGCTAGTTGAGGTGGTACCACTGCCATAAACAGCCGAGCCCAGCTGCTGGACGCCGCCGCTGATTAACCCAGTGCTACCTGTTGTAGTTGATGTAGTGGCTAAAGCAAAACTAGAGAGCAAGAAAATACCAACAGATATCAGGAAAAAGATGACTACTTTTTTAAACATAAAAATTTATTTAAGATTAAGAACAAGTATAGCCGGCAGTAGCGCAGTCATGTGAACTGCAATAAGTTGGATATGACTCGCAGCAAAAGGCCTCTATTTGGCTATATCTTTGGAAGCGGTATTCACAGCAGCTTTCTGAGCGATAAGTGCTCTGATTAGTGCCGCCTTCGCAAGAAGCATTAAAAGCTGGCTGGCCAGTGGTTTTGCCTGGACTTTCAACCTGGGAGGTTAAAAAGTAAGTGACCGTATAACCGGAAAAAATAATGAGCAAACCAACCACGGCCGCCACTATAGTATTTTTACCCTTGCCTGCTTTTTCAGGATTACCCAAGGAAGTCAGGTAAAAAAAGCCGCCATAAATCAGCAGGCCGACAAAGACAATTCCTAAAAGCATCATCAGGGCCTTAATTAAATTAGCAATATAAACAATTGGCGTGGCTGGCGTGTTGGTGCCATAGACCGCAGTGCCAGTACTGGTTAAGCCCTCCTGGAATTTGTCAGCAGCTAATAAGGGCAAGGGCATTAAAAAAGTGAAAATTAAGATAATAATTAAAAATTTTTTCATAAAGTTTGCAGAAAAGCAGAAGGTTTAAATAATCAAATTCGGCTTTTATGGAGTTGTTGTAGTGTTAGTATTAGTGTTTGGCAAAGTTTCTATGGCCGTGCTGATAAAATAGGTAATAGTGTAAGCCAAGGCAATTAAGGCCATGCCAATAATGGCGTTAATCAGCACTTTTTTGGCAGCGCCAATTTTTTCTGGCTGGCCCGCGGCAGTCATCCACATAAAGCCGCCATAAATAAATAAAACAAAAAAAACAGCGCCGCTCAGGCCTAAGACCGCCTTGATAACAGAGGCAACTAGAATTGGCCAAGTGGGCGTCTGGAGTCCGGATCCTGTCGCGGTTGCGGAAATACCCGTATTAACATCGCCAAATTTCAAGGCCGCCTGGCTAATGGATAACCAAAATAAACAGAAAAAAATAATAATTATTATGTATAAAAAAGATTTTTTTCCTAATTTCATAAGTTAAGGTTACTAATTGCAATTGCCAACGCCACCACCATTGTCATAACCTGAATCATAATCACAATAACTGGGGAAATGAAAATGGCAGCGGCAGTCAATGGCATCGCAAACACTTTGAGTGCAAAAATGTGTCAGCCCCCGGCCGCATTGATGGCAATCAACGGTTGAGGTGGGTTTTTGACAGCAAATATTTGAGCCGCAATCCTTTACGCCTAGACTGGTGCCCTGATACAGTGTGGTACAGCTATCATAATCAGAGCAAATGCAAGTAACCCCTGCTTGGCAGGCTGCCTGACATTCGCTGCCAGTCCCTGTTGTGGGCGTTCCTGCTGCTGGGGCTGTGCCGCTAGGAATTAAGCTGACCACATAGGTTGTAATTGAATAAGCAGCCACGACAATTAAAGCGCCGACTACGGCAAAAGAAACGGCTTTTTTGGCTTTGCCTATTTTTTCAGGATTGCCAGTTGAAGTCAGCCAGACAAAGCCGCCATAAATAAAAAGAATAACAAAAAGCGCGCCAGTTATACTTAAGACAATTTTAATCACGCTGGCCACAATGTCAGAGGTGCTGGTTTTGGTCAAGCCGGCTTCGCCAGCGGTTGTACTGGAAAATCCAGTAATATCAGAAAAACTATAGGCCCAAACCTGGCTTAGTGCCAAGCCCAGTCCCAAGAGAATAAAAAAAATAATTAGAAATTTTCTTTTTGTCATGGCTTAAGTAAAAACTTGGAAAACTAAATTAGTTATGGCATAAGCCGCGCCTAAAATCAGAGCGCCGATTATTGACCAGATAATTATTTTTTTGCCCTTGCCAATGGTTTCAGGATTTCCAGCAGCAGTCATCATGATAATGCCGCCGTAGACAACCAGAAAAAGAAAAATAGAGCCGGATAAGGCCAGGGCCGCGCCAGCAAAACGGCCCAAATAGGTCGGGATAGTATCTGTCTTCAGGCCAGCTGCTATATTGGCTTCTGTCAGGCCATAGTCCGCAGCTAATAATATATTTACGGGCAGGAGCCAGGCAGTTAAAAGAATAAGTATAAAAGATTTTTTTATTTTAGGTGAATTCATTTTTTGGAGCATAAAATTTGGCTAAAAATTTTTAAGGGCAGGCAAATGCCTGCCCTTAAAATCTCAAACTTAAGTAGCATTTATAATAGAACGTAAGACGAAATTGGCAATCGCATAAGCAGATAAAATAATGATCAACCCAATAATACCTGCCACAATCAATTCCTTGGCTTTTTTGGTTTTTTCAGAATCGCCCATAGCAGTCATCCATTTAAAACCGCCCAGTAAGATAATCAAGACAGCAACAATGCCCAAGAGGCCCATGGCCACATTAATGATGCTGGCAATGGTCACTCGCACATCCTTCGTGCCCAAGCCCAAAGGACCAGCAATTTCATTAAGGCCTGGCTCTATGGCAGCTGAAGCCAAAAGCGGCAAGGCAACTAAGGTGAAAATTGCCAAAGTAACAACAAATTTTTTCATGATTTTAACCCTTTCTTAGTACTTAGCCAATTTGGCTAAGCGTTTAAGAATTAATTAATAAATATTTTAAAACTACGAATTACTAATAAAATACAAATATACAAATTGTTCCAGGGATATTTTTTCCTTGTTTACCCCTCTTACCTGTCATCCGTAGCATTACCCGTCCTCCGCAGTAGCAGGCTACTGCTACGGAGGATGGAGCGTAGGATGACTCTTTTTACTCCTCTTTCCCTAATTATAATATTTTCCAGGTTTTAAGGCAAATTTATTTATCGCCACAAATATATTGGCAATCAGGGCCAGTTAAAGCACCTCCAGGAATATAAAAGGTGACATCAGGATGGGCAGTTTGTAATGTTCCTTCGCATTGGTTAAAGTTATGACTTTGGCATTGGTTATCATAACAGACATTCGCTGCTTCACAATACAAGGTCGCAGCCTGAAGGTAGCAGCAAGTGTCAGTCGGAGTTGGACAAATACCTGTTGCCGAGGCAACCGCAGAACTTGAAGGCAATCCAAGCCTTGAAGCGCATGTATCGGTGCCGCTTAAAGCTAGACAATCGCCACTGCGAGCAGCGCATTGAGATTGGGTAGTGGATTGTCCTGTAGTTGATCCGGGTTGAGTCCCTCCGCCACCCGAGGTAATGCTAGTAATCACAAAATTGGCCAAAGTATAGCTCATAAAAACCACAATCAGGCCAATGACTGCCCAGACCAGCACATTTTTGCCTTTATTGATTTCTTCTGGCTTGCCGCCAGAGATGAGCATAAGAAAGCCGCCATAGACAAACATTAATAAAGCGACTGCGCCAATAAAGCCCAGAAAGGCCTTGATAATTTTGCCAATAATAGTGGGAATGCCTACAGTGCCGACTGGGCTGACATCAACTAAAGTGACAGTGCCACCAGCAGCTCCTCCACCCGTAGCTGCGCCGCCAGTACCGGTACCAGCCGGAGGAGTGGTAGCAGGCACAGTACCTTTGTCGCAGCATTTTTTAGGACTAGGACAATCTAGAGATCCGCCCAGATCTGTTTGAGAGCCGCACGAATCCTTGCATTCACCACCGAGATTAGAACATGTTGGCGCGCAACAGCAGGACTTTGTGCCCGTGCAATTTCCAGCAACAGTACATTGAAGGGGACTCAGACAATCTGCTGCTTTCTGGCATGTGCCATTTAAAGAACCACAGGTATAAGCAGATGCATTTTTCGTTGCAATAAAAGCAGATAATAATATTAAAGTGAAAAGACAAATTAGAAAAAGTTTTTTCATAAACTACGAATTACGAATTTAGTACCTGCCTGCCCCAGGCAGGCGAATATACAAATGGTTAAATTATTAAAGCGTTTCCGCCAAAGGCGCCTGCCTGGGGCAGGCAGGGATCAGCCCGCATCGCGAGGCGTGCCTCTGGCTGAAAATTGCTATTTGGTTAGATTGCGAATGAAAATAAAATTAGCTCAAAAACTTAGGGTGCCGGTGTTATCCCAGAAAGTACACAAATAGATTTACATGGCGTGCCAGTATTATCGCTAGAGGGGGCTACACCATCTATTGTTCCATGGCACCAGGTAAAAACACCATTACATGCTGAATCCCAGCAGTCATATTCATCAGCCATCCCACCACGACTGGGGCAATAACAGGTAGTGGAAGAGGTGAAACATTCATCGCCGCTGATTGCTTGAGCTTGACCAGGTACACAGCATTTACTCGTTGACTCATTTGCGCAAGTTGTAGCGCCTGTATCTTCTATATAACCAGTAGGGCAAGATATTGTCCTATCAGCGCAAATCCAAATTTCAGGAGATGGATGCCGTTCTTTACAATTAGTTGAAGTGGCCTGGCCTTGCGGATAGCAGCATTTTGCAGTGGTTGAGCCATCGCAGGTAATGGCAACAGTATCTTGAATATAAGTTTGTCCTGCAAAGGGTGCGCAGGTCGTTGGTGGTTCGGCACAGGCATAGGTAGAATGCAGATCAGTACATTCTGTAGAGGTGGTCGTTGGTGTGCCTCCGCCCCCGCCTGCGCCGCCTCCGATTCCAGTTATAACATAACTAACCAAGGCATAACTCCCCAAGATCACGCCCACGCCAATGACAGCCCAGGTGATGGTTTTTTTGCCTTTGGAAATGCCTTCGGGATTGCCATGTGAAGTAAGAATTAAAAGGCCGCCGTAGACGACTAAAAGCAAGGCAAAAGCGCCGATCACGCTTAAAATCGATTTAATAATGCTGCCGATAAATTTAGCCACATCTGTGGCTTTTGTTTCTGATGTACTGCCCAGAATAAGCTTCTGAATGCCGCCGAGATTCACAGTCGTGGCGCCGGTGCCACCCGGAGCTTGGACAGGCGTTGTATTGGCGCCGCTACTGCCCGCAGCTGCGCCACCCGCAGCTGCGCCACCAGCGCCGGTACCAGCAGGAGGGGTTGCTGCAGGAGGGGTTACAGGAGGGGTTGCTGGTTGCTTAAGAATGCAACAGCCATTATAGGGTATTCCGCATTGTAGTAGGTCAGGAATAAAATCATAATCTGATGGAGTGCAATCACTTGTCCCTTGTCTGCATGCGCCTGTCCTTGTACCCTCCGTGCAAGTCACATTTTGTGCCAAGGCATTTTTCCCAAAAATAAAAGCAGAAAGAAAAAGGGCGGTGAAGATGATTATTGTAAAATATTTTTTCATAATTTAACTGTTATACCCCACTTTAGTGGGCCGTTGAACAAGTGCCTGATACCAGCACCAGGCGATGCTGGTCTAAAGAAAGCCAGGGAAATG
>JAPLYF010000086.1 GCA_026395675.1 Candidatus Parcubacteria bacterium
AAGGCGCCTAAAGTTATCATGTCATTAACTATCATGGCCACACCGTCTTGGGCGATTTTGTCAAAATAAAGCTGACCGGTTAATTTTTGCATGGCTTCAGCCACAATATTTTTGGTCCCCAGACCTTCCTCCACATGAGCATAATAACAATCATCTGCCTCTATCAAATAAGCGCTTTCGCCGCGACTAGCACCGACTTCTTTTAAATTAAAACGAGCAATATTATTGGCCGTTGCTTTGCTGGCGGTTTGCGCGGCAATTTTAAAAGGATCCATGGCACCATAATTTATGCCAGCTTGAGCATAAGTCATGGTTGGATTATTAGATTGTTCCTTTTCTTTATTTTTGACAGGACAATCTTCTGCTAATTCTTTTATATCTTTGGTTTCTGGCTTAGTTTTCAGACACCAAGTATAAGCGTTTTGAAACATTTTTAGCCAAGGCGAAGCTGGCAGATCTTGCCATTCTTTCGGCAGCCAAGGAAATTGCCATTTTAAAAATGATCTTTCCGGATGAGGCATCATGGCAAAATGCCGACCATCAGGCGAACATAAACCAGTAATACCTTCTGGCGAACCATTAGGATTAAACGGATATTTTTCTGTTTCTTGGCCTTGGTCATCAATAAAATTTAAAGCCACCAATTTTTGATTTTTAACCTTTTCTAAAATTGTTTCATCGGGAAAATGCAGCCTGCCTTCGCCATGAGCAACCCAAGCGCCCAAAACAGAGCCAGCCATGCCTTGCAGCATAATGGCCGGGCTAGCTTGGACTTTTAAAGTTATCCAGCGTGATTCAAAGCGGCCAGAAGTATTTCTAACAAAGCGCGGCTGTTTTTCATCCGCTATCCCTAGCCAAGGCACCCAGCCTAAAAGGCCCATCAGCTGGCAGCCATTGCAAACGCCCAAAGAAAAAATGTCTGGCCGGTTATAAAAATCATTAAACATCTTTTTCAGCTTTTCGGAAAAGCGAATGGTACTGGCCCAGCCCTTGGCCGAACCCAAGGTATCAGCATAAGAAAATCCGCCTACAAAAACGACACCCCTAAAATCAGCTAGGTCTGCCCGGCCGGCTAATAAATCTGTCATGGTCACATCCCAAACCTCAAAGCCAGCCATATAAAAAGCGCTGGTCATTTCCCGATCGCCATTACTGCCTTCCTCACGAATAATCGCCACTTTTGGTTTATGATTAGAATTTAAAATTTCTGGCGCAGTTGGTTGCGGCTGGAAAGTTAATTTATATTTAGGAGATTGCTGGTCATAAGTATTTATCTTTTCCTGATCAGCGCAATAAGGATTAGTTTGCAATCTTTCCAATTGATAACTGGTTTCCTGCCAAAGTTGACGCAGATCCCGCATATCCTGATCTAAAACAACTTGTTGATTATGGGTAATCATTATTTGAGGCTGGCTAATAGTCCGGCCTAAACCGTGGGTTAATTCAACCAAGCCATATTTTTCAATTATTTCTTTGAATCTTTCCTCTTTTTCGGGATTTACCTCCACCACTAAACCTAATTCCTCATTGAAATAATATTCCAAAGCAGAAATACCCGGCCAGTCAAGATCTATTTCCAAGCCGCAATTGCCGCTAAAAGCCATTTCTAAAAGAGTCGTGATTAGCCCCCCGTCTGAACGGTCATGGCCGGCTAGAATCACGTCTTCATCAATCATGGCCTGCACAGCATAAAATGCTTGTTTTAAAATTTCCGGATTAACATCGGGGGGTTGATTGCCAATCTGTTTTAAAGTTTGAGCTAAAGCAGAACCGCCTAAACTATGATTGCCCTGCCCTAAATCAATCAGCCAAAGACTGCTTTGGCCCGGTTTTTTAATATCAGGCGTAATGATTTTATTTATATCAGGCACTGTGGCATAAGCGGAAACAACTAATTGGCTTGGTGATTTAATAATTTCGTGGCCGACTTTGGCAGCCATGGAAAGACTGTCTTTGCCGCCATCAATAGCAATCCCCAAATCAATCATAATTTCACTTATGGCTTTGGCCGCATCATATAAATTGGCTCCTTCGCCTGGTAATTTAGCAGCCCACATCCAGTTGCCTGAACATTTAATATCCTCTAAATCACTTATTTTCGCCCAAACAATATTGGTTAAGGCCTCAGCCACAGCCATTCTCGCACCGACTTTAGGGTCGATCATAATTTTATTGGGCTGTTCGCCAATAGAAATAGCGGCTCCAGTCTGAGAAAAATGACTTTGGGCAATGACTGAAACATCAGCCACGGTCAATTGCAAAGGGCCGGCGCATTGCTGCTGGGCAATTAAACCAGTGACACTACGGTCAACTTTATGGACTAAAAATCCTTTAGACCCGACTCCGACCAAACGCAAAACATTGTGCAGGGCATTTTCAAATGATAAATCCGCAGGAATTTCTAAGGATTTTAAATTTAAATCAATGTGTTTGTCGCTAAAAATTTTTTGCGGCATTTTGCCTAGAATTTTCTCTAATTCAAGGTCAACAGGAGTTGAATCATCGCTTTCATCATAAACAACGACTTTGCCGTCGCCAGTTATTTTACCCAAAACTTCATAATCAGCTCTTTCTCTTTGGCAAATTTCATCGAACTGTTTAATTCTCTCGGGTTTAATCAATAGAACATCGCGTTCCTGATATTCGGCTCCCCAAATTTCTAAAACAGACAAGGTCTTATCTCCCAATCTTATTTTTCTAATTTCCACTCGGCCGCCAACTGGCTCTATTAATTCAGTCAAAACATTGCAGGGTCCGCCCGCTCCCTGATCATGAATGGAAATAATGGGGTTATCATCACCCATTTCCACGCAAGCCCTGATTACCCGGTTCATTTTTTGTTCCATTTCCGCATCGCCTCTTTGCACGGCATTAAAATCAAGTTCAGCCACATTTTCACCCTGAATCATACTGGAAGCCGAGCCGCCACCCATGCCAATCCTATAAGCTGGCCCGCCAATCTGGACAATCAGCATGCCTGGCTCTGGCTTATGTTTCGCTGTGTGGCGAGCATCAATCTGGCCCACCCCGCCGGAAAACATAATTGGTTTTAACCATTCTCGGCGTTCCCCATTGGGCAATTTTAAACCAAAAGATCGAGTAAAGCCCTGGATTAATGGCTCGCCAAATTTATTACCATAGTCAGAAGCGCCATTGCTAGCCTGAATTTCAATATTTAAAGGCGATGCCAAATTATCAGGATAAACAAAAGCTTTTTCTTCCCAGGGCAAGTCATAACCAGGAATTTGCAAATTGCCAACGCAATAACCCGCTGTACCAGCCAACACCAAAGAGCCAGATCCAGTGGCATTAACATCACGAATGCGGCCACCACCGCCTGTTTCCGCGCCTGGGAAAGGCGCTACGCCGCTCGGGAAATTATGAGTTTCCGCTGTAAAAATTATATGATAGGTTAATTTTTCTTTTTTGAATTCGGAAAAATATCCTGGTTTTTCCGGAATAATCGTTTCAATTTGATAGCCCTTAATAGCGCTGGAATTATCTTTAAAAGCAATCACGCTATTTTTCTGATTAGCTTTTAAAGGCGCAGCCACTAATTCCATCAAGCTCTGGGTCATTTCTTGGCCATCAATCACTAATTTACCTTTAAAAAACCAGTGGCGTGAATGTTCGCTGTTGGCCTGGCCCAATTGAAAACATTCAACATTGGTTGGGTTACGGCCGATTTTATTCACAAAAAGGTCATAATAATATTTAATATCCCAGTCATCCATGCCCAAACCCATCTGCTGATTGATTTTCTTTAAAGCGTCCGGGCCT
The DNA here is from genome assembly GCA_026395675.1 of Candidatus Parcubacteria bacterium. GTDB lineage: Bacteria > Patescibacteriota > Patescibacteriia > CAIXNZ01 > CAIXNZ01 > JAPLYF01. Next base: position 3,781 of record JAPLYF010000086.1, read on the forward strand.
TGCTCAATTAAAGGCACAATAAAAACAGGTTCGGGCACTAAACCTGTTTCAAAACTGGTTAATTTATGCTGATACTGAAATTCTGTCATGCGGTCATGGTTTTCCTTGATAAAGTTATCGGCTTCAACTTTTTCAGGTAATTGATAACGTCTGGATCTTTCAATCCTGGTAATGCTATCTAAGCCGCAAGATCGGCATATCGCCACTGCATTAGTGGAAAAAGCCGTGGCAAAATTTAAACGCGGTCCCAGCTCTATTACCCGGTCATCATTTTGATAATCTGAATTTTCCTTAACTGAATCAAAAATAAAACCATCTGCCAAGAGTTGCTTTAAAACGCTTAATTCCCGATCGCTTAACGGCCTTGATGTTTCAATATTAAAACAGTATTCGGTTTTTTTATCCCCCTGACCGTATAAATGATACATAATCTTGTTATCTAATTTTATAAATTATCTAAAATAAAATTCAATCTCTTAGCTTTTTCTTCTTTAGACAAAGCCGGTACTTCAATAAGGGGGAAATTTAAATTTTGATATGCTTCTTTTAATAAATGGTGTAATCTGATTTGTTCCTCGGGCGTTTCTGTCCTGGCATAATCTGTTTGCCAAGGAAAATATTCCAGCAAAAAAACTTTTTTGTAAACCGAATTTCTTACTGCCTCATCAAGAACAGGATCGCTTTCTAAACCGCACAATTTATAATAAGCTTGGCTGTCAGGTATGCCTCGGTCAAAAAAAATAATTGACTGGGGATCTAATTTTTTTTCATGATCAATTTTAAACTGCAAAATTTTTCTTTGAAAGGATAATTCATCTCGTCTTAATTCTTCCAGGGTAATTCCATTGGCTAGCTGCTCATCAATATAAACCCTGGCTAATTCAGGTACTGTCTGATAGCCTTTTTCCTGCAATAATTTAATTAAAGTTGTTTTGCCAGAACAAGGCGCTCCGGTAATCACATACCAATTATTCATAAATTTAACATCCAATAAATAATAATCAACATCCAAACAATAACTAATAATCAATAATTAAATTCTAAACTTTTTAAGTTATTAATTATTAGAATTTAAAATTTGTTTGATTATTGGAATTTGCTTATTGGTTATTACATCTTTACATTTTCCAGCTTAACATATTAATTGTAGGCAAGCAATATTTGACAGTTTTCCAGAATTAATATTATATAGTATGTAAGAAGTTAGTTCTTTACATCTCAATCCAACCAGAGATTTATTTGCTAACAATCCGCGAAAAAGGAGGCTTTTATGGATGCGTGCAAGTTGCTTGAGGATATTTGGTTTTGGGTTTGTGATTTTGACATGACCTTAGCTAGGACATTTGACCCAAGCCCCAACCAAATTGATGTTTACCAGGGATATAATCTGGCTATTAAATATCTTTTTGGCAGTGAAACATTTGGCCTTGACCCGCTGCAATTAATAGGCGGCCTGCAAAATAGAGCGCCCAGCGAAGTGATCGCCGCCTTATTTGAACATAAACAAGAATTAATCGAGCAAGCTCGAGAAATTTTTAACCGACAAAAGGATGTTTTGAGTGACTTTGTCCCAATAGGCAAAGGCGTCCCCCTGGTCTGGGATGATACACAAGCAAATTGGAATCCTTTGCGCATTATCTCTGAATTGTTGGTGCGCGCCAAACTTATTTTCTTAATCAATGAAATCGGACCGGCCTGGCCATTACCCTGTAATGGTTTAAGAGAATTCTTGCAGAACTTTCCCACGCTCAAGAAAAAAAATCAAATCAAGCTGCAACTGGCCATACTCTCCTCGGGCCATGAAGAATTCATCAAAAAAGTTTTCACTACCTGGGAATTGCCCTGCCCAGAGCTAATTATAACTGACGATGACCTGCGCGGTCTGCATTTCCCAGATGATCCCAAAAAGACAGTTAAGCCAAGCCCATTTCTGCTTGACTTGGTCTTTAGGCAGTGGTTCAAACGGCAAGAATATGATTTAGCAACCATTGACCTGTCTCATTTTCTAATGGCGGCTCGCCAAAAAACCATTTACTTTGGCGATGATCCGCAAAAAGACGGGCAACTTGCCAAAAACGCTGGTGTACGTTTTGGCTGGTATAACCCTGAGCAGAAACATGCTGCCAACCTGGGAGAACACTTCTGTTTCACCGACTGGCAGCAAGTGCCTGGCCTTTTAGGCCTGGCCTAAAAAAATAAGCCCCGAACTTTCCGCGATGCGGAATTGTCCGGGGCTTTTCTTTTTCACTTTTTTGGGTAAGCTTGGCAGTTGTCAGGGCAAAAAGGCATTTTTTTGTACCAGTCAGGCACAATCACTGCGCCTTCTTGAAAGCGGATTTGCCGGGTTACCACCAAGTCGGTGATGACCGACTGCCAGCCGTGCTCGATCTTATTCACTCTTTTGCCCAAGCTGTCAGCATCATCATCTGTCCGGATCAAGATCGGGTACTTAAAAAAAAGTACGCTCGGATCATCATATTTTTCGGTCACGAAATGCATGCAGACAGCGGAATTTGTAATCTCGTCCGCCTTAAAAGCGGTAATAACCCGTTCATGCACGCTGTGCCCATACCAGCTTTGGCCTCCAAAGCCGGGCAAGGGAGCTGGATGGATATTCAATACATCCCGAACTGGCAATCCCTTAACGAATTTGATCCAGCCGGACAGCGCCACCCAGGGTTGGCCAAAGCCATGCCAAATTTGCTGATAAGCATCGGCTGTGAAGGGACCAGGAAAATGAAGGAATTGAATCCCCATATTCTTGGCCTTTTGCGCCACACCGCCATTTTTGTGATTGGAAACAACGGCCACGATTTTGGCCTGCAAAATACCGCTTCTGGAATTTTCTACTAATTCCTGAAAGCCAGAACCTCCGCCTTCGGCATCACCCGAAGCAAAAACTAAAAGCTTTTCTTCCATTTCTTTCTCCTTCGCCCTCCGAAGCTTTATGCGGAGGAGGGCTTTGTTAAATATTTTTTACCCCGCAATGCGGGTTTTTTCAAAGTTCGTTATAAAATCAAAAAATTGTCCCCCAAAGACAATTTTTTATTTAATTTAAGCTTATTTTATATCTATCTATTTGTCAATTAACTATAAAATCTGCTTCTTGTAAAAATTGCTAAATTTTGTTATAATTTTAATATTAATAAAAACAGAAATATTTTTTTATGCTTTATCTTTTTTTTCTTATTTCATATTTGCTGGACTTTATTATCCTGATTCTTTTTATTTTCTTGTTTTTAAGAATCACCCAATTAATCAAGTCCTTGGGCGAAAAATATAGTTTTGGTGAAAAATTACACCTTGCCCCAGAATTAATAGTAGCTAATCCTTCAGCGACTTTTGATAAATACGGGCAAAAAAATAATAAAGGCACTTATTTAAAATCTTTTGAGCAATATAAAAAAAACAGCCGGACAGTCAAGAAAATAATCCAGGGGACTCTGGGTTTTTTGGCTTTAAAATTTATTATTATTAGTTTAATTTTTTTAAATATTCCTCGACCCGGCGAAGCTCAGCCAAAATTTATCAATGCTTTAAGCCAGGCCAATGATTTCCAAACTTTTAAAAATGGTACATTTACCTTGACCCAGTGGGATAAAGATGGTGTCACTCTGCAAGCTGGCGCCTTAAGCGGCAATTTTATTTCGCCTGTAATTGGCGACGGTAAAAACTCAAACCAATGGGAAAATTTAACTTGGCAGACAGATAAAATTTACAATCAAAAACCTGCTTGGCCAAAAAGTACACTGGCTGCCTGGAGCTTAGATTCTCTGACTGACTGTACTGCTTCTGGCTTTGCTTCATTTAAATGCGAAAATAAAATTATTGGCTTAACCAAAGGGATTTATAATTCCTCGGCTTATGATTTTGATGGTTTTAATTCCAAAGTAAAAATCAGCCAGAATTTAACTTTTACTGGTTCGTTCACCATCGGCGCCTGGATCCAGCCAAGCGTTAATATAATTAATGGCAGTGAGGACATAAACTATGCCATTTTAACTAAGGCGTTTGGCAATTACATGGATAAAAAACCTTATGCTTTAAGATATGATTACTTTTTTGGGTTTAAAAATGGATCTTTAGCCCTGATCTTCTGGCCAGACAGCAATCAAGACCACTGGGTCATGGCAAAAAATACTAAATATAATTTTGCCCCAGCGCGCTGGTACCATGTCGCAGGTGTCTATGATGACAAAGCTAAAACCATTAAGCTGTATATTGATGGTGTAGAACAAACAACGCAGGCGCTAGATTATGATGGAGGAAAAATTAACTATTCTCCCAATACCAAGGATAACTTTCCAACCTGGATTGGCTGTGCTGGCTATCGCTGGCTGGGCAATGAAGAAAAAATCGTTAATGTTTTCAAGGGTTCTCTTGACGAGGTTTTTCTTAATAATTCTGCCTTGGGTGTTTTAGATATTCGCAACCTGGTTAATCTTTCTGGTGAAATTTATTTTCAAGTTAGAACGGGTAATATTCTGCCCTTGACTGGACCTTTTTGGGGGCCTGAGGGCAAGCAAGCTTCTTACTTTTTCAAACCAACTCCTGATAATCTTGATTTTCTAGGCCAAAGTAAATATTTACAATATATCGCCTATTTTTCTCGCACTAATCTTGATTATTTTCCAAAACTTAATAATGTAAATGTAAATTATCTGACTGCTGAACCAGCTGATTTTAAAATCAGCTTAACCAATGAAAACATTATCCCGCAAATTCCTGAACAGAGGGACCTTAGTAAAGAAAAAAATGCTATCTCGCTTTTTTTTAATTTCTTCAAAAGCCAGCCCAAAACCAGCGATGACTGGAACTTTGTAAATTTTGCTGCCTATAACCAAGCTAATAAAAGAAATCTTGATCAAGAAATTCCAGCTGTTATTGGCTATATTAAAAAAATGAAAAAATTGCCGATTTCTGATTCTGATTGGGGCTTAGTTAAAGCGCTGGCTTACACTGACAAAGGCGGGCTCTTATTGAAAAACTGGCAGAAATAAAATTTTAAATATCATTATCTGCTTACAATCTAAAAGAATTTCAAAGAGCGATCCTGGTCGCTCTTTATAATCACTTTTTAAAGTTGACAAGAAAAAATTTTTCGGTTAAAATACAAGTTATAAATAATTTTTAATCCTCTAAATATGGGTAAAATCATTCTTAAAAACTTTTTAATCTTTTTAATAATTTTTCTGGTCATTGCTGTCTTGTTTAGCACTTATAATGCCAGTTTGGAAAAAACTCAGGAAATTGGCATTGAGAAATTACTGGCTCAGATTGACAATGAAGAAATTAAACAAATCATTGTCAGGGATAGTAAGCTGGAAATAGTTTTAAATAACGGACAAAAAGAAATTACCAATAAGGAAACCAATGAGTCTTTAAGCGAACTCTTTAAGAATTACAATGTTAATCTGGATAAAATCAAGAAGATTAATATAGAAATTAAAACCAATGAGGGTTGGGCTTTTTGGCTGACTACTATTTTGCCTTTCTTAATTCCCTTTATTCTGATTGCAATTTTTATTTATCTTATGATGCGTCAAGTACAGGGCGCTAATACTAAGGCCTTATCCTTTGGCCAAAGCCAGGCCAGGGAATTAAGGCAAAAGGGCAAAGAAAAAATTACTTTTAAAAATGTGGCTGGCTGCAAGGAAGCCAAAGAGGAGCTGACTGAAATTGTTGAATTTTTAAAAAACCCTGGTAAATTTACGCACCTCGGCGCCAAAATCCCCAAAGGCGTTTTATTAATGGGTGCGCCTGGCACGGGTAAAACAATGCTGGCCAAAGCAGTTGCTGGCGAAGCTAATGTGCCTTTCTTTTCCATTTCAGGTTCAGAATTCGTGGAAATGTTTGTTGGCGTGGGCGCTTCCAGGGTGCGCGATTTATTTAAAAAAGCCAAAAAAACCGCGCCCTGCATTATTTTTATTGACGAACTGGATGCTGTTGGCCGTCAGCGTGGCGCCGGCTTAGGCGGCTCACATGATGAAAGAGAACAAACTTTAAATCAAATTCTAGTGGAAATGGATGGCATGGAAACTAAAATTAATGTGATTGTGATGGCTGCCACTAATCGGCCAGATATTCTTGACCCGGCCTTGCTGCGACCTGGCCGTTTTGACCGCAGAGTGATTCTCGACATGCCTGACCTCAAAGATCGCGAAGCTATCGTAAAAGTTCATGCCAAGAATAAACCTTTGGCTAAAGAAATAAATTTAAGAATAATCGCTGCAAGGACGCCTGGTTTTTCCGGCGCTGACCTCGCTAACCTGCTCAATGAAGCAGCTATTTTGGCAGCCCGCCGCAATAAAAAGGAAATTGAAATGACTGATATTTTGGAGAGCGTGGAAAAAGTTTTACTCGGACCAGAAAGAAAAAGCCACATCCTGACGGAAAAAGAGAAAAAGATAACAGCTTATCATGAAGGGGGCCATGCCTTAGTTGCCCATGAATTGCCAAATGTTGACCCTGTGCAAAAGGTTTCGATTATCGCCCGAGGCCAGGCCGCAGGTTATACTATCAAATTGCCAGAAGAGGACAGACATCTGCACAGTAAATCAGAATTTATAGAAGAATTAGCCGTTTTACTGGCTGGCCATACTGCTGAAAAAGAAATCTTTGGCGAAGTGACAACCGGTGCTTCCAATGATTTAAGAACTGCTACTAAATTGGCCCGTGAAATTGTGACTGAATATGGCATGGATGAAACCATGGGCCCAAGGACTTTTGGTGAAAAAGAAGAGTTGATTTTTCTGGGTAGAGAAATTCATGAACAAAGGGATTATAGTGAAAAAACCGCTGAACAAATCGACCAGCAAATTTCCCGGCTGATTAACCAGGCCCAAGAGACCGCCAAAGAAATCATAACTAAAAAAAGAACTCTTTTAGAAAAAATAGTCAGGGAACTTATACTTAAAGAAACTCTGGAAAGAGAAGATTTTGAAAAATTAATAGGGCCAAAAAAGAAATAAAAAAACTCTTAACTATGCGTAAACCCTGCCCCGCAAAGCGAGACGGGGTTTATTTTGTCTTATTCTAAAGAATATAGTATAATTTGAATAAGATTACTCATTAAATATATTTTGAGTTCTTAAATTAAGAAAGGGAATATATGCAAATTTCTTATCGCAATATTTTTAAAATTGCTTGGCAAATTACTATTAAAAATAAGGTTCTTTGGATTTTTGGGATTTTTGCCTCATTAATTTCTCTGGAATCGGTCTATGAAATAATTTATAGCCAAATCAAGCAGCTGCAAAATTTGGCAACTCTTAGTCAGGGCCTAGATAATCTGTTTGCCAGCCAAATGAATTATTTTAATAGCTTTATTTATTTTTTAGATATTTTGCCTCACAACTTTTCTTTTTATCTGACCTTTGTTTGCCTCCTGACGATTACTTTGCTTATATTCTGGATGATTTTCACTTCCCAGATATATATAGTCAAATATTCTGCTGATCTCTACAAAAACAAAAAGATAAAAGCTGCCTGGCTTTTTAACCAAAGCCAGGAAAAATTTTGGAGTATTTTTATTTTAAATATTCTTTCTAAGCTTGTTCTTTATGCCAGTTTCTTAGTGCTCAATCTTTTCCTCTTTTATTCATTTTTTCACACAGGACTTTCTTATATTGTAGCGCTTTATATTGTTTTTTTATTACTTTTTATTATTCTTGCTATCATCATAAGTTTTCTTACTGCCTATGCCATAAATTTTGTTATCTTAAAGAATTCACATATTATCGAGGCGATCCAAGAGGCCTGGCAGCTTTTTTCCCAAAATATCCTGCTCAGTTTGGAAATTTCTTTTCTCTTATTTGTTTTAAAAATTATTAGTTTAATCATTGTTTTCTGTTCCTTTAGTTTAATCTTTGTCCCCTGTCTCATTATTTATTTACACGCTTTAGCTCTGGGTTCGCTCCTTGGCCAAGTCATGTCCATGACCCTAATCATCCTTTCCTTTTTCATCCTTTATTTCTTAATCAGCGCGATTTACACTGTTTTTTACCTGAGCAGCTGGACAATTGCTTTTATAAAAATGTCTGAGGAAACAATCTGGGGAAAAATACAGCAGCTTGTTTATAATATTCCAGATCTTTTTAAAAAAATGCTCAAACGCTATAATTTAAAATTAGACAAAGAAGAAATTAAGAAGCAAACTAGAAAACTAATAAAAATTGGGCGAAAAGAAACAAAGGTATTAAATAAAAAAATAATTGATAAATATATTGAGCTCAAGCCAGAAATTAAATCTCAGAAAAAAAAGATTGCCAAGAAAATAAAAACGGCTTATTTAAAACTGCAGCCGCAAATAGAAAAAGAAATGAAAAATATTATTAAAGCTAAAAAAATAAAAGGAACCACGAAAATCAGAAAAAAATCAAAAAGTAAAAGAAAATAATATGACCAAAGATGATGATGAAAAAAAAATTAAAGGATTAGGTGAATTAATTGCGGAAAGCAAAACCAGCCAGAAGGAAAAACCTGAAATTGCAGAAGAAAAAGTCATGGAAAAATTTGAGGAAAAAATCTCAGAAATCAGGATTAAAGAATTGGAAACAGTCGCAGAAGAAGAAGCCAAATCCCAGGCAATTCCTTATGTCAACTTAGTTGGCTTTCCCATTAATAGCGATACCTTAAATAGCATCCCGCGCCAAACAGCCAAGGCAGAAAAGGTTGTTTGTTTTTATAAAACAGACCGCGAGATTAGAATTGCCTCCCCCAATCCAAAAAACCCAAAACTAAAAGAAATCTTAGACACCTTAAAAGCAGAAATTTACACGGGCAGAGGAGAAATTTATTTAATCTCTGAGTATAGTTATGAAACAGTTTACAAACTCTATGCTAAATTCCCGCCTCCCCGCGAAATCGTTTACGGCATTAAACTGACTGGCGAAGATTTGGAAAATCTGACGAAAAAAATAAAAAACTTTGGCATTCTTAATGCCAAACTTAATGAAGAAAAAAACCTGACTGAACTTTTTAAAATGATTTTAGCTGGTGCCCTGCAATCTGACGCTTCTGATGTGCATATTGAAGCAGAAGAAGAAAAAATTATTTTAAGATATAGAATAGACGGTGTCTTGCATATTGTTTCTACCTTGCCCAAAAAAATCTGGGAACGTTTAGATTCCCGAGTCAAGGCCATTGCCGGCTTAAAAATAAATATAACTGAAAAGCCGCAGGACGGACGCATCACGATTTATTTAAAAAAAGAAGACAAAATGGAAGTGCGTGTTTCCACTCTGCCCACTGCTTTTGGCGAAAGCATTGTCATGCGTTTATTAAGATCAAATATAACTAGCTTGAAATTTGAAGATCTTGGCTTGCGCGGTAAAGCCTATGAAGATTTAAAGCAGCAGGTTGACAGGCCGACTGGCATGATCGTCACTACGGGCCCAACTGGTTCTGGTAAAACCACGACTTTATATGCTATTTTAAATAAGCTTAATAATCCAGAGACTAAAATTATAACACTTGAGGATCCGATTGAGTATAAATTGGAAGGCATTGCTCAAAGTCAGATTGATCATTCGGCTGGTTATTCTTTTGCCAATGGCTTGCGTTCAATCCTCAGGCAAGATCCAGATATTATCATGGTTGGTGAATTGCGCGACACGGAAACGGTTGAGGTAGCTATTCAGTCTGCTTTAACCGGCCATCAGGTACTCTCAACTTTGCACACTAATGATGCTTCCGGCGCCATCCCCCGCTTTTTATCAATGGGCGCCAAACCATATTTGCTAGCGCCGGCCCTGAATGCTGTTATTGGCCAGCGTCTGGTCAGAAAAGTTCATGAAAAATGCAAAATTGAAGCCGAGCTTGAACCAAAAGTTTTGGAAAGAGTCAAACAACTTCTTGGGAATTTGCCGTCTAATTCTGGCTATAAAGTTGATTTAAATAAACTGAAATTTTATCGCGGCCAAGGTTGTGATGAATGCAACCATATCGGCTTAAAGGGCAGAATCGGCATTTATGAAATTTTTACCCTCAATCCAGATATTGAAAAAGAAATTCTTTCTGGCAAAACATCAGAATACTTAATTAGCCAGATAGCACATGATAGTGGCATGATTTCCATGGTCCAAGATGGACTTTTAAAGGCCCTGGATGCGATTACTACTGTTGATGAAATATTTAGAGTGGTTGAATAATATAAAAAAACAGCCCCGCGGCGCGGGGCTGTTTTTTTATTTAAATTTTTTTTATTTTAAAAAATTAAATTCTCTTTGGTTATTTTTTTCTTTTATTTTTATCCAAATAATTTTTTTAAACTTTTTTAAATAACTTTTAATCTTATCAGCCCATTCAATCACCACCACTGTATCTTTTTTATTCAAATATTCCTCAATGCCCAAATAAAACAATTCCTGCGGCTCATCCAGCCGATAACAATCAACATGAACGAGATTCCGGATTTCGGATTTCGGATTTCGGCCTGCCTTGGCCGAGGCCAGGCATTCATATATCTTCATCAAAACAAACGTCGGGCTGGTCACGTGCTGTTTAACTCCCAAAGCTTTAGCCAGACCTTTTACAAAAGTGGTCTTCCCAGCTCCCAATTCGCCTTCCAAAGCAATAATCTCGCCGCCTTTTAACTTCCTGGCAATATTGGCAGCGATTTTGTAAGTATCTTTTTCTGTTTTAGAAATGTATTTCATAAATTTAGATACGGGCGAAAATGTTTTGGTAATTCACCGTATCACGTAGGCGCAACGACGTCGTTGCGCCTACAGAAATCGAAGTGCCAAAACATTTTCGCCCTTCCATATTTCGTAATTCGGCATTCGGAATTCATAATTCCAAATTCGGCTCCACCTTAATCCTTCCCCAGGCATTTTTAAACTTCCCCTTACCTTCTTTATACTCAAAATAAGCCGCAATAGCAACCATTAAAGCATTGTCAGTCGTTAAGTGTAAATCCGGTTGAAAAAATTTCACCTTGGTTAAATCTTTAACTGCCAATGCCATTTGTTTGCGCAATTCTTTATTAGCTGAAACCCCGCCACCCAAAAGAACCGTCTTAACATTATAATTCTTGGCAGCAGCAATGGTTTTACTAACCAAAACATCAATGCAGGCCTGTTGAAAAGAGGCGCACATACTTCTAATTGCCTCTTTGTCTCTTCCGCCAAGGGCGGATCCGCCTCTGGCGGAGAATCGCTCTTTGCCCCATTCTGTTCTAACCGCTGTTTTTAAACCAGAAAAAGAAAAATCAAAATCCCTTGAATTAATCATGGGTCGCGGCAGTTTAAATTTTTCTTTATCAGCATTGGCTGCTTTCTCTGCAATAATCGGTCCGCCCGGGTAACCCAATCCTAAAATTTTCGCCACTTTATCAAAGGCCTCGCCAACCGCGTCATCGCGGGTCTGCCCAATCGTTTTGAACTTTTTCAAATCTTTTAATAGAACCAAAGAGGTATGGCCCCCGGAAACAACCAAACATAAAGCTGGAAATAAAATTTTTCTAAATTCTCCCTGATTACCTTCAATCAAGTTGGCTAAAATGTGCGCTTTAATGTGATCAACTGGAATCAAGGGCTTTTGCCAGACCAAGCTTAAAGTTTTCGCTGTCTCAATTCCCACAATTAAAGAAGTAATTAAACCCGGCCCATAAACCACGCCAATGGCTTCAATATCCTTTTGAGTAACCTTGGCCTGTGCCAAGGCCTTTTCCAAAAGAGGTAAAATATTTTCCAAATGTTTGCGCGCCGCAACCTCTGGCACCACCCCGCCGTATTTTTTGTGAATATTAATCTGCGAAGACACCAAATTAGCCAAAACTTTAAAAGTTTGGCCTTTCCAGCCAGAGGCTGGTCCGCCTTTGGCGAAGATTTCTAGAATCGCGACTGCGGTTTCATCGCAGGAGGTTTCGATGGCGAGTATTTTCATAAAAAATGTTTAATTAAATTTCAGTTATTAATTCCGGATAGTTCGTGAAAATATATTTATAATTTTCAGCAGCCGGGATTTTGTGTTTAAAAGGATTATTGTAAATGTATTTAACATGCTCGTCAAAATCCCTGTGGTTGCGAATGTAATGGTCGCGGTAAGATTTTTCCCAACGGAATCTGGGGAATTTGAGATTATCTCCATATTTTTTTACAAATTGTCGTCTCAATTGTTTTAAATAGGTATAATGTTCTGCAATTAATTCTTTATAAATTTGATATTTATTTTGTTTTGGGTTTAAATTTTTATTTAATTTAGAAATATTCAATATTTTATCTTTCTTTGATTTTAAAACCTCCCCCTCGCTCAACCGAAGAAGCGATTTGCAAATCGCTTCTTCGGTTTCGTATCCGAGGATAAAATTTATGTGGCGAGTAACATGTCGTTTCAGAAACTGCATTATCTTAGGTAAGTCCTTAGCATTTTCGGGCATAAACTGAAGATGGAAATGATGCAAAAGCACAACGAAAGCATATAAGCTAAAATCATGCATTACTTTGCATAATCTTAAATTAGCAATGAATACCCCGCAAAATATTGGCTCCTTAAAAAACTTAACCCAATTCTTGGTATGATTGGTCACAAAATACTCTGCTCCCTCAAAATATATTCTTTTTTGCGAATTATGCTTCATGTAATTTAAATTGATTGTCTTAATCTTACTGTTAAAATTGACTTTTTTCAAGCTTGCTTAAAACCCTATCTTATTATAAAATGAAAGCAATTAAATTATTAAAATTATTTTAAAAAATTTTCCATGAATCAAAATTCAAAATCTGCCAGCCAAAATTTTTCAGGTTTAGGTATAGCGCCTGGCCTTTTGGAAATAATCGCCAGATTAAATTATAAAAATCCCACTCCTATCCAGCGCCAAGCTATTCCTATTGCTTTGCAAGGCAAAGATCTGGTTGGCGTTGCTCAGACAGGCACAGGCAAAACACTGGCTTTTGGCATTCCCATGATCCAACGATTGCATCAGATAAATGGCCAAGGACTAGTGGTTTTGCCTACGCGCGAACTGGCAGTCCAGGTTGATGAGGCCTTGCGCAAAGTAGGCACAAAATCTGGTTTGCGCACAGTAGTGCTTATCGGCGGTACCCCAATTTATCCTCAAATCCAGGCAATTAGACGCAATCCTCATATTATTATTGCCACGCCAGGCCGGCTCAATGATCATCTGCAGCAAAAAACCTTGCGGTTGAAGAATGTCAAAATTGTTGTGCTTGATGAAGCTGATCGCATGCTGGACATGGGCTTTGCTCCGCAAATTAAAAAAATCTTTCAAGAGCTGGGGCCTGACCGTCAAACAATGCTTTTTTCCGCGACCATACCCCCAGAAATTATGAAAATGGCCACTAGCTATCTGAAACTGCCAATTAGGATAGAGATGGCTCCGACCGGGACAACGGTTGAAAATGTGAGTCAGGAAATTTTTATTATTCCTAGAGATGCCAAAGTCCGTTTAGTAGATAAACTTTTAGAACAATATTTAGGTCCCACTCTTATTTTTACCAGAACAAAACATGGGGCGAAAAAACTCACCAGAGCAATTCGCGATATGGGTCACGCAGCCGCCGAGATTCATTCCAACCGCTCCCTTAGCCAGCGTCGCGATGCCTTGCAAGGATTTAAAACAGGCAAATATCGCGTCTTAGTCGCGACTGATATAGCATCCAGAGGCATTGATGTGACTGGCATTGAACTGGTTATCAACTTTGACATGCCGACTCAGACTGAAGATTACGTGCATAGGATCGGACGCACGGCCCGGGCCGGAGCCAGCGGCCATGCTATTTCTCTGGCCACGCCAGAACAGCGCAAAGAGTTGCGCGATATTGAACGCTTAATCAGAAAAAGCCTGCCGATTTCGCCAGTGCCAGAGCTCCCTCCGACGCGCCAGCCCAAATTCAGGCCAGTTAATCAGCCGGAGTCAGCCAATTGGCCAAAACACCAGGGTCCCAATTTCGCTCGCCGCCGCCCGTTTCGCCATCAGCGACAGGGGAACAGGCGTAGGCAGGGAAGATTTCGAAACAATTAAAACTATTCTGTTATAAAAATGTACTATCTTTATATCCTTAAATGCGCTGATAAAACCTTGTATACTGGCATTACCATTGATTTGGCGCGCCGACTAAAGGAACATAATTTCTCAAAACTCAGTGCTAAATATACGCGCGCTCGCAGGCCAGTAAAGCTGGCCTATTCTAAAAGATTCCGCAATCGAGGAGCAGCTTCTAGAGCAGAGGCAAAACTAAAAAATCTGACAAGATCTGAGAAACTAAATATTATTAAAAATACTTTATGAAAAAATTTAAAGAATTCCTAGAACAAAAAATGGAAAAGCCGATTAAATTAACCAGAGAGGATGTAATTAAAAGACTTGAGAAAGGCGAAAAATTAGAAAATTGTAATTTAGCAGATCTTGATTTGTCAGGTTTAAATTTTGAAGGGAAAAGCTTTCGCGACTCTGATATCCGGGGCGTAACTTTATATAATGAGTCGCAAAAAGAGGGCACCAACATTAAAAACGCTGATTTTACAGATGCGGTAATTGCAGATCCAGGTCTAGAAGTTTTATTTGCTCTCGTAAATGCAGAGGGAACAACCTTTGGCTTTACCGAAAATTTGCTGGTTAGAAGAAAACGCCAACGAGAATCAGGGAAAATTCCAGAAGCTGCAGATATTGGCGGACTTTTTAATTTCAATGGCAGTGCCGGCAATTTTAAAAAAACCAAATGGCTTAACTCTGATTTTGGCGGCGGTTCTGGTTATGAAACGCTTTTTCCTAATGCTGATTTAAGTGAAGCAGAAATAACTGGCTGTGATTTGAATCAAATTGATTTTTCAAAGACCAAAATTGATAATATTAAAATAATTGACCCGCTTACGCTTCAGGGCATGAAAATAAATGTAAATCAAATTGAAACCTTAACTCAAGCTATCAAATTAACAAACAAAGAAGCGCAATCTGAATTTTTAAAAGAGATAGAAGCGAAGGGATCAAGAAAAGCCCTAGAAGATTTCTTTGAAATAGTTATTGCAGAAATAAAAGACTAAAACTAATATTTATGCCCTCAACTTTCCTAAAAATTTTATAAACTATTTTATCTTTATCCAAATATGAAAAAAGAGAATGGTAAAATTATTGATGCCAGTTCCCGATTTGAAGAAGCAAGAAAAAAAGCAGATGTTAAAAAAGTGGCAGAAATACTAAAAGAAAATCTTCAAAAAGATGGCCTTGAAGTTATTGATCCCAATGAATTTTTTGACGCAATACAACAAGTAAAAGAAGCCCCTTTAATGCCTTTCATTCTTGCGGCTAAAAATTGTGTTGCGAGAGTAAGGCCAAATCTTTTCAAAGATAAAGGTATAAATTTAGATAATGTTGAAGAAAAAATAAATAAAATTTATGGCAAAAATGGAGAAGAAACCGAATCGATATTGTATTCTCTTAAACAAATTTTAAAGCATGTGGTTTATTTTTTAGAAACCAACCCCGATGAAGAAGAGCTGGACAACACAATTAAATCTTTAAAAATACTATTATCCGGTAAATGGTACGATCAAAAATAGCTATATTTATTTTGAAATATTCAGGCGCCATTGGCCTCTTTTTAGCTATTTTTCTCTAGAAACAAAATATTGACATTCACCCTAATTTACTATATAATATCTATATAATCCCACTTTCTAGGGATTTTTAAATTGTAGAAATTAGATATTAGATACTGGAAATTAGTGAAGGGATATTTTAATATTTATAAAAAACCAATCTCAAATTTCTAATTTCTAATTACCAATTTCCAACCATGCCGCCATCGTCTAGTGGTTAGGACACCAGGTTTTCATCCTGGTAACCGGGGTCCGATTCCCCGTGGCGGTACCAAGAAGAAACCATTCGAGAGACCCTGATGCCTCAATAAAATCAAGGGTTTTTGAAACTCACTTTTTGTAAAAAACGAGCACCCCTGCGGGACTCGAACCAAAAATAGTGGCGTACCTTAGACCAAAAATTTTTATCGCAAGGCTAAATTGCCAAAGCGGAGGGATTAGATTCCCTTTTCGGGTAGTGCCCCTCTTATTGGACCGGAGGAAGATTAAAAAGGGGATCATGGCATTGTCCCACTGGTTGTAAAGCTTAAATAAAGAACCTTCGATGCTTACGATGCTTATTTGCAATTTAATCAAGAAAAAATACAAAGTGTAAAATAGTGATTATATATTATATAAATTAATCACGTAGTCCTAGATATTATATAGAAATTTTTTTATTGATTGATGGGAATCGGGTGTTTTCTTCGTTGCGCTACAAAAATGATTAAATTAAAATATTATCAAAAAAGTATTTTTGATGTTTAACAAATTTATGAAAATTAGAAACCATGTTATAGTAATTACCGGTGGCACTAAAGGTTTAGGGTTGGCTTTAAAATCAGCTTTTATTGCAAATGGAAATAAAGTCGTAATCGCAGCTCGTTCGATAGAAAAAAATAAAAATAAATCAGATAATAATTTTTTAGCGATAGAAACTGATGTTAGAAAAGAAGCAGATGTAAAAAAATTAGCCGAAATAGTAAAGAAAAAATTTAAACGTATTGATATCTGGATTAACAATGCTGGAATTTGGTTTCCGCATGCATTAATTGAAAAAACAAACATTAAAAAAGTTCATGAGCTTATGGAAGTAAATTTTTTTGGCACTTTTTATGGGTCAAAATATGCATTAATAACAATGAGGAATCAAAAAAAAGGAGTGATTGTAAATATTCTTTCTTCTAGCGCTCTAGATGGAGGTGTCGGATCGTCTGGCTACTGTTCTAGTAAATTTGCGGCTTCAGGTTTTACAAAATGTTTAAGACTAGAGGCCGCAAATGATGGGATAAATGTTATTTCGGTATATACACGTGGTATGAAAACTAATTTTTTTGATAAAAAAAAACCAAGCAATTACCATAATTTTATGGATCCGAAATATGTCGCAAAAAAAATTATTGAAAATTTAGAATTAAAAAAGCCGATGCAAGATTTAATAATAAATAGTCAAGATAATAAATGAAAAAGATTATAATTAATAAAAGAGGCGTTTATACATATTGGCAAGGCAATATCTTGTTGGTTGGGAAAAGAGGATCAAGCATTGAAAAAAGGGGTGGCGGTACTTTTTTACTTAATCAGAACAATCAATTAATCGAAAACAATATTTATATTTTAAATGGTTACGTAAAAGATGGAGGAGCTGTATATCTTAATAATTGTCATAATATTGAAATCAAAAATTGTGTATTTGTTTTAAATTTTGCAAAGTGGGGTGGCGGCATATATATTGAAAAAAGCAAAAATGTTTCAATAGTAAATAATTATTTTATTTTAAATTTAGCAGTGCGTGATGGTGGTGCAATCTCCATTAGTTACAGTAGAAATGTAAATTTAACTAATAATAAATATTTGTGTAATTTTTCATTTCGTAAAAATCCCAATATTGATGTGTTTAAAAGTAGCAAAGTGTTTTATAATAATGAATTGATTGATAAATATGGGAGATCGACAAAAATAAAATAAAATATTATACTTGAACAAATAGGTAAAAACATTATAAAGCTTATAAGTTAAATATATGCTTAATAAAAATGAACGATTTCCCCACCAGCAAATAAATTTAAATGATAAAGAAAAAGCATTGAGTGTTTATGGAAAAGAAAAGTTTGCGCCATGGGAGGCGAAGCAACATGTTGAATGGATAATAAATAATTTTAAAAATCATTTTTCTTCATTAAATTATAAAGAGGAGCCCTCAGTTTTGATTAGTTCGGGAGTTGATCAAAGTGTTAGATTTATTGGTTCACCGATAAGCGTTCTAAAACCATATTTAATAAAAAGAGAGATTCCTGTCCCGGGTGTGTTTATACACCAAGATTGTATTAGAACAAGAAATTTAGACAAATTGTTAGATGATGATTTTGAACCTATGTGGGGATCGTATTTTCCTGATTTAGAAGCAATCACTCCTCCCGAAAGAATTGATGCCGGGTGTAATGAGGCTTTTGATTTTTTTGAAAAAAAATTAGGAATTACACGGGACAATATCTTAATAAGAATCAACTCGGCCGATAAAGAATTATTAGAAATTTGTCAAAAACGTTTTAGTAAAAACAATTTAGAAGTTGATGGAAGAAAAACTGAATATTATAGACACAAATTGGGAATTAAGGGTTATATAGGCAAAAATTGCAACATCGCATTACGAAATTCCGATGGTAATGGTTTTTCCGATGTGGCCAATTTGATTATTATTGAAAATTCTGATTCAAAAATTTGTTTAGAAATTTCAATTGGCACAACCACCATACTTAAAGAGCTTTATGGGTTAGATCATGTTCAAGACGGCACTCCAGTTGAAGGTTTAAAATCAGTTGATAAAAAATTCAGAAGAAAATTTGAAGATGCAATTATAACAAGTGCAGTGTTATTTCGTGAAGGTCTTAGACCGTTCGGTCAGCATAATCGAAACAGGATATTAAAAAAATATGTTCAGGCGATAAGTTATTTTAGAGCAAAATGCAAAGTTGAGATTGATGATTTAAAAAAAATTATTGCACAATTTGAAGAAAGGGAATTTTCAGGTTCTGATGATGAAGTTACCATGTTATTAGTAGATTTTATTACTGCCTTCGAAAAAGAATTAAAGTTTAAAAAAAATTTGAGTCAAAATCAGCAAAAAATTAAACAAGCTTTATTTTTATAATAATCATATGATCGAAATCAAAAATCTCATAAAACCAAAAAAAATTAAAAGTGGTCAACGCATAAGAGTTATAGCGCCTGTCAGGAGTATGAGTATCATTGGTGAAGAATGTAAAAAAATAGCAATAGATAGATTTAATAAAGTTGGATTAGATGTTACTTTTGCAAAGCATGTAGACGAAATTGATGAATTTAATTCATCATCTATTGAATCAAGAATTGAAGATTTGCATGAAGCATTTGCAGACAAAAACATTGACGCAATTTTCACAGCTATTGGAGGCTATAATTCCAATCAACTTCTTCAATATATTGATTATAAATTAATCGCTAATAATCCAAAAATTATATGCGGTTTTTCGGATGTAACTGCCTTGACAAACGCGATTACAGCAAAAACGGGAATGATTACTTATTTGGGCCCTCATTTTTCTAGTTGGGGGATGAAACTTGGTTTTGAACATTCTTTGGATTATTTTATTAAGTGTTGCGTGAATGATTCGTCTTATTATGTTTCGCCATCAAACGAATGGAGCGATGATCCATGGTATTTACATCAAGATAAAAGGCATTTTATTAAAAATAGCGGATACTGGGTAATGAACAAAGGGTATGCCGTGGGTCGTATCATCGGCGGTCATGTGAGATGTTTAAATTCACTTCAAGGGACAGATTATTGGCCAGGCCTTGTTGATTCTATTTTAGTACTTGAAGAGGACGAGGAAATAAATCCGCCTCTTTTTGATAGGCAGCTTCAATCATTAATACATCAATCAGAATTTTTCGGTGTTAAGGGAATTATAATAGGACGCTTTCAAAATCAAACAAAAATGACAAGGGAGCTGCTACAAAAAATAATTAATACCAAAAAAGAACTTAAAGATATTCCCATTATTGCAAATTTAGATATTGGTCACACCACCCCTCAAATTACAATCCCCGTGGGGGGCAGTATGGAACTATTGGCAAAAGAAAACGATATAAATATTAAAATAATTGAGCATTAAAATTATGCTACCAGCAAATTTAAAAAAACAAATTAATAAAATTGATTTAGAGGTAAAAAATTCAAAATTTAATTCTTTCGAATTGCCAGAATATGATCCAAAGACCCACTATATTGAATTAACTAGAAGCGGCTATTTTTATGCCATTATTGCATTGCGGCAAAACATTAAAATGATAGCTGATTATTTTTTCGTGGAGAAGTGTGGCGCAAGAAATGTTGATTTATTTATGATAACCCCTAGTATTTCTTCTCCCGTGGGTTTAGGCTCAGACTCACAAGCAATTCAAATTAAATTCGGCGATTTAGATTCTTATCTTGTAGATTCATCTCAATTTGGTTTTGAGCCTTTAATCCACAATGGCATGGAAAAAATTTATTGCTACCTGCCATCAATTAGAGGCGAAGATCCAGACAAAAGACATCTCAACCAATTTTTTAATTGTGAAGCCGAGATAAGGGGTGGAGTAGATAAATTATATCCTCTAATCGAAGATTTTGTTAAAACTCTTGCTGAAGGGTTGTTGTTAATGCCGAATATTTTAGAAAAATTAAGCTTGAATTACGATAAAACAATCGATTGTTTAAATCAAATTATTAAGCTAGATAAATTCCCTGAAATATCTTTTGATGAAGCGGTTGACTTATTAGTAAAACACGGCAATGAAGGTTATATTAGATTCACAGAATCAGGAAGGGACTTAACTTCAGCTGGAGAATTAAAATTGGCTGAAGTAATAGAATATAAAACACCTTTTTGGGTTAAAAATTTTGATCGTGACAGGGTTCCATTTTATCAAAAACCAAATCCAGAGAACCCAGAAAAAGTTATAAATGCAGACATGATTTTCCCGCCCTTAACTAGTAACTCTTTCGGCGGCGAGGTTGTTGGTAGCGGACAAAGACAAGATAATTATCAAGAAATGCTAGAATCGTTAAAGAGACAAAACGTAGATCCCGCTCCCTACAATTGGTATATAAATTTAAGGAAATTACCGAGCTATCAAACAACTTCAGGGTTTGGGCTTGGAATAGAAAGATTTATTACATGGATATTATGTAGAGATGATATAAAAGACGTTATTATTTATCCGAGAATAAAAAATATTGAAACCTATCCTTAGAATTTATTGAATTATTAACCAAGCAGGATTAGTTTAAATACTGGTCATCAACGACCGGTATTTATACATTTAGTAATAAATTGAAAACAATACGACAAAAAAAATAAAGCCAATTTTTGAATACAACGATAAAATAAGAATTAAAATAACCGATAAATGTAATTTATCGTGTCCATTTTGTCATTGTGAGGGAACAAAAGAAACTGAGGAAGTTTCTTTATCCGATCAAAGCTTTATAAAATGGTTAAAAAAATTAAAAAAACACTATAATATTGTTCATTTAACTGGTGGGGAACCGACATTATACAAGGATCTAAAGCCATTGTGTAAATATTTAACCTCGAAAGGTTATAAGGTTTTTATTACCTCCAACATGGTTGTATTAAATAAAAATTTATTTGAGGCATTGCCATATATTTCTAAGGTTAATATTTCATTGCATTCATTAAATCCTTCATATTTTAAGAATTTTATAAAAAACAATGCCAACCCAGATGATTATTTAAATATAATAAAAAATAATATATTAAAACTAAAAAATAATGTTGATAAAATTTCAATTAACGCGGTTGTTTCTAATGATAAACAACAAGATCTTGATAGTGTTTTAAATTTTTGTAAAAAAAATAAAATATTATTAAAACTGGTGCCTGATTGGCGTTTTTACGTTGCATCAAGAAAATATATAATTAATTTTTTAAAATCTAATAGTTTTATTGAAGATAATCGTATAATAAAGGATCCGGGATCAAACTTAAGAATAATATACAGAAAAAACGATTATTATATTGAGTTTAAAGACATTCAACCATATTATTTAAATTTTTGGTGCGAGGGTTGCAAAATGAAAAAAAAATGTATTGAAACGTTCGCTTTTCTTAGATTAGAAGGCAACCCCTTGAGATTTAAAATTTGTATTGATAAACCAGCAATGACAAGCACTCGGTTTGAAAAAAATTTTTGGATGAAATTTGAAGAGCTAAACCTTGAAGCAAAAAATAAAATAACAAAGCAATAATTTTTCTGAGGATAATTCCAAAATCCCAATAAAAAACAGCTCTTTTCGTGTGAGCCGTTTAATTTATATGGAGAAATAGCCTAGCCAGACCCTTAGGATTAGGGAATTCTGCCTTGATTCCAATTCTACATTTAATTTCATTATACCGGTGTCAAATGTCAGGCACCAGATTAATGGTTTTTAAATTTTCTTATCCTTTTGAAATAATCTTCCGGATAATAGCCGCTTTGGCTAGAATTGGAGGCAACGGATGCTGATGATATTTTTAGACCATCTGCTATTTTAGCAGAGCCGTCTTTGCTAGGAGGTTAATTCAAATATTTATCCTAATATTCCTTCATAATACATAATAGGGGAAGAAAAAAATAAGTATTATGACTTCAAAAAGAAGCTTCTATTTCTCCATATTCTCAAAAATAAATCATATCACAAATTATTAAACTTGTCAAGAGTTTTTGGTAATGTGTATAGACATTACCCCAACCCCTTGACTTTTCACGTAAATGTGATAATATAGGAAATCAGATTAGGGATAAAAAAGTCCTAAACAAATTAACCAGTTCTTTGTCAAAAAAGGAAAGGAGGTGATTTTCCATGCTAAGAAGAATGGCTGAAAATATCGTCAGGATTATTAGGTCGTTTAATTACTACCCGCGGATTGACAAGATTGAAGGATTCACAGAAGGAGCCAAGGCAATCATTAACGGTAAAGAGTGCATAACTTTTTCCTCTAATGACTACCTCGGGCTAAGCCGTCATCCTAGAATGATTGAAGCAGCGATAGAAGCGACCAGACTCTTTGGGGTCGGTTCTGGTGGGTCACGCCTGACAGCCGGCACCCAGGCTCCACATTGTTTGCTGGAAGCGAAGATCGCTGAATTCAAGGGCACGGAAGATGCCATGGTGTTTTCTGCTGGATATCTGGCGAACATCGGCATCATGCCCGCGCTAATCGGCGGGACGCTGAAAAAGCTGGTTCTCAGTTTTGATCCTCAAAATAAAGAACTCTTGGAGCCGACAGAGATCTTCGTTGATCAGCTTGCTCACGCCAGCATTATCGACGGGATTTCCCTGACTGCGAAAGGCGGAAACAAAGTGCCTGTCCAGATTTTTAAAAACAGGGACATGGCTCATCTTGAGGCTTTACTTGAGGATTCAACGGCAGGAAATAAACTCGTGGTCTCTGACGGTGTTTTCTCCTTGCATGGACGAATGGCACCTCTTGACCAAATGGTCCAAGTAGCCAAAAAGTTCAATGCCGAAATCTACGTTGATGACGCGCATAGCACTGGCATTTTTGGCGAAAACGGCCGAGGCACTGCTGAATTCTACGGAGTTGAAAACGAAATCGCCTTTCAAGTAGGCACCCTAAGTAAGGCGTTTGGTGGGCAAGGAGGTTTTATAGCAAGCAGTAAGGATTTGTGTGATTATCTACGTGTAGCAGCGAGAACACATATGTTCCAGACTTCGATGCCTGCTGGAATTGCCATGGCGTTAATTGTCGCCATTGATCTCATCAAAGAAGAGCCATGGCGTCGCCAACGTCTGATAGCCATCTCAGAGAAAGTGAGAAAAAACTTGACATCCTTGGGCTTCAATATTTTCGGCTCAACAACTCAGATCGTTCCAGTCGGGTTTGAAAATGAAGTTAAGGCCAAAAAAGCAGCCGAGATGCTGATGGATGATGGCATTTTTGCCCCGCCATACTATTATCCTGCCGTAGGGCAAGATGAAGCCATGGTGCGGGTCAACTTGACCGCAATCCACACTGACGAGGAGATTGAAAAACTCCTTAACTCATTGGAAAACATCGGGCAAAAGCTAGGCATTATCTAAACCGCTGGTTCAGTCAATAGCGATATAAAGCTAAAGACTGAGCCAGCTTTTTTTTAGTTAAAATTCTTGGTATAATATAACCATCAAACCTTAATTTATATCTATTTAGCGAATTATGATAATCGCCCAGCTAAATCTTATAATTGCCTTGTTTATTCTTATTTTGGCTTTTTATGTATTAAAAAATAATTACAGATCAAAGCTAAATATCTTTTTTAGTATATCAACTTTTTTAATCGCATTTTGGGTGCTTCTAAACTATTTTTTCCAAAGTAGCAATTCTATTTTAATTTTACGCATCATTTATACGCTTGCACCGTTCATTATCATCTCAATAATTATTTGGATCAATTACCTTAAGCATGATAAGACTAGTAAGCTGTTTAAAATTTCTACACACACTTTTTTGTTAATTAGTGCTATCTTCGGAATATTAATGTTTACATCCAGCCAAATGATTACTAAGGTAATAGATTATAGTAATTATGAAACTGGATCATTGTTTGATTATTTCTCGGTTTTTATTATAATTTTATTCGTTTATTTATTTGGGTTCACGTTTGTTGAGTATAAAAATTCCAAACCAGCAGATAGAGAAAAATTTATTTTGATCATAATAGGAGTGCTTTTAACATCGGCCATTGCAGCTGTTGTTAGTTTTATCCTGCCGATTTTTGAAATCACCAAATATAATGTTTTAGACAGTACCAGCTCAATCTTTTATGTGCTTTTTAGTTTTTACTCAATTAGCAGATATAAATTTTTAAATGTCAGACTTTTAGCTTCTGAAATATTGAGCGCCTTTTTAGTCATATTTAGCTTATTGCAAATTTTTAGTTTTGGGGCGGAAAATATTGCTATAAGAATAATCGCCTTTAATTTAACTTTGCTAATCGCTTTTTTGCTTATTTATTCCATCAATTCGGAATCAAAGCGTTTAAAACAGATTGAAAAGTTAAATGCAGACCTAAATAAAGCTTCTCAAGTAATCAATGAAAAGAATAAATTTTTAGAAGAATTACTTAATATGAAAACTGAATTTTTACGAGTGGTTAACCACCAGCTTAATACCCCCCTCTCAATTATGAGAAATGCTTTTGCTATGGTAGAGGAAAAAGCAATTACCCCAGAAAAAGGATTTGGATATGCAAAAAGCGGACTGGAAAGAATAAGCGATACAATTTCTGATTTTTGGGAAGCCTATGAACTGGAAGGCGTTAAAATGAAAATGAATAAGAGCAAAACTGATCTTGAAAAAATAGTGAATACCCTCATTGAAGAAAAGAAAAAATTGCCGGCAGTTGATGAACGAAAATTGGAGATAAAAGTTGAAACACCCAAATTTAAAATTCCAGAGGTATATTGCGATTCTCAAAAAATGGTTCATGTGATTTCTAATTTGCTTGATAACGCGGTTTTTTATACTGAAAAAGGTTCCGTGACGGTTAGTTATGAAAAGTCACCTAATGTTCTAAAAATTAAAATTACGGATACTGGCATGGGTATAGTGCCACAAAATAAAGAAAAATTGTTTCAGAAGTTTTCCAGGGGCCAGGGCGCTGTTACTATGAAGCCAGACGGCTCAGGCTTAGGATTATTTATTGCCAGAAAAATCATTGAAGGCAATGATGGACAAATCGGAGCTGAAAGCAAGGGTGAAGGCAAAGGCTCAACATTCTATTTCACATTACCTATATTTACTAAAAAATCTAGCCAACAATTATGAATGACGCGCATGTCATGAAATCTGAAAAAGGCAGGATTCTATTCGTTGAAGATGAAATGAATCTTGTTGATATGTACCATGCTTATTTTGAACAAAAGGGCTATGATTTCCTTTCTACTGCTGATATTGAAGAAGCTTTGCATGTTACTGAATTTGAGCAGCCAGACGTGATCCTGCTTGATTTGATAATACCAAAAATAGAAAACGGCGTAGTCCATATGGATGCTGAGCAAGGTTATGTTTTTCTTGAAAAAGTTAAGAAAAACCCCAAGACAAAAAATATTCCGATACTTGTCTTTACGAGTTTAGATACTATTAAGGACAGAGAGAGATGCAAGGAAATGGGCGCCATAGATTATATTTTTAAAGGCAAGGCTTTACCAAAAGAGGTATTAGCAGCTGTTGAGGCAGTGGTTAAAAAGTAATAGAATTAAACTTAAATAAAAAAGCACGACTCCAATCGTGCTTTTATGTTTTATGCCTCGATCACTAATTTCTTATCCTTTAACACCAGCTTGCTTCTTAGGTTTGACAGCAAATCTCTTTTCTCATAAACACTGCCTTCCTTTAATATGTACTTGGCATAATTTTTAATGTCCAAATCTTTTCGCTTGTTTAGCAACACATGGCTATCTAACTGCAAGTTGTCTTTGCGTACCATCTGGGCATTATTATGGTGCTGGACGCAACAGGTGCCTGTTAAGCAAACGGTAAAACTATGCCATGTATCTGAAATTAGTGTTTATCATTGGTTCAGGGTATTTCGTGCACAATTGCCAGATTTTGCTGATATTTTAGAGGGTGTGGTGCAAATGGATGAAGCCTACTTTAAACAATGGTCATTAATGATGGCAAAGCAAATCGGTTCCACTAAAATTGTATCTGTAATGGTGCCTCAAGCGTCGGTTACTAAACAAATGACTGCTCAATTTATTTTTCAAAATATTGCTCCCCGTTCTCAACTCCATACAGATGGCTCTGGTGTTTACTCTAGAATTGACCAATGGTGGCAAGTGAAACACAATAAAGATATTCATGCCAAATGGCAATTCGGATTAACTTCAGAAATTGAGGGGATGTTTGGTAATTTAAGGACTTTTATTCGCAGAATGTATCACCATGTAACTCCTGAATACCTGCCGGAATATGTTGGCGAATTTTCAGTCAGATTTTCCCACCCTGAAATCTTCATTTCACCCTTTATTTACTTATCAAAAACAATATCCCTTGTACCAACTTGTTAAGATTGCCCCAGGCTTTTATCTTGACTTTTTATTAATATCCTGCTAATTTAATATATTACAAACCACAAAAGGAGGTGATCAAATTGGTAGAATCAAAAGATATACGCTGTAAGCTCTGCTTTCAGAAGTATGAAACCCAAGAAGAAGCAGACTAGTGCATAATATTATTTGGCCAGCCAAAGCCAAAATTCTCGTTAAATGACAGGGTAATCATGCGTGATCAATACAATAAAATAGAGAGAATTGGAATTATTACGAATATTAGCTTTGCCAAACCAGGCAGCATGCATGTGCCTCACTCCATAATTTATCTAATTAAACTCGAAGCAGAAAATGGACAATTAATTGATCAGACTAAGCCCAAACATTCAACTGCCCAGGAAAGTGAGCTTGAGCCAATATCTATGCCTAATAAACAATAAGCCGATCTTAAAAACCAATAAGGTCGGCTTTTTTACTTGCCAATTTTATTGTATTTGTTATAATTTAAATATGAAATCTAATTAATTTGTCAGCGCCAGCCGGTCAAATCAGATCGGCTTTTACTATTGACAAAATCAATAAATTATGCTATTATTAAGATTATGCTAAACTATTTAATCTTAATTCAAAATTTACCACCTATATCTATGATTTTTAGACAATTTAATCTAAAATTTCTTAAAATTTCGCATAATTTAATGGAAAAATCAATTGTATTTTTGCTAATTTTAGCTTTAATTTGGCAATTCGCCTTTCCCAGATTGTCTTCTGAGGCTCAAACTCTTGATGTCAATACTCTGACAGAGATTAAACAAGAGCAATTTCAAGCAGAATTAGGCCAGCTTTTACGGTCAATTGCCGTGCCTGTGACTGCTTATTCGAGCACAATTGATCAAACGGACTCAACGCCCTGCCAAACAGCTAATGGCTTTGATTTATGTCAAAATAATCAGCAAAATGTCATTGCTGCTAATTTCTTGCCATTTGGCACTAAAGTCAGATTCCCTGATTTTGATCCTAATACTATTTATACTGTCCAGG
>JAPLYF010000067.1 GCA_026395675.1 Candidatus Parcubacteria bacterium
CGCGCGCAAGAGGTCAGCTATTCCCGCAGATTGGGCGGGGGAATTTATCCCAGATTCCATTTGTATATCAATTCTGTTGATCCATTGGTATTAAATCTGCATTTAGATCAAAAGCAGGCTTCTTATGAGGGTTATGCTAAACATAGTGGTGATTATGATTCGGATTTGGTGAAACAGGAGGCGAATGGAATATATAATTTAATAATGCAGCAGGTTAATGAGGTTAGTGTGGTAAAAAAGGTTGATGAGGATGAAAAGAAAGGTTTCTTTTCTCGGTTATTTGGAAAATAAAATTTTTTGTAGTAATATAATTTTATAGTAAATTAAGGTGGCTAAGGTGGCTAAGCAAGGAAAGCTTACCCAGCTTAATTTACTTAGACACCTTATTTCTTATTAAAAAATATGAAAGTTATTTTAGTCAAAACCGTACCAAATTTAGGGCAAACAGGGGACATTCAAGAGGTTGCCGAAGGCTATGCCAGGAATTTTTTAATTCCGCAAGGTTTGGTTAAGATTGCTTCTGAAAAGGCGCTAAAAGAGTTAGAAAGTTTAAAAGTTAAAAAGTTGAAAACAGTGGGAAATAAAGGAAAAAAGTTTAAAGAACTGGCTAGAAAAATTAATAATATAAAAATAATTTTTAAAGTTAAAGCGGATGAAAAAAAGACCTTGTTTGGTTCGGTTAATGCGCAGAAAATTGCGGAAGAATTAAAAAATCGCAATTATAATGTTGAACCAAAGTATATTAAACTTGATCAGCCCATTAAAACCTTGGGTTATTATGATGTTAATTTGGATTTTGGCGCAGGGGTAACAGCAAAAATTGGACTAACGATTGTCAGAGAGGAGTAGTGTCCTCTTTTTTTGAAATAGGAAATAGGAAATAGGTAATAGGTAATAAGGATTTGAATATTTTTCCGTATTACTTGTTACTTATTACTTATTTCATTCAATATGAATCCCAAATTTATCTTTGTTGCTGGTGGCGTGATGTCAGGCGTGGGCAAAGGCGTATCCTGCGCATCCATTGGCAAGATTTTACAAAGCAAGGGCTATAAAGTGACAGCCATTAAAATTGATCCTTACATTAATGTTGATGCGGGCACCATGAATCCGACAGAACATGGCGAGGTTTTTGTGACTGATGATGGTGATGAGACAGATCAGGACATTGGCAATTATGAAAGATTTTTAGATCAGGATATTTTATCCACCAATTACATGACTACTGGCCGGGTTTATTTAAGCGTGATTCAACGCGAGAGAAATTTGGAATATGGCGGTAAGTGCGTGGAAGTTGTGCCTCATGTGCCAGAAGAAGTGATTAACCGCATTAAAAAAGCAACTGAATTGGCCAAAGCAGATTTTACCATTGTGGAAATTGGCGGCACTGTGGGCGAATACCAAAACATATTGTTTTTGGAAGCAGTTCGTTTAATGCGCACAAAAATCCCTGATGATGTGATTGTAATTTTAGTCAGTTATTTTCCTATCCCTTCAAAAATTGGCGAAATGAAAACTAAGCCCACCCAATATGCTGTCAGAACTTTAAACTCCGCTGGTATTTTCCCTGATTTTATTTTATG
Organism: Candidatus Parcubacteria bacterium; assembly: GCA_026395675.1. Taxonomy (GTDB): domain Bacteria; phylum Patescibacteriota; class Patescibacteriia; order CAIXNZ01; family CAIXNZ01; genus JAPLYF01. The sequence goes on from JAPLYF010000067.1 coordinate 1,584, forward strand.
TCGCGCTGATGTGCCTTTGGATGAGGTGAGAAAAGAAAAATTAGCGACTTTTTGTAATATTCCCAAAGAGAATGCGATTTCTGCGCCAGATATTGATACGATTTACGAGGTCCCCCTTAATTTTGAAAAAGAAAAATTGGGAGACAAGATTTTGGAAAAATTTTGCTTAAAACCAAAAGGTAAGGACATGAAAGATTGGCGCGAATTAGTGGAGAAAATCAAAAAGACCAAAGAAAAAGTGAATATTGGCATTGTAGGCAAGTATTTTGCGACTGGTGATTTTACTTTGGCTGATTCTTATATTTCTGTGATTGAGGCAATCAAGCATGCGTCCTGGGCCAATGATCGGCAGCCGGTTTTATGCTGGATTAATTCCGAGGAATTTGAAAAAGATCCAAATAAATTGTCTGAACTGAAAAAATACGACGGCATAATAGTACCGGGCGGTTTTGGCAGTCGGGGAGTCGAAGGAAAAATTTCAGCCATCAAATATTGCCGGGAAAATAATATACCTTATTTTGGCTTATGTTATGGCATGCAACTGGCCACCATTGAATTTGCCAGGAACGTGGCTGGCTTGGCCAATGCCAATACGCCAGAAGTTGATGAGAAAACTCCCTACCCAGTTGTTCACACTATGGCAGATCAAGTTAGTAAAATTAAGGAAAAGAAAATGGGCGGGACAATGCGTTTGGGCGCTTATCCTTGCGTTTTAGCTAAGGATTCAGTTAGTTTTAAAGCTTATGGTCAAAAAGAAATTTCTGAACGCCACCGCCACCGCTATGAGTTTAATAATGAATATAGAAAACTTTTGGAAGAAAAGGGCTTGAGGATCGCTGGTACTTCGCCGGATAATAAATTGGTGGAAATTATTGAAGTGCCGAACCATAAATTTTTTGTGGGCACCCAGTTCCATCCGGAATTTAAATCCAGGCCTTTAAAGCCACATCCGCTTTTTAGGGAATTTATAAAGGCGGCGATAAGCTAGATAATTTATGCCTGAAAAATTCGGAGAACAAAGTGAAACAAAAAAAATCAAAGATTTAAAAGAATATTTAAAAAATAATTCCAAGCTATTAGTTGAGAATCAAGATATTGATAAAATTTATAAAAAAATTTTAGGCGAGATGAAAGCAAGTACTACTTATTATGATACAGAAAATATTAAAGTGAACCTTGATGGTTATAATTTGGTTTTTACGGATAAAGAAGGTAATTTATTGCACTCCTTTGTGGCGCCAGAATCAATTTTATCTTTATCTAAAGCTGGGAAAATAGGGGAAAGAAAAGAACTGGAAAACGAGCTAGAAAATTCGGGTTATACTATTGATGATTCTGAGGAATTTAGGGTAGCAATAAGAAAACTTCTGAGAAAAAAGAGTAAATAGGAATATGAAATTAAATAATTTGCATTTTAATAACCAAGATTTTAAAGTATATACTCGCAGTCAGGCAGATAAAAGTATTATGAAAGAAATTTTTGAATTGCGAGAATATAAAGAAGTTGAAACAATTATCAAGTCAGCCAAAGAGACGATCATTGATGCCGGGGCGCAAGCTGGCTTTTTTGTTTTGTACTGCCGGGCTTTAAATCCTGAAGTTAAAATTTTAGCCATTGAACCCGACGAAGATAATTTAGAATTATTAAATCAGCATTTGGAAATTAATAATCTGAAAAATATTGAAGTAATGCCGGCAGCTTTGGCCGCGAAAAGTGGATTGCGGGATTTTTTTATTTCGAGTGATAGTCATAACCATAGTTTATTTAGGGTTCTGGTGCCGAAAATTAATAAGAATGCCAAAGTTAAAACTTATTCCCTTGATGATCTATTAAAGGAACAGGGAATTGAGAAAGTTGCTTTATTGAAATTAGATATTGAAGGCGCTGAATATGAAGTGCTGGGAAATTTTACTTACTGGGAGAAGATAAAAAATATTGCTTTGGAATATCATGATTTTGGGGATTTAAAGCATCAAGAATTAGAAAAGATATTAGTGGAAAATGGTTTTAAAGTTAAAAGCAGAAGTTCAAAATTTGATAGGAATTTGGGATTTATTTTTGCGGTGAAATAAAAAAATTGGTTTAGGCGCGGAATTCAGACTTTAGTCTTTTAAATTAAAACTCTAAAGAGTGAACTCCGACAGAAAACCAATTTTTTTATTTGAGAAATTTTTTTACGATTGTATTTGTGTTTCAGGCGTGGCTTGAGACATGGAAAAATACTTTTTACTAAAAATGTAGAATAAGATGACTGAAACAACCAAACTAAGAATGTTGATTATTATTTGTGTCGATTGCATTCCCCCCTTGCTGATAGCGTAAATAAGATACAAAGTCGGAATTATAGCTCTGTAAATGGTTGATAAATTTATAACCGCATTAGGATCGGTTATAATATACCCACCTTTAAGGACACTAGCAGAATATTTTACACCATACCAGATTCCTAATGGTGTCAAGATAAGACTTGCAATTATTAATGTTAAAATAGCTGCAGTTGAATTAGCTGTGCCCGCAAAAATAATAAATACTGGCATTATAATTACGCTGCCAATTAAGGCCACAAATCCAGGCATGATAAATCCACCAATTAAATAGTGGAGTAAGGCAATGAACCAATTGGCTGCTTTTTTGGGAATTCGCATAAATTTTTATTATTAATTAAATACACTAAGATTATATCACAAAAAGTTTTAAAGTTAAAGTCAAAAGTTTGAAATTTGAGAAGAATTTGGGATTTATTTTTGGGGTAAAATAAAAATCAGCCTCGAGAAATGGAATGATAGACTTTAGTCTGTTACAGTAACACACTGAAGTGTGTCATTCCGGAATAGGCTGATTTTTTATTTAGGAGATTATTTTGTTGCTGGAAGAACATGGACAAATTTGGTTTTAACCAGATGGCCATTGAATTTTTTTACTTTTTTTTCAGTAAACTTAATAATGCCATTGGCAATAGCAAATAAAGTATAATCTTTGCCCACCATGACATTTTGCCCCGCCCTGATTTTAGATCCTCTTTGGCGCACAATAATATTGCCGGCTTTGACTTTCTGGCCACCATAAAGCTTGACGCCTAATCTTTGGCCTTGTGAATCGCGGCCTAAGGCTGTGGAGCCGCCTGCTTTTTTATGTGACATATTGTTCTAATTATGAATTATGAGATATGAATTATGAAATTATTTTAGCAAAGGATTTAAAGTTTGTCAACTAGGGGCTTGACCATCCTTCGCTTCTGCCTACGCTACTTCCTACGCTAAAGCTTCGGAAGTCAGGAAAGCTACGGCAGACAGGAAAGCTACGGATGGTATTGACTTGGGGAAAAAATCTGGTATAATGTAAATACCGACTAAATTGGTTGGTATTACTACAGATTACAGATTTTTACTAATATACTAATAATTCGTATATTCGTACAGATTAGTAATTTCGTAGGAAGTTATCGTGGAATATCAAATTATCTTTAAAAATAAGCATAAATATTAATCAATACTAAAGCCGTGAAGTTTAGTACTAAATCAGAATATGGGTTAAGGGCTTTAATTTCTTTAGCTAAGCATCAGAAAGAACAGCCCTTTTCATTGGCCAAGATTGCCAAGGAACAAAAGATTTCCTTGGCTTATTTGGAGCGTTTATTTGCCAAATTAAAAAAGGCGAATTTGGTTAAAAGTGCCAAGGGAATGAAGGGCGGTTATAGTTTAGCCAAGCCGGTTAGTAAAATTTCAGTCAAAGAAATTCTAATTGCTTTGGAAGGTAAATTGTCACCCTATATTTGTTCTGATCTGAATAATATATGCAAAGTAAGTTTTTGCTCGGTTAAAGTTGTTTGGCAAAAGCTGGAAAATTCCATGAATAAGACGCTGGAATCAATAAAATTGTCCGATTTAATAAAATGAGATTTAAGATGTAAGATTTAAGATATAAGTAAGCTTAAATCTTAGTTCCTAAATCTTAAATCTAATTAAAAATATGCAATATTCAGATATTTTAATGGACCATTTTAAAAATCCGCGTAATCAGGGTGAAATTGCCAATGCTGATGGCGTGGGCGAAGTTGGCAATCCTGTTTGCGGAGACATGATGAAGATTTATATTAAAGTTGGGAAAGATGCCAAAGGTGAAGAAGTATTGGCTGACATTAAATTCCAGACATTGGGCTGTGGCGCTGCCATTGCCTCATCTTCAATGCTAACTGAATTAGCTAAAGGCCAAAAATTAGAAGATGCCTTAAAAATTACCCGCGAGCAGATTGCGGAAAAGTTAGGTGGTTTGCCCAAGGAAAAAATTCACTGTTCAATTTTGGCAGCTGAAGGACTGAAAAAAGCAGTAGCAAATTACCGCGGCCAGAAATTTACAGAAACTCATGAAGAGGAAGAGGTTGAAAAAGAAGAAAAATGTTAGGATACTAATTTACTAATTTGCTACTAATCTACTAATAATTCTAAAGTTTTATTTTTGAATATATGAAAGAACAAATTCAAAAAATACTTGAGAAAATCAGGCCTTCATTGCAAATGGATGGGGGAGATGTTGAATTAGTGGACGTTGATGAAGCCAAGGGCATTGTCAAAGTTAAATTAATGGGTCATTGTGCGCATTGTGCCATGTCGCAGATGACTTTGAAAATGGGGATTGAGGCGGAAATTAAGAAACAAGTTAAGGGAGTGAAAGAGGTGGTAGCAGTGTAAAAATAACAAAAAACAAATAACAAAAAAATATCAAAATCCAAATACTAAAATCTAAAACATAATAAACTACTTTTTTGTATGAGTTATCAAATTATTATTGATATTTTACTTGTTGCTTCAATTGGTATATGTTTGGCTATTGGTTCTTTTGCCGCTAATATGCAGGCTGTTACATATTGGGTCGGCAAAAAAATAGCTCCATTCGGCTCAGAAAAAGAGTTACCCCGTGGGTTTCAAGATGCTATAACTCCCAAATTTCAAGATAATTTTAATACAGTTAGTTTTATTTTATATTTGTTGATATTAATATTGGGTTCTATCAAATTGTGGTACATAGGATTACCTTTAGTTTTGGCAATCCTTCTTCTTAAAAATTTTTTAAGGAAATTGTGGCCAAATAATATAAATTTTTATTTAAAAATGTTAATACAAAATATGGCTAATCGAATGGCCGATTATACAAAAAATGGAGATCCAATGAGATCAGAAGCTGCCAAGGAAATGCTTGAAAATCTTGAAAGCTTGTATGTTAGTATTCGAGATGAAAATTTAAAAATTCCTAGTTTCGAAGAGATAAAAAGAATGCCCGTGGGCGAATAAAAATAATTAATCAATAAAATTATGAATAAAATATATTTAGATCACAGCGCGACAACGCCGTTTGATCCGCAAGTTTTAAAAAAGATGCAGCCATATTTGACTGAGATTTTTGGCAATGCGTCTTCAGTCCATTCATTTGGCCAAGAAGCGCTCAAAGGCGTTGATTGGGCTAGGGAACAATTAAGTAAATTGTTTGGTTGCAAGTTTAAGGAAGTGATTTTTACTTCTGGCGCGTCTGAAAGCAATAATTTGGCTTTGCGGGGGTTGGTTATGGCCTTTCGCAAGAAACTTGAAAAAAAATACCACATTATCACTTCAAAGATTGAACATCCGGCGATTTTAGAGGTTTGTCAGGCCTTAGAAAAAGAAGGATTAGTTGAGGTCAGTTATATTGGAGTTAATAAAAAGGGGTTAGTTGAGGTAGATGAGATTAAAAAAGCAATTAAAGATAATACAATTTTAGTTACTATTATGTATGTTAATAATGAGACAGGAGTGATTCAGCCGATTCGGGAAATAGGTAAAATGATTGAGAAGGTGAATAAAAATAGAATTCCAAATTCCGAAAGCCGAAAGCCGAATGATAGGTTTAAAAAAATTTATTTTCATACTGATGCGGTGCAGGCGGTTAATTACTGCAAAATGCAAGCCAATTATTTGGGTGCTGATTTAATTACCATTTCCGGACATAAAATTTACGGGCCAAAAGGTGTTGGCGCTTTGTATATTCACGAAGGCACGCCAATTAAATCAATTACTTTTGGCGGACATCAGGAATATAATATCAGACCAGGGACATATAATGTTCCGGGGATAGTTGGGTTAGGAGCGGCTGTTGAACTGGTCAATAACCAATCACCAATAATCTCCGCCAGAGGCGGATCCGCCTCTGGCGGAAATGACCAAATTAGGAAGTTAAGAGATAAATTAATCGCAGGTATACAAAAAGCAATTCCAGAAACTCAAATAAATGGTGATCTTGCCAATCGTGTGCCAAGCAATGCTAACATAAGTTTTTTAAATGCTGAAGGCGAAAGCATGCTCCTAATGTTAGACCTGGAAGGGATTGCTGTTTCCACTGGTTCAGCTTGCGCTTCTGGATCTTTGGAGCCATCGCATGTTTTACGCGCAATGAGTATTCCAGCTGAAATTTGTCATGCTTCATTACGTTTTACACTGGGTAAAGGGACAACTGAAAAGGAAATTGATAAGGTGATTGAAGTTTTACCAAGAATTGTTGAGCGCTTGCGCAAAATGTCGCCGCTGAAAAGATAATGCGAATCTTCGAATAATGCGAATGCTACGAATAATGTCCCTAGAAATAGGGGCTTTTATTTTTTAGTTAAATATGCTAAAATAAAGTTAATTTATTATGATTTTCTATAACATCTCTAAATTTTTTGAACATCCTTATCGTGAGGATTTATTTGTTAAAATTAATTTTATTTTTAGCTTATTGTTGAATCTAGTTATTTGGTTTATTCTATATTGGAAGCTCCACCCCTTGTCTTATTCAGCAGAAACTGATTATGGCCAGATTTATTTGCATTATAATATTTATTTTGGCATTGATAATATTGGCAGCTGGTATGGAGCATTTATAATTCCGATTTTGGGTTTATTTATTATTTTGTTTAATAATCTTTTGGCTTATATTTTTTATGTTCGCGAAAAATTGCTGAGTTATGTTTTGATTTTTACCCAGAGTTTTTTGCAAATTGTTCTTTTTGCAGCTGCGATTTTTTTAATTTTACTTAATATCTAGACAAGATTTAAGATATAAGATGTAAGATTTAAGATCGGGTATGACTTAGATCTTAATTCCTAAATTTTAAAGCTAGAATATGGACACATTTATTATTATCAAAATTTTCTTTTTGGCTGCTTTGGCTTTTATTGTAACAATTTTGTGGACCCCGCTTTTGACTCATTTTATGTATAAATATAATTGGGGCAAAAAGATCAGAACAGAGGAAAATGCGCCAATTATGTCACAACTGCATAATCATAAGGCAGGCACGCCAACTATGGGCGGACTTTTAATTTGGGTGACAGTTTTGGTTATGGCCCTTGTTTTTTATTTTTTAGCTCAATGGACTGGCTGGGAGCTTTTTAATAAACTAAATTTTTTAACCCGCTCTCAGACATTATTGCCTTTAGGGGCTCTGGTAGCTTCGGCCTTGGTGGGATTATTTGATGATATTTTAAACATCAGGGGCATTGGACCAAAAGGCGGCGGCTTGCAACTGCGTTATAAATTATTAATTTATACAATCATTGCTTTAGTCGGCTCATTTTGGTTTTTCTTTAAATTGGATTGGGATTTAATGCGCGTGCCATTTGTCGGAGATTTTCAGATCGGCTGGTGGTATATACCGATTTTTATTTTTATAATCGTGGCTACTTCTTTTTCAGTTAATGAGACAGACGGTTTAGATGGTTTGGCCGGCGGCTTAGTAGCCATTAGTTTTGCGGCTTTTGGAGTGATTGCTTTTACCCAGGGCAGATATGATTTGGCAACGTTTTGCGGGGTGATTGTCGGAGCGCTTTTGGCCTTTTTGTGGTTCAATATTGCGCCAGCCAGATTTTTTATGGGCGATACTGGCTCTATGAGCTTGGGGGTAACTTTGGGCATCATTGCCATGCTGACTAATTCTGTTTTAATTTTGCCGGTGATTGGCTTTTTATTTGTCCTGGAATCCTTATCGGTTATAATTCAGGTCTGTGCCAAGAAAATTTTCAAAAGAAAGGTTTTTCTTTCAGCGCCCATTCACCATCATTTTGAAGCCCTGGGCTGGCCAGAGACAAAAATCGTGATGCGCTTCTGGCTGATTGCCACTGTCATGGCATTTTTGGGCGTGATTTTGATTTTGATGGATAAGATATATTAATTCTGAATTCTGAAAGCTGAATTATGAAATGGTTGTAAGACAGTTGTAAAACCTTTGTAAAACAATTGTATTACTATGCCTTACCATTGTTTTGCTCTCCATTCTTGACAGGCGCTTTTATTTTTGCTAAGTTTAAGTATCTAGCCGTATGGTTAGATTCCTTGGTGTATGCCAAGGAAAAGTTCTTTTACAGGAGGTGCCGTATGGCAACCAAAGACGAAGTTAGAGGAGTGATTTTAAACGGTCCAAATCGATGGTCACTGGTTATTGATGCACTTGTAAATGGTAAAAAAGTAGAATTTGAAGTTCGGGCAGGGGATGCTCCATTTAAGATACAAGTTAATGTCGATGCCTTAATGAGGGCTGATGACGTGGTTTCGCCAGATAATGAACTTTGGAGCATTGAAGCATATATCCTGCCTGTGGGTGTACACGAGTATAAAGCTATAAGTTTGCAAGTAGGATTAGAATTCGAGGTCAATGTCGCAATAAAATTTTATGCGAAATCCTATTCAACAAAAGATCGTGATGGAAAATTTATAATTACAT
>JAPLYF010000068.1 GCA_026395675.1 Candidatus Parcubacteria bacterium
GAACGCATCATTTCATAAGCAGTTGGCCCGTCTTTCATATAGTATCTTTTAAAATTTGTAGGATTAACATACCAGGCCTCGCCATGTTCCTGGACTTGCAATAAAATATAACCTTTTAGCCAGGCGAGCGTGCTGGAACTAGTAGTTGTTGTAGTTGTTGAATTTGAAGAAGAGCTAGATGAGATAGAGGTTGAGCTAGTTAGTGCTTTATCTGTGATAGTAAAAAAAGTTTCGCCTGACCAGCCCACTTTACCCCGAGGGCTAATAACTTTATACCAACCATCGGTTTTATCAGTAATTTTCACTACTTCTCCGGCTTTTAAAGTATCAATAATCGCGCCAGTGGCCACACAGGCCTGATCACGCACCCAAACAGCGCTTTTTACCTCGCCTTTAGCATCATAGGCGTAAACTGGATCACAGCCGCAACAACCAGCCTGGGAAGCTAAGGGTAATAAACCTAAACAAAGTAAAGCGAAGAAAACTAAAATTTTACGCATAAATTTTATTTTATGGTTTAATTTCAACAGATTTTAAAACTTGATCAAAAATTTCAGTTCCCAGTACGTTACGGAATGTAAATTCAAATAAATAATAGCCATCATTTGTTTGCAGATATACCCTGTCCTGATTTTCACCGCTTTCCATAGGATATCGCACACCAGTACGATAAGCTGTATGCCCATTTAGATTCATTGTCTGTAGTTTACTTACATCAATTTTGTAATCAAAGTCACAGACTGGCTGACCCCATTCTGGGATAACTGGTTCAGTTTTAATGCATTCCTTATGCTTCTGGTCCAAATATTGCTGTAAAGTTTGATTTTTAGCTAAAATAATTTTACTGACTGAAAGAGTTCTATAAGAATTTGGATCGAGTCCTGCTTCTGCAAATTTGGCAAAACCATAATACGCCCAATTCTTTGGATATTTGAAAGACAAATCAGGCCAAGAAGGATCGGAAAAAGTTAGCCAATTATCTTCTAAAGGCGGTTGAGTAATTTCAGGGCAGGCATTTAGATTTACTTGATTCTGAGGCACGACTACCCCGGTTGGATTAAAGAAAAGTTGACCAAAATATCCAATAATCACGCCCACAATTAGAAATATAATTGCACCTAATAAAATGGTTTCTTTATTCATAAAAATAATATTTATTGTTTAATTCTTTGTTCAAGATTACTAATACGAACTAAAATTTCATGATATTCATCTTCTCCTAGTCCATTCTTATAATGTCCAGCAGTTATTATAAGTTTTTCAATAAAATTTTTATCAATCACTACTTTACCTTCCTTTCTTGTAGCCCAGAAAGCAGGGCCTGAAAATTCTTTAATCTCTGGAGAATTTTCTAATGTATTAATAATCTCATATAGCCCGTCCAAAGAATAAAAATTTGGAGGGATGAACTCTTTTGTCTCAAGATTCTCATTTTTCACAAAATTTTAATTAATACTTATACTTTAATCATACTAAATTTCGCCCAAATTCACAAATTATTTAAGCTTGATTTTCTTATAAATTTATGCTAAAATTCCTTTATAATCTGGGGGCGTGGTGAAATGGTATCACAAGGGTCTCCACCCAGCCCTTCGCGAAGGGCTGGGTCCAAAACCGCATGATATTAATTAAAAAAATATGTATTTTGTTTATTTACTCAAAGATGTCGATAATAAATTATATGTGGGTTATAGTGAAGATTTAAAAAGAAGGATACAAGAACATTTAAATAATAAAGTATATACAACAAGAAGAATGAAAAATCCAAAATTATTTTATTATGAAGCATATTCCCATGAAGAACAGGCCAAAGAACGTGAAAGAAAATTAAAGCAATATGGTTCGAGTTATCATGGCTTATTAAAAAGATTAAGAATAAAATAATTCTGGGGGCGTCGTATAATGGTAGTACAGTGGTCTCCAAAACCACTAACGTGGGTTCGATTCCTACCGCCCCTGCTGACAAAGATCACTAATTTTTAATTGGGTGATTTTTTGGTAACTCACCAAGGAATCGAACTAAAGTGGTATAATGTAAATATGAAAGAGAATAAAATTTCAATAGAAATAAAAAGACCCATTAGTGAAGTGTTTGAATTCACTATAAACCCAAAAAACACACATCTTTGGATTGAAAATGTGCAGAAAGAGGAAACAAATGAGTGGCCGATAAAAGTTGGATCCAGATATAGGAATACTGGCAATGATGGGGTTTGGGATGAATATGAAGTTATAGATCTAAAGCAGAATGAACTGTTTGAATTAAAAATGGTTAACGGAACATATCATGTTAGATATACCTATAAGCCAATTGACACAAATAACACTGAACTAACTTATTTTGAATGGGATGAAAATGGTATTAAGTCTCCATTTCAGCAAATGGTTTTGGCAAAGTTAAAGGACATTCTTGAATCTTAGTTCTAACATCCTCCACGATACCCTGCTGCGCAAAAATTACCTTATGTTAGGGAGTTTTTGTTTTAGGGTTAGTAGTAGGTTAGAACTTTTGGTATAGTATTGATATATTTAAAAAAGTATATTAATGTAATTCGTATAGAAACAAGTTGTAGAAAATTGCATTTTTTCTTCAAACATTAACTAATTAATTATATATAAATATGGAACACAATACATATGGAGATGGAAAATTTCAGCACTTAAAATTCTCTGATGCTGGTCAAGAAATCTCAGTAGGCGTAATTGAACCTGGGGAGTTTCACTTTACACCAGATCAAGAAGAAACAGTCACTTGTCTAACAGGGGAAATAACTGTAAATGACACCACAATAAATCCTGGCGAAAAAGTCATCATTCCTAAAAATGAGCCATTTACAATATCTGCGGCCACTCCTTCAAGCTACATGTGTTTTTACAGATAAAGATACTACGATTTCCTGCCCAAAAAAATATGTCTGTAAAAATTAATTATAAAAAATGCTGTTGGAAAGATGGCAAATGTTCAAGCTGTATTTGCGGTAAAGCATGTGTCGGCTGCGTTGAAGCTTGTCCAGTTCAGGCGATCAGACGAGCTAATTTAGTTAAAATTGATCAAACCAAATGTCTTGAATGTGGCGCTTGTATTTCTGCTTGTAAACATCAGGCATTATCTTTAGATTAAAAATTAGATAATTTTAAAGAAAATAAAAAAACGGGACAAATCCCGCTTTTTTTTTATTTTATTTTGTTTCTTTATGCAGAGTGTGTTTCTTGCAGTGCTTACAGAATTTTTTTATTTGCAGACGTTCCTTGATTGTTTTTTTATTTTTTCTAGAATAATAATTTGTTTTTTTACAAACAGTGCATTCTAGCTTAATCAATGTGTCCTGTGACATAATTATAAATTATTAATTGTTAAATTGAGTCCAGAGCCACCCGTCGGGTTCGAACCGACGACCTACTGTTTACAAAACAGTTGCTCTACCAGCTGAGCTAGGGTGGCAAACTTATCTCTTTTATATTTGATTTTAAAAATTCACCTAGCGAAGCTGAAAGTTCTCCAATTAACTTTTAAACCAGCTGCCCTGCCCACCGAAGCTTTAGCGAAGGCGGGAGCTAGGGTGGCAATAAAATGACTGTTATTTGGTTTTAAAAATCACCTAGCAAAGCTGGCAGATATTCCTTAACTCTTAGGAACAAGCTGCCTGCCCGCCGAAGTCCCGCACCGCGGGACGAAGGCGGGAGCTAGGGTGGCAAAAAATTATAGTGGGCCTAAGCCCACCGAAGCTCGCCAAATCAACTATTTAAATTGGCTCGCCTTCGCTAAAGCTACGGCGAGCGTAGGTGGGCCGGGGTAGATTCGAACTACCGAAGGCATAAGCCAGCAGATTTACAGTCTGCCCCAGTTGACCGCTTTGGTACCGACCCATAGTTAAAATAATTCCGGGGCAGACCTTAACCTATTTAAAATCTATCCTGAAATTACTTTATCTGCTTAAATTATTAAATAACTATGGCTGAGCAGATTTATCCCGCCAAATATTCTTTAATTATGGGCTTACCGTTATATTCAATGGGCGGGATCCCGCCCACCCAATTCTATTTATACTCTGTCTTATCAAGAGGCATGGCGGGACAGTCTGCCCCAGTTGACCGCTTTGGTACCGACCCATAATTAATTATTTATTATATTTTTAAAAGCTCTACCACCTTTATAAGATTTTATTTGTAATTCTCTCTTATAAGCTTCTGATTTACTTTCAAATTCTTCAATATAAATCAGTTTCCAAGGCATGCCACTTTTCGTCGATCTTACTTTGCCAGAATTATGTTGCTCTAATCTCCTGTCTAAATTTTTCGTATGACCAATATAATACCTTTTATTCAATAAACTTTGAATTACATAAGCTTTATACATATTTTCTAAAGTTAAGCAGATTTATGCCGCCTGTGGCGGCATCCCGCCTCCTTAATTACCCTAGGTATAATAACAGCTGTAACTATAGGCGGGACAGTCTGCCCCAGTTGTTTACCCCGCCATAGGCGGTGGACCGCTTTGGTACCGACCCTGATATAAAATATATGTAAATTATACAGTATTTTTCTAATTAAATCAAGAGTTAAACTAAAAAACTGCTTCTAGCAGTAATTGGGTGAGCCATCGCGCGGATTTGAACCGCGGACCTACTCCTTACCATGGAGTTGCTCTACCAACTGAGCTACGATGGCAATATAAATAAAAAAATCGTAAATAAATTCGATTCAAATATCCAAATTATAATTCTTTTATTTGGGCCTGGAATTCCTCAATTTTGGCATTTTCCGGATTTACTTCTTTTAATTTTAAAAATGCTTTTTGTGCTAAATCTTTATTCTTTATTATTATACAGATTGAAATGAAAAAATCAAGATATTTGGGATTATTTGGCTCCAATTCCAGGGCTTTTTTTAAATTAGCCAAAGCTTGTTCAGGTTGCTGCAATTTTTCATTCACTTCTGCCAGTTCAAAAAAGGCAAAGCTGTCTGATTTATCCAATTTTATGATGTGGGAAAAGGTCTGTTTGGCTTCTTCATATTGCTTTTGAAATAAATAAATATCGCCCAGGCCGCGATAGGCCTCGATATTTTTCGGTTCAATGTTTAAGACCTCTAAATATTTTTTTTCTGATTCTTCGAATCTTTCCTTCTCTGATAAATCCTTGCCTTCTTTTAATATGGCATCTATCTTTTTTTCAATGGTTTCAAATTCTTCCTTGGTGACTAGCGTTTCTTTTTTGTGTTTTGCCTTATATTTTTCTTCCCAGTTTTTAATACTTTCAGAAATTGATTTGGACTTTCTCTGCAGAAAATTGGTTAGAAGTTTAAAGAAAGGGCTCAGCTTTGCAGCAATAACTTTCATCTTCCTCTGGATTCTTTCTTCTAAAATTTTAGTTTTAGTGTCTGCAGCTTTAACTTCAGGTATAGAATTAACATCAAAAGTGGACAAAAGCGACATTTTGCGATAAATAATGAAGAGAATCGCAGCTAAACAAATTAATATTATAATCAAGGCAAAAATATTATACATAAATTTAGATAGATTTTATTATAGCATTGAAACTGGAAATTTTCAAGCTCGCACCACCAACTAATGCGCCATCAACGATTTTTAATTTTAAAATTTCTTTGACGTTTTTAGGATTAACAGTCCCGCCATATAAAATTTTAATTGTCTTACTCTTATTTTTATATAATCTTTTTAACGCTGCTTTAATAATTAAATGAATTTTAACAATGTCAGCAGTAGTGGCAGAATGTTTAATTTTACTTTTTTGAAAAGTTGAAATTGCCCAGACCGGCTCGTAAGCAATCAGGATTTTTTCTGGCTTTTTAATGTCCCACAAGCCAGTAATTAATTGTTTTGTTATTATTTTTTTTGTTAATTTTTTTCGTCTTTGGGCTAAATTTTCTCCTAAGCATAAAACTGGTCTGATTCCATATTTTAAAAGCTGTAAAATTTTCTGATTTATCTCTTTATCTGTTTCCTTGAAATAAATTCTTCTTTCAGAATGCCCCACTAAACAAAAAGTGCAGCCCTCTTCTTTTAGCATTCTGGCGGAAACATCGCCGGTATAGGCCCCTTCTTTAAACTGGGAAACATTTTGGCCGGCTAATTTAATTTTTTTCCTTTTTAAATGCTTGCCCATTTCACACAAAAAAGTAAAGGGTGCGGCAATTACCACCTCATTTTTCGTCTTAGCAATTTTTTTAATAAAATTTAAACTTTGCCCTAATGACAAATTCATTTTCCAATTAGCGATTAAAATCTTTTTTCCGCCAGAGGCGCCGTGCCTGCCGGCAGGCAGGGATCCGCATTTGGCGGACATAAATTGCTCTTTCATAGTTTAAATCTTTATGTACTTTAAAATTTGTTTTTTATCCTTAAAAGGACTAATTAAAACCAAATTTAATTTTTCTTTTCTAAAAATTTCCCGAGCGACTTTATTGACTTGCTTTTTCGTTACAGCCATGATTTTTCCAATCTTTTGCTCTGGCGTTAAAATCCTTTTGGCCAAAATAAATTCCCGGCCATAAAAATCAGCCACATCATTCAGTTCTTCCAATTGCAAAGTTAGACGGCCTTTAACAAATTTCTTGGCCTTGGCCAATTCTTCGGTGGTAATCCCTTTTTCTTTAATTTCCTTCAAATTTTTAAAAATTATTTGCAGGGCTTTATCTAATTTAGTGATATCCAGCCCTGACCTGATCATCAGATCGCCAGTATCTTCATAAACATCGGCCTGCGCTCGAATGTAATAGCATAAGCCCTGTTTTTCTCTGACTTCAATAAAGAGACGAGAACTCATATTGCCGCCCAGAATGATAGCCAAAAGATAAAACGCGTATAAATCTGGGTGAAAATATGAATAGGCAGGGAAGCCCAGGGCCAAATGCGCCTGGTTGGTTTTTTTATAATTTAAAACGATGCGCGGTTCTTTTTGTTTTAAGGCAAAGGGCATAATGTTTGAATTTGAAAACTTTTTCCCAAAACCTTGACGGCTAAAATATTTATGCAAAATCTTTTTAATATTCTTATTAATCTTACCGACAACGACCAAGACAGCGTTTTGAGGCGCATAATAACTATTTAGATAATTTAAAAGGTCATTTCTTGAGGTATTTTTTATAGCTTCTATCGTGCCGGCAATATTGTGTTCCAAATCACTACCTTTAAATAAATTCTCCTCGCACAAAATTTCCGCGTACTGAATGGGCTGATCTTCATACATTTTTATTTCTTCTATTACTACGCCCTTTTCCTTAGCAATTTCTTTTGCCTCAAATAAGGAATTATTTAACATGTCGGATAAAATATCACAGGCTAAATCTAAATTTTCCGCATTAGCTTTTATATGATAAGCAGTGTGATCCTTAGAAGTATAAGCATTAAAATCAGCACCGATACTATCCAGCTCCTTTGAAATATCCAAGGTTGTGGGCCTTTTCTTGGTGCCTTTAAACATTAAATGCTCGATAAAATGGGAAAGACCAAAATGCTTTTTTTCTTTCTCAAAACGCGAACCGACTTTATAAATTAAAAATACAGCCACACTCTGGCTTTCTTTTTTGGGTACTAAAATTACTGGCAACCCGTTTTTTAATTCAAATTTTTGAAACATAAAATAATTAGCTCGGCCTAGGCTGGAGCCTGGCCATTAGCTATTGGCTCGCATAGGCCATTTGCCATTAGCATAAAAATTAATCTTCCACTTTAAAGGCCACCTTTATGTTCACCCTGAATTCCGTGACCTTATTATTTTCCACTACCGCTGTTTGGCCTAAAACATCAACCCCAGTAATGCCTCGGACGTTTTTTGAAGTTCGCGTAATGCATTCCTGGATAGCATCTTCAAAGCTTTTTTTGGAAGTACCGATAAGTTCTATAATTTTAACGCACATAATATTAGAATTAAGGATTAAGATATAAGAATTAAGTTGTTTCAAAAAGCTTAAATCTTAATTCCTAATTCTTAAATCTTAATAATATTTTAGCATAAAAAATTAAATTTTGCCAGTTGACCACGTCGTTCGCGAACGACGTGGTTGACAAGAAAGCAATAAATCTGTTATTTTTTATAGCAAGATCAAATAAGGAGGAAAAAATGAAGGAGCAGAACCCCAAAAACCCCAAAAATCTCTTTGCACGATTTACGAATTTATTTAAAGACAAGTGTCCTAAGTGCGGTCAAATTCTCAAAAGATCTGGCGTCTCTGTCAGAAATAAAAAAGGCAAAATCGTGCCCATGAAAATTTGTCCTAATTGTGGACACAAACAGTAAAAGGAGAAAAGAGTGAAAAAAACAATTTTTAGTTTATTTTCTCTTTGCCAACAAATCCTGGAAATGATTTGGCCAGAAAAATGCCCTGACTGCGGCGGAAAGCTCCACAAACAAGGTCACAAAACAACGAGTGGCAGGGCTAACAAATTTTGCCTTAACCCGAATTGCGAATGGACACCCACTCTCAAACCTCAATAAAACCGTTCTTAAAAGGACGGTTTTTGCTTTTCCTAAAACACTTGACAGAATACTAATAATATGCTATACTTTTATATCCTGAGTTACCCTATTTTAAGGAGGAAATTGCTCATGAAAAAAACAAAATTTCGTAAAATATTACGAGCATACCTAACAGTGCTCGTTGGCTTCATGGGAATGACATATCACAATTCCCGCAGCTAAAACAAAATATTTTTAGGCCGTCCCGCATTCGAGACGGCCTTCAATTTTTATCTTGACTTTTAGAAAAAATTCTGCTAAATTAAAGAAACTACTTTGAAAACAAAATAAAGGAGGAATAAATGTACACTCGTATATTTTCAAAAGCCAAGCGGCTGGAAAATACCAACTATGATATCCGTGGGCCTTTGCTCGAGGAAGCTGAAAATTTGATTAAGCAAAACCACAAAATATTAAAATTGAATATCGGCAATACCGCGCCCTTTGATCTGCTGCCGCCCGAAGAAATGGTCTTATTTTTCCAAAAAAATATCCTAAAAAGTTTTGGCTACACTGAATCAAAAGGAATACCCGAAGCCAGACTGGCCATCCTGCAAAATTATCAGCGTAGGCGCCTGACAAACCTCAATATCGAAAATATTTTCATCGGTAATGGGGTATCAGACCTAATTGAAATAATTTGCAAGGCCTTTTTGAATAAAGGCGATGAATTGCTGGTCGGCATTCCTGATTATCCGCTTTGGACATCTACTGTCAAAACATTCGGTAAGGTCGTCCATTACCTCTGTGATGAAAATTCAAGCTGGCTGCCTGACATCAGAGATATTAAAAGGAAAATTACCCCTAAAACAAAAGGAATTGTAATCATACCTTTTAATAATCCCACTGGTGCAGTCTATCCCAAAGACATACTTGAACAGATTATTAAAATCGCTCGCGAGCACCAGCTGGCAATTTTTTCCGATGAGATCTATGACAAAATCATTTACGACACGCATGAAAGCATTTCTATTGCTTCCTTGGCAGAAGATGTGCTTTTTGTCACTCTCAACGGATTGTCTAAGGCCTATCGTCTGCCTGGCTGGCGCTGCGGCTGGGCTGTCTTTTCCGGGAAAACTGACATTGCCACTGGTTTCATTCAGGGCGTAAAAGAACTCTGCGATCAAAAACTAGGCGCCAATGCTCCTGGACAAATAGTGGTTCAATCAGCCTTGGGCGGCTACCAATCAATCTTTGACCTTACCAAAGTTGGGGGCCGCTTGCATACTCAGCGCGATCTGGGCTATAAACTCTTAAGCCAAATCCCAGGGATTAGCTGCGTCAAGCCAAAATCAGCTCTTTATTTTTTCCCAAAAATTGATGTTAAAAAATTTAACATCAAAAGCGACGAGCAATTCTTGCTTGACTTTTTGAAAGAAAAACAAGTACTTTTAACTGCGGGCAAAGGCTTTAACTGGCCCCAACCCGACCATTTCCGAATCGTCTTTCTTCCCCACGTCGATGAACTCAAAGACGCCTTAGGGAGATTAAAAGATTTTCTTGAACATTACAAACAAAAGTGAAATTCAAAACCCAGCTCTTAAATAAAGGGCTGGGTTTTTCTTTACCCTCCGAAGCATTGGCGAAGGAGGGTCTTTTATCTAAATCCAATATTCTATATTCTAAATTCTTAATTCTAAATTCTAACGACCCAATTTCTCTTTAAAATATTTATCCAATTCCCCTATCTTCACCCTTTCCTGCTTCATAGTATCCCTATCTCTAACCGTGACGCTGTCATCTTTTTCCAATGTTTCAAAATCAACTGTCACGCAATAAGGCGTGCCGATTTCATCCTGGCGCCTGTATCTTTTGCCAATATTGCCATTATCATCAAATTCACACCTGAAATTTTTCTTTAAATTATTATAAATTTCTTTGGCCAGATTAACCAAATCCGGCTTATTTCTTAACAAAGGGAAAATGGCTATTTTATAAGGCGCGACATTGGGATGTAATTTTAAAACAACTCTTTTTTCTCCATTTACCTCTTCTTCATAATAGGCCTCGCCTAAAATCGCAAGCATTGTCCGGTCAACGCCAAAAGTCGGCTCAATCACATGCGGAATATATTTTTCCTTGGCTTCATCATCATAATATTCCTGGTCCTGGCCAGAATGCTGCTGATGATTGGTCAAATCATAATCAGTGCGGTAAGCAATGGCCCATAATTCATCCTGGCCAAAAGGAAATTCATATTCCATATCAATTGTTCTTTTGGAATAAAAAGCCCGTTCTTTTTCCGGAATTTCATGATCATGCATTTTCTTCCTATTTAAACCAAGTAAATCCATAAAGCCATGCATATAATCAACCCAGTCCTCAAAAATCTTTTCCCACTTGGCATGCGGTGCAATAAAATATTCAATTTCCATTTGTTCAA
>JAPLYF010000069.1 GCA_026395675.1 Candidatus Parcubacteria bacterium
CTAATAAAGATAATATTTTAGATTTTCAGCTGATTAAAGAAGGAATAAACGAAATTAGCAAAGCAAGGGTAGGGAAGTATATCGGTCCTTTTTATGATAGAGAACCAAATATAACAATGCGAAAAAATAGACCGTGAGGGCGGAAACGGCTAATTAAAATTTATCAACGGCTTTAGTCTGTCTTGCCATGGCAGGCCGCTGTTCGACCGCTTCCGCCTACGCTTTCGCTTTGGCGGACAAGAAAGCGGTCGGTAATAATTTTCAAGAGCCAAATATAACTATTTCTAAAAAATATTCTTGACAAAAATAATAAACTTTGTTAAGTTAAAGAAAAAATAAGGAGGATTTTTTAATGGTAAAAGAAAGATGCGATCCAAAAGTATATAAGAAAGGAATTCATGTCTTTACTACCCATAGCATTCCGTCTGAAAAAATCGAAGAATGGGTAAAGAAAATAGCTCAACAATCTGGACAGAAAGTGGATTGGCATTACTTTGCCGGTCGGGCTATAGTTAAAGCTTTAGGAAACATCGAAAAAGTACGAGCTGCGATAAAAGAGCTTATGCCCGAGCATGAGCAGTTGATGAAAGAGGCTGTTGGTCCTGACTTAGCAACAATCTGTCGAGGCACGATGTACTAAGGCGAAAATCCACAATAAACAAATTTATAGTAGCTAGGCTATCCACAGCCTAGTTTTTTTTATTCATTTTATGGAAATTTGCCTGTGTATAAAGTGGTTGACCGAATATGTAGAGTGGGGTATAATGATATTACAAAGGTGAAAAGTGGATAAAAGTGGGGATAAGCATGGATAATTGTGGATAACTCATTTTTATTATAAATTCCATAGTTTTTAACTTAATTCTATTCAAATATGTTTATTGGCGAATATCAACATAACTTAGATGAAAAGGGCAGATTAGCTATTCCAGCCAAATTTAGAAGTACTTTGGGCAAAGGCGCTGTAGTTACTAAGGGTTTAGATAACTGTTTATTTTTATACACAGCCCCTGAATGGCAAAAACTCGCTGGGAAATTAGCTACTTTACCAATCAGTAAAGCCAATACCAGGGCCTTTGGCCGTTTAATGCTGGCTGGAGCAATGGATGTGCAAATTGACAGGCAGGGGAGAATTATCCTGCCAGAATATTTGAGAAAATATGCTGGTCTGAAAAAGAAATCAATTATAGCTGGTTTATATAACCGTTTAGAAATCTGGGATGAGGACAAATGGAATAAGTATAAAAAAGGCACTGAGAAACAGAGTAATGATATTGCCGAAGCCCTGGCTGGTTTGGATGTTTAATTTTAAAAGTTAAGAAAGGGCGGGTCCCGCCGCTGGCGGGCAGCTCTAAAAATAAAGATAAATAATAATTCTTGTTTATCACGTTTGATTGGAATATTTTCCAAGTACATTAAAAATAAAAACTTGATAAACAAGTAGGGTTTTATTCAGGAGAGAAGTGGCAATGCTTATCCTATTTCTCTCCTGCAAAGACCTTTAACCCAAAATTCAGAAAGGAGGCAAAAATGCCTTTGGATCAAAGATTGTGTATTTTAAGCGGAATCAAGCTGACTGTTTTAAAACTAAGGGCTAAGCTTCCTTGGTATAACAAAGCTTGTGATTTCCTCGCCAATTTGGAAAACTCATTGCACTGTCTGCCGGAAGAAGAACTATATACAGCATTGAATTATTGGCAGGAATATCTTTTGCCGCAAGGACTAAAGTAAGTAAAAGTAAAAGGAGGTTCTTAATGGACGCCAAAAAAATTTCCCCAATAGATTGGACGAGGTTAATAAGGCCTCAAATAAACCTGAAAGGTTTAAACACTGAAGCAAGACGCAGGGTACGCATGGCTCAAGTAAAGGCAATGCAAGAAATTGCTCAGGAAAGACTACTTGCTTTTGCTAGTCGTCATACCTAAAGGAACCATGGGTCTTACTTTTCGGGGATGATTTTCATCCCCACTTTCAAAAACAAAAATTAAAATATTTTAAAATTAATCTTTGAAAATGAAATTTATCCATGAACCAGTTTTGAGCCAAGAAGTTCTTGAATATTTGGCGCCCAAGCCAAATGAGAATTTTATTGATTGCACCTTGGGCGGCGGCGGTCATGCGCAAGAAATATTAAAGCTGACTGCGCCGAATGGCAAATTACTGGGAATTGATTTAGATCCAAAGGCAATAAAATCAGTCCAAGAAAATTTAAATGAATTTAAGGATCGCCTGGTCTTAATCAATGATAATTATAAAAATCTTAAGCAAATCATATATGATTCAGGATTTAATCAAATTAATGGTATTTTATTCGACCTGGGTTTATCCAGTTATGAACTTGAAGATCGCGCAAGGGGTTTCTCATTTAAGGGAAACGATTTTCTAGATATGCGTTTTGGCAGTACAGGAAAAACTGCGGCGGATGTAATTAGTAAGTATAGTGAAAAAGATTTATTAAGAGTTTTTAAGGAATATGGTGAGGAAAGATTTGCCAGGCAAATAGCCAGTGAAATAGTCAGAGCACGTAAGCAGAATCAAATCTTAACCGCTAATCAATTAGTTTTATTGCTGGAAAAAGTTTATAAAAACAGGCCAAGGCCAAAAAAGATAAATCTGGCAACAAAGGTTTTTCAAGCTCTCAGAATAGAAGTTAATGACGAATTAAATAATTTAAAAAGTGTTTTGCCGCAGGCAGTGGAAATTTTAGAAAAAAATGGGCGGCTGGCAGTTATCTCATTTCATTCTTTGGAAGATAGGATAGTTAAAGAATTTTTTAAGAGGGAAGCCAAAGAATGCATTTGCCCACCCTATGTGCCGATTTGCCAATGCGGCCATCAAAAGAGTTTAAAGATTTTGACCAAAAAACCAATCACGCCGAGTTTGGACGAGATTAAAAGAAATCCCAGAAGCAGAAGCGCTAAATTGCGGGTGGCATTAAAAATAATTTAAAAATATGACTAAGAGTAGATGTGCATCTTTTGCTGAGAAAAGAGAAAATAGTTTTTGCCATAAATTAAAGACAAAAAAACAGATTATTTTTATATTCATTGGAATTTTATTTATTTCCATATTTTATTTGGAGCAGATAAACAGTTTGGCTACAAAAGGTTATAAGATTAGGAATTTGGAAAATAAGGTCTCGGACTTAAAAGATGAAAATAAGAAATTAGAGCTGCAAATCACTGAATTACGTTCAACTGAAAGAGTGGCCAAGGAAATTAAAACTTTAAAAATGGAAGAAGTGGCGCGCATTGAATATCTGCAGGCAGACGGCTCAACTGTGGCCTTAAATCGATAAATTTTTCCCCTTTTAAATAAAAAAAGCCCCGTCCTTACTAAAAGACGGGGTTTTTAATTTGGTTATTTTAAATGAACTACCTTTAGGTGTCCACATAAGCTTAGTGCCGCAAAAATGGAGCAGAGAAGCATTGGGACATAGGAAATTTCAAGCAGCCGAAGATGAGGTAGAAATGTCCAGTATTCATGGATTTTTGTGCTGGTTTTTGGATCAAAGAGCAACAGGGTAGAAAGGGTTAGTACTTGCAGAACCATCTTGGTCTTGCCTGCCCAATTGGCGCCTGTTGCATCAACTTGTACGCTTTCCAGGATTAAAGGTACATTGATTGTCCCATATAACCAGTGAGTTTGCGGTAAAAACGGAAGATAATCTTTAACCATGTATTTACAGACCGCAACCGTGAAGAGCAAGCCATCAATGACTAAAATGGGCGCCATCAGCCATTTATATGTCATTGAGTGAATATACTGGAGAAATCCCAAAAATACAGTGGCATTAAGCATCTTGTCAGCGGTGGGATCTAAAATAGCTCCAAATGCACTAGTTTGGCCGCGATACCTGGCCAAGGCACCATCGAGCCCATCCATTATTGCGGCAATAATGAAGAGTGTGCCCGTGGTCTTGAAGAAATAGGCATTCATGAGTATGATAATAGGCAGGAGCATTACAATTCTCTTGTAAGAAATAATATTTGGAGTGACCCACTTTGGCATTAGCCAAATTAAAGGCAAAAACAAATAATCCGAATGTTTGAGCCGCTTGAGTTTAACCTTGAGCGTTTGAAACATTGATTTCCTCCTTTGGTTTTTGTTAACGAACAATGAACTAAGGTTAACAAATTTTAATACAATTGTAAAGAATCACATGTTGAAAACTATTAAATTATCAAAAAAATCCAAAGCCAGATTGGGTGAATTAAAGACTAATCATGGTAAAATTCAGACCCCGTTTTTTATGCCTATTGCCACCAAGGCAGCGGTTAAAAATGTTTCCACAGATGAATTAGAAGAATTAGGAGCTGAAATTATTTTGGCTAATACCTATCATTTGTATTTGCAGCCAGGTGAGAAAATAATTAAAGCGCATGGCGGCCTGCATAATTTTTTGAATTGGCCAAAACCAATTTTAACTGATTCTGGCGGTTATCAGGTTTTTTCTTTATCTAGGATCAGAAAAATTAAAGAAGAAGGCGTTGAATTCCAATCTCATCTGGATGGTTCTAAGCATTTATTAAGCCCGGAAAAATCAATTACTATCCAACAGGATTTAGGCGTTGATATAATGATGGCTTTGGATGTTTGCCCTCCAGGCGAGGCTGAATTTGAAGCTGTGAGAGAGGCCTGTGATATAACTTTTGAATGGGCAAAAAAATGCAAAGAGCAGTGGTTGAAAGGTAAAAATGAACAGCAGCTTTTTGGCATAATCCAAGGCGGAATTTTTAAAAATCTTCGCGATCAAAGTTTGGAACAGATTGCTTCTTTAAATTTTTCAGGTTATGCCATTGGCGGTTTGGCAGTTGGTGAGCCCAGGGAAAAGATGTATGAAATTTTAGAATACATAACGCCCAAAATGCCAGAAGATAAACCCAGATATTTAATGGGTTTGGGCAGGCCAGAAGAAATTATTTTTGCAGTTAAGCAGGGTATTGACATGTTTGATTGTGTTATTCCCACGCGAGAAGCGCGCCATGGCCGCTTGTATCAATTTTGTACTCAAGATGAAAAAGGCGCCATTTTACTTTTTGATAATTTTGCTTATAAAACTTTAGCTGCAACTAATGAAAAATACAAGGAAGATTTTAGCCCCATAAATCCTGATTCAAAAGTTAAACTTCTGAAAAACCACTCCAAGGCCTATTTGCATCATTTATTTAAAACCAATGAAGGCCTGGGTTTGCGTTTAGCGACTTTAAATAATTTAGAGTTTTACTTGGAATTGATGAGAAAAATCAGAGAGGGGATTGAGAATAATAAAATTTAAGCGAAAATGTTTTGGCATAACACCGATTTCTGTAGGGACAGGTCTAGACCTGTCCCTACGCTAACCGACGAGCCAAAATATTTTCGCCAATTGACAAATTAATTTTTGGTGGTTAAACTCAATTCAAACTAAAGAAAAAGGAGGCAGTGCTATGGAAGGCTTATGGCTTGAATGGCGAGATGGATGTGTAAAAATTAGGAAAGTTACATCGGTTGGGATTCCAATTTCAGGTGTTCCGGAAATTTCCACAATTTCGCCAACAAAAGATGGTATTAAAATTTCCGGTTTTGATCCTAAAAAGGTTGAGATTAAACAAACAGATAAGGAAATTGCTATTAAACTCCTTTAAAAAACACTAGCATAAACTCGGATTTGGTCCGGAATAAAGCCCCTAATTATTATTAAGGGCTTTTTAATTTTGACAAATCAAAAGAAATTTGTTACTCTCTAAGTAGAATGACTGCCTTTGGCGGTTTGTAAATTTAAACAAGGAGGAAATAACAATGCCAGTCGCACAAGACACTCGTGGGATAATTCAATACTTTATTGAAGAACATGGCGTGGATAATCCTGAATTGCGTATTCCAGTCGGCAGCGAAAAAGAATTGCCGGACAGGGTAAAGAAATTGATTAAATCAACTGTTCGAGACGCAGGCTGGCAAGTCAAAGATTTCAGGCATAAAAAGTGCCAAAAAACCAAAGGAATAACACATTTTGTTTTCATCCAGAGGATAGTCAAACCAACAACCCGAGACAATTAGGTGTCTCGGGTTTTAATTTGACAAAAACAAATTTATAGTTTAATTTATATTTAAAACGCTTGTAAGGAGGTTAAAAAGTGAACGTTACAATCTGCAGTAAAAACGGCCAGCCAAAAGTAATTAAATATTGGCGATTTTGCGCTGACTGCATCCACGCCAGATTTATTGTTATCCGAGGGGTTTTTGGCAAAAACAAATTAACTAACTGGACAATGCCAACTAAGGTTTATCTTTATAAATGTCCTCATGTTACAATTGGCATCAGCAAGGGTAAAAAGCATATAAAAGAGCCATGGAATAGGACAGACATAGTGCCAACAAGCTTTGCCGCTGATAATCCCAGCCATCATGAATTTGTTTGGCAAAATTTCGAGGGCGAATTGCTGCATAATTGTAAAAAAATGCAGTTTGCAGAAATTCCTCCTGAATTATGGTTTGATGTGTTTTTCTTGGCAGCACCAAAGAAAATTCAATCTTGTCCAACCTGTTTAAAATGCTAAGCCCCTAAGAAATAAGGGGCTTTTTTTTATTTATATATTTGTTATAATTGATTTACGTACCTATCCAATTAACATCAAGTAAAAGAAAGTCCTCCTTCGCTCCATCCTCCGTAGCAGTAGCCTGCTACTGCGGAGGAGGACGGGTAAAACTACGGAGGACGAAGGGAGGTGAGTTTTATGACTAAAGGGGAATATGACTTTGATCCAGATATCTTACAGGCACGAGTAAAGAGCCTTAAGGAGGGGAATCATAATGCTGAAACTGCCCGCATAATATTGTGGAAAATTAAAGAGGCAGTGATTAAGGCATATGTAACTTGGGCACAATTAGGCACCAGCGAAGAAGAACTAACGCAAATTTTGCAACAAAAAATGCAGGCAGAAGGGATGAGGCAAAGAGCGTTAAAAGATTCCAGAGAACAGGATCTGTTGAAGAAAAAAACACTGATTGGATTTCAAATCGGCAAATTCAAAAAAGTCTGGAAAGAGTATTCAACTGGCAACCAAAAAGTTCTTTTAGACCTGCTCTTTGAATTTCGCGAGATTAAGCAAATGCTTATGGTAGGCGAAATAACTCCGGCTGATTTAATACCGGATTTTCCGCCTGGGGAATTTTTTCCCTTAAATGAGTTGCTGGAAAAACATTCGCCTTAATTTTCAAAGTCCCATTGATTTAAATTTATGGGGCTTTTTTCTTTTAGTCAAAAATATGTTAAAATACTAATATGAACAATACCTCAAGTTTTGAAGTTCTTGGTTTAATTTTAATGGATGAAATTAGAACGGTTTTGTATTTCCCGCTTTGGTGGTATTCCAAAGGTTTGCTTAAGGTTATTAATGGCTGCTGGGAATTTATCAAGGATTTTGAACAGACCCTGGGTTTTTGGATTTGGGTTAAAAATCTTTTTGTACCCATGTTTGGAGAGCGGGATATTGCCGGCCGTTTGATCAGTTTTGGCCTGCGTCTTTTTCAAATCATTACCAAAGGTTTTGCTTTGTTAATTATTATTGGCCTTAATTTAATCTTTATAATAATCTGGCTGGTTTTGCCTATTTTTGTGATTTATCAAATTATTATTCATTTTTAAAATGCCAAATAATCAAGAAAACCTTCAATTTTTAATCTGTGCCAATTGCAATGGCCAGGGTTATGTTGGACAGAAAAAATGCCGAGTTTGCCATGGGCAGGGGATTATCGCCTATCTTGACGGCCATATTTTATATTGGGGCAGAAAAATAAATCGATATTATTTGAAACAATATAAAATTGAGAGATTGATTCATAATCTTATTTATGTTACTTTGTTAATTTTAGCTGTCTTGGGTGTTTTGAGTTTGGTTTATGCGCTTTATTTAATTGATTTTAGAATAAAGATTGCTGATTTAAAAAACTGGTTTTTGGGCGGTAATAAATCATTACTATTTTTTTGGCTGACTATTTTAACAGATTTATATTTAATTTATTTTTCTTCTTTAGATAAAGATAAAAAGCAAAAGGTCTTGGTTAAAAAATATAAATCAGAAGAGGATGAAAGAACCCCACCGCCTTTGCTTGATTGGCAGCAAGTGAAAAAAATAAGCCATAAAAATAAAATAGATATTAGTCCGGCTTTTAATGAAGATGCTTTGAAATTAATTGAAAAGGCCTTTGAAATTGCTGATCGCTATAATGCCCTGGAAGTGGGACCGGTTCATTACTTAATTGCCGGCATCTTGATATCGCAGAAAGTTAATAATGTTTTTAACCGTTTGGGCATTGATTTAAATAATTTTGCCCAAAAAATTGGCACTGTTGCTGGCCAGACACCGCGGAGTGAAAATGTGACGATTTTTTCAGCCCAGGCAATCCAGATTTTAATGAAGGCCTACCGTCTGGCTTATTTTAATGGTTTAGAAGAGGTAGAAGCAACTGAAATTATCCAGGAAGCCATTGGAGCTGACAAATTAATCCAGGAAGTTTTAATTGATTTAAATATATCACTGGAAAAGGTAGAGAACGTGATTATCTGGTTCAGAATCAGGAAATTATTATATCAAAAGTGGCAGCGCTATCGCGCCAGTTCTACATTGAAATCAAAGACCGGCATTGATCGGGCCATGACAGCGATTCAAACAGCTTATTTAAATCAGTTTTCCGAGGACTTAACGCTTTTAGCAAAAATGGGTTATTTGGATTTGTGTATTGACAGGGATAAGGAATTTATTGAAATTTTTAGAATCTTGGAAGGCAGTTCTGTCAAAGCCGTGGTTTTGGTGGGCGAGCCAGGCACTGGCAAGACAGCTATCATTGAAGGTTTGGCCCAGAAAATGATTGCTGATGATGTACCGGATTTTCTCAAGGATAAAAGATTAGTCAGCTTGAGCATTTCGCGTTTGATTTCAGGCGCTTCTGCCACAGATGCGCAGGAACGACTTTTGATCTGTTTAAACGAAGCAATTAATGCCGGCAATGTGGTTTTTTATATTGACAATATTCATGATTTAATCGGTATTGCGGCTGGCGGACAAGAAGGGGTCGGCTTGGCTGAAGTTTTAAATGAGGCGCTAGGCAAAAATTTATTTATTTTAATCGCCAGTACCACGCCGTTAAATTATAGCCGTTACATTGAAAATGTTAGTTTGGGCCATATTATCCAGAAGATAGATATTGTTGAACCAGAACTTAATCTAGCTATTCAGATTTTGGAAGGCAAGGTCGGTTTTATTGAAAATAAAAATAATATTTATTTTTCCTACGATGCTCTGGATAAGGCAGTCAAATTAACTGATCGCTATATTCATAATTATTTTCTGCCGCACAAAGCCATTACTTTGCTGGAAGAGGTGGCGGTTTGGGCCAAAAAAACCAAAGGCGCCCAAGCTGTGGTCATGGGGAATGACGTGGCTAATTTGCTTTCGGAAAAAATTAAAATGCCGGTTTCTGAAATCACTGAAAAAGAAAGCGATAAATTATTGCGGCTGGAAGAAATTATTCATCAGCGTATTGTTGATCAAGAAGAAGCTGTTTCAGCCGTGGCCAATAGTTTGAGGCGCGCTCGGGCCGAATTGCGCGATATTAAACGGCCCATTGCCAATCTGCTTTTTCTGGGGCCGACTGGCGTGGGTAAAACTGAGTTAGCCAAAGCCATCGCTGAAGTTTATTTTGGCAGTGAAGATAATATGATTCGCCTGGATATGTCAGAGTATCAGGAAAGAGACAGCATTAACCGCTTAATTGGCGCTCCGCCTGGTTATGCTGGAACTGGCGAAGGCGGGCAATTAACCGAAGCAGTCAGGAAAAACCCTTTTAGTTTAGTTTTACTCGATGAATTGGAAAAAGCGCATCCTGATCTTTTGAATCTATTTTTACAGGTGATGGAAGACGGGCGCTTAACTGATTCAACTGGCCGAACTGTTGATTTTACCAATGTGATTTTAATTGCCACTTCCAATGCCCAGACAAATTTTATCCAGGAAAAGGTTAAACAAGGCGTCTCAGTTGAAGAAATCAAGAAAGAACTTCTGGAAACTGAATTAAAGCAGTTTTTCAAGCCAGAATTTATTAATCGTTTTGATAATATTATTGTTTTCAAGCCCCTTGGTATGAACGAGGTTTTGCAGATTGCTCGTTTATTATTAGCCAAAGTAGCTCAAAGTTTGGAAGCTAAGGGCATTAATTTTCAGGCCACAGATGAAGCAGTTGAGGAATTAGCTCAAATCGGCTTTGATCAGCAATATGGAGCCAGGCCTTTGCGCCGAGCCATTCAGGAGCGGGTTGATAATGCCCTGGCAGAATATTTACTCAAAGGAAAAATTAGCCGCCGTGATTTAGCAATTTTGGAAAAAGGCGGAGTAATTAGGGTAGAAAAAGCCCAAAAGTTTTAATTTTAATATTTTTAAAACCCTAATCTTTAGCGGTTTTTTTATTTCTTGAAAATAAGTTATTTTTATGAGAAAATAGATTTATCATAATTTTACTATGACTTATCTCTTAATTTTACTTTTAACCTTTTTTCTTTCATTTATTCTGACCTGGCTGATTAAAAAAATTGCCTTAAAATTGCAAATTGTTGATTGGCCTGATTTTGAAAGAAAAATTCATAAGGTTCCCATACCCTTATTAGGGGGCGTGGCAATATTTTTAAGTTTTATTTTGGTCTTAGTTTATTATAGTGTTTTTACTAATTTAGTAATCTGGGGGTTTATTTTACCCAAACATATTTTGGGAATCATAATAGCGTCTTTTATCGTTATATTAGGTGGAGTTTTAGATGATAAATTTAATTTAAAATCCAAAATTCAATTTATTTTTCCAATAGTTGCTGCCTTAGTTATTATTGCTTTTGGCCTAAGTATTAATTATGTGAAAAATCCTTTTGGCGGAACTATAAGTTTTAGAAATTGGGATTTGATCTTATTTTGGTGGCAGGGGCTGCCTTACCGTCTTACTCTTTTAGCTGATCTCTTTACATTGCTTTGGCTTTTGGGTATGATGTATACTACGAAATTATTGGATGGTCTTGATGGCCTAGTTTCAGGCATTACAGTCATTGGTTCTTTGATTATCTTTGCTATTGCCATGAGTAATAACGTTGCTCAGTATAATACTGGCTTGATTGCTCTGATTTTAGCCGGAGCTTTTTGCGGCTTTTTGATTTTTAATTTTCATCCGGCCAAAATTTTTTTGGGTGAAAGCGGGAGTTTGTTTGCCGGCTTAATGCTCGGTGTCTTAGCCATAATTTCTGGCTCTAAAGTAGCGACAACTTTATTAATTATGGGCATTCCGATTTTAGATGTTGTTTGGGTAATTGGCCGCCGATTATTTAATAAAAAAGCGGTCAGTTTGGCAGACAGGAAACACTTGCATTTTAGATTGCTGGATATCGGGCTCAGCCAAAGACAAGCAGTGATTTTTATGTATATTCTGACGGCTTTATTCGGCAGCACGGCCTTATTTTTACAAACTTTCGGCAAGCTAGTTGCCTTTTTAATTTTAATTATAGTCATGTTGATTTTAGGCGCAAGTTTGGTTATAATGTATAAATATGGAAATATTAAAAACACAAAAGAAATCAAACAATAATATAATTTTTGCAGTAATTTTTTTAGTGGTAATTATTATTATTGTTGTAGTTTTAACCAGTTTTTTTTCGATTTATTCAAATAATAATCCCATGGCCAATGGGCAAGTAAAAATAGACGGTAAGGTTATAAAGGTAGATATTGCCAAAACACCAGAAGAGCAAGCCAATGGCCTGAGCGGCTGGGAAAAACTGGCCGATAATCAAGGCATGCTTTTTGTTTTTAAAGATAAGCGTTATCGTGATTTTTGGATGCAAGGCATGAAATTTCCCATTGACATAATCTGGATTGAAGATAATAAAATTATTGATATAGCCAAAAATACGCCAGTTCCAACCGATGAAAATAATCCTCCGATTTATAGGCCGCTTAGCGAAGTTAATTATGTTTTAGAAGTTAAGGCCGGTTATTGCGAGGCAAAAAATATAAAAGTTGGTGATACAGTTGAATACATAATTAAGTAAATATAGTTAAACTCGTAAAATAATAAAATCCCTTAACTGGGATTTTTTTCTTGACAATTTTGGAAAATCTTGTTTAGATAGTAAAAAAGGATTGGTACTTTAAAAAGAAAGGAGAAAGAAAAATGGGATTGACAGTTGCTGATTTGAAAGGACAAACAGTAGGTATGGCAGTTTCCGGCGGCTTGGACAGCTGTACTGTTACAAAATGGCTGACCGAACATGATGTAAATGTGGTCTGTTTGACTGCTGATCTGGGGCAGCCTGATGAGAAAAATATAAACGACGTAAAAAAAAGAATGCTGGCTTGCGGTGCCAAAGAAGCCATAATTGTAGACGCCAAAAAACAGCTGGTTTTTGCGGGCTTATATGCTGCCCTGGCCCAGCTAAAATACGAAGGCGGTTACTGGAATACAACTGGCATCGGCCGTTTTATAACGGTAACCGCACTTTTAGAAGAATTGGCAGAAAGGGAAATTGAAGTTTTTTGCCATGGTGCCACTGGCAGAGGAAATGATCAGGTACGTTTCCAACTCGTATCAAATATGCTTATGCCCGAGATTAAGGTTTATGCCCCATGGCGGGACGAAGCATTTCTGGATGCTTTTGGTGGCAGGAAAGAAATGATTGCATACTGTCAAAAACATAATTTGCCAATCAAGGCAACTTTAGAAAAGCCGTATTCAACTGATGCTAATATGCTTGGCTTGACTCATGAGGCAGGCAAACTTGAACTCCTGACCACGCCAGCTGATTTTGTTGAACCAGAAATGGGTGTGTGGGCAGAACAAGCACCAAATAACCCAGAAATAGTGACAATTGAATTTATTGAAGGGTTACTTAGATCTATCAAGGTTCGAAGTGGTGTAGAAGGAATTGGCAATCTTGTTATTCTCTTCGATTTGGCCAATGAAGTTGCTGGCCGCAATGGAGTTGGCATTGGTATTCATACGGTCGAAAATCGTTTTGTCGGTATCAAAAGCCGCGGTGTTTATGAGGCGCCTGGCATGGAGCTTTTTGGCAAATGCTATGAATACCTGCTCCAGACAATTCTTGACCGCAGGGCCATGAAATTATTCCAGTACCTTTCCCTGCAACTTGGCGAGCAGATCTACCAAGGCTATTGGTATGATACTGCCAGCCAGATGATGAGAGCGGCAATCAATAAAATTGCCAAGTTCATGACAGGAACAATTACTGTTAAACTTTACAAGGGAAACGTGATTTTCCAGTCAGCAGAAAACATTCCTCATAGCCTATATTCTGAATCAACGGCTTCCATGGAAAAAATCGGTTCATTCAATCATCAGGATTCCGAAGGTTTTCTGGGGGTTCTCGGTGTCGGTGCCAGAGCATTAAATGCCGCTGGCCAAATCGACCCTGAAGAGTTTCTCCTCGACTAAAACAATGATCCCGTCGTTTAATTACGGCGGGATTTTTTAAACACGAATTTTTTGTCACTAATATGCACTAATTTGACAGGATTATTTTTATGCTGTAAGATAATAATTAAGATTTACTCCGGATCTTTTTTTGTTTAACTTAAATCTT
>JAPLYF010000035.1 GCA_026395675.1 Candidatus Parcubacteria bacterium
TGGCGCTAAATTAATAACTATTTTTTTGGAATAGGGAAAAGGCAAGTCGCAATTTTTAATGGCCAGACGAATGCGCTGTTTGGCTTCTTGCACCGCAGTATCGCCCAAACCAACAATAAAGGTATCTGGTTTGCCAAAAGAGACATCCACCTCAACTTCAACTAATTGGGGGTTTAGACCGATGACTGCGATAGAATTGAGTTTAGATAACATGCCTTTATTTTACTTTTAAACTAATTTTTATGCAAAAGAAAAAGAGGAGACATACGACTTGTCGTTTTTAAAAAACAACTCAAAGTTCGTCTCCTCTTTATTTGCGCGGACATTACTTCAATCATCATTTTATGACAACAATCCTTTCGTCCGCAAAGAAAAAGGCGAGACAATACGGGAATCATACACTAAAGTATAGCCGTTGCGTCATCTCGCCGATTAAATAATAATTTAATTTAAAAGTGCAGGAGATAGTAGGCCATTCATCCACTAAAGGATAAATCCGAATTCATCTCCCGTTTTTGGCGGACAAACCTCAACTCATTCACTTAAGAATATCGAAGCTCTCATCCGCCGTTTAAAAATTAAAGACCATTTACGAACCAATTATGCCTATAATTATAATAAAAACCATAAGCACAGGCACGAAGAAAAGCAGTAGAATAATAGGCCAATCTTCACGGACTCCATGTGGCCTTGGACCTCCTGCCTCGCTGCCCAGAGGAACTCCTTCCTCTGCTTCCACACACATGCCATTAGCTTTGCCTTTTTTCAACATTGTTTACCTCCTTGGCACTTTGTGCCTTAAATTTTTTTTAAGTTTACAAATTTAAAATTCGTTTGTCAAGGGGAAAAGGCCTAGACGTAACTTTTATCGGCCGCTTTAGCGGCCGCACGGCGGCTAAAGCCGCCGATAATACAATATTCTTCGAGACTAAAGTCTCGAAGCGATAGGTTTTGGCTTTTTCTTAAATTCACTAAAAATATAGAGAATTACTCCTACCACAATCATCACATCTGCCAGATTAAAAACCGGCCAGATAAAAATATTAATATAATCAATCACAAAGCCAAAAATTAATCGGTCAATTAAATTACTTAGAGCGCCTAAAATAATCAAGGAAACTGCAGTCAATCCCCATAAATTATTTCTCAGCAAGTTTTGTATCCAGATATAGGATAAAACTATAAGAATAAAGATAACGAAAACAATCGTAAGTATTTGAGGTAAAGGCAGACTAAAAGCTACATTTTGATTTGGTGTAAATATAATCTGTATAAATTTGCCAGGCCAAGGCCTAGACTGGCTAAAAAAATAAAATCCCTCTTTCGGAACTTTATTTAGAAAATAATATTTGATTAAAGATTCAAGTATAAATAAATCAAAACTTAAGCTTACTAATAAAACAATTTTCTTGAATTTAGCCATAACCCTTTTTATTGGCTGGTTAACTTTTCCTTACACTCAACGCAAGCATTTGAAGTCGGTCTCGCCATAAGACGATCCTCGGGAATTTCCTGGCCGCAATAAGCGCACTTGCCATAAGTGCCATTTTCAATCCGCTCCAGTGCCTTTTTTATATCACGCAAGGTTTTTTCCAAAGAAAATTCAATTGATAAATTATCAGTATATTGGGCTATTTCCTCTGCGTTTTCGTCTTCTTTATCACCATAATCAGGAAATTCTGAACGATAATTATCCTTAATAAATTTATCTTCTTTGGCAAAACCAGACAGTTCATTTTCAATCTGTTTTTTTCTGGCCAAAAGATCGTTTTTAATTTTTTCTAGAATTTCTTTTTTCATAATTTTAAAATTAAACTAAAAAATTTGCTTAATATAATTATAGCAAATAGTAGTAAATAGTATAAGCGAGATTATTAAAAAAAGCAAGTATTTAAGGAAAGTTTTTTTAATTGAAAAAGGCCTCGCACTGATGCCCTAAAATTTATATTTCGTGGCCAGACGAGACCTTTATGACCTTATTAGTTTAACGCCCGCCTACGCGAGCCATTAAAAATCGGCATAAAGCCATGCATTACCCTCTTGGGGCGATGAAAGGTAAAACCTTTTACCATTTTTTGGCTTGAAACCAAGCCATAGTTATAAAATTGTAGTGATACAATAATCAATTTTGTTTTTGTTTTTAAATCTCCCCAAATAGATCCAAATAAAAACAGTAAAAGGCATAGAAATTTAGCCAAGAATTGGCCCTTTTAGGGCTAAAATTAGCTTTTGGCTAGATTTCCATAAATATTTAAATGTACATTTCTACTATAATTATATCAATTGTCTGACATTTTGTCAATTTTGTTATCTTATATTTAAAGAAAAAATAGCTAAAATTAGCTATTTTTAAGTATGAAAAAATAAGACAAAACTATAAATTTAAAAACAATATTCTTATAACCAATAACCAAAATTTATTTTCATCCCCAACCTTTTCCCCAGCTTTTCCCCAAAGTTATTAATTTACTCTAAAATTAGCAAAATTCTATTATTTTCAGTAATATTTAATTGAAATTTCTTAATAAATATATTAAATCGTTGTAATATTGGCTCAGCTAAATATAAATTTTGGCTAAAATTAGTATTATTATCAGAATTATTAAAATATTTTAATTCCTTTTCTAAATTTTCCTTATTTAATACATCTTGCATAATTTGCATATTATTAGCCAAAAAAACAAAATTATCCTTTTGGGCTAAGACAATTTCCCTCCCATCTTTATTCAAATAATCCAAATCAATATTATTTACGCGTATTTTTTCAAAATTATATTGATTTGGTTGCCTTACAATTTGGGTTATTTTGCTATAATCAGGCATAATTTTTTCATTTTCAACTGGATTTGCTGTTGCTAAATAACCTTTAATTACTTCCTGTAGTTTTTCAATTTGTTGTTGATTCATTGCTTGACTTGGTTTTAAGATAGCCAATAATCTATTATCTGCTTTCATAATTAACGTTGTTTGGCCATTAATAAATGGTGCTAAATCTTTTTGCCAATCAAAATTATATAACTTCTGCCAATAACCTAAATTTTGATTTAAAGAATTAAATTCGTTTAAATCATATTGCTTTAAATTATTTAGAACCTGGGAAATATATTGCTGACCTCTGCCAAAACTTAGAAAAGCTAAATAATCAGTGGGGATATCTGCTGATAATACTGTTTTTTCTTCCTCTGTGTTAATTTCTTTGCTGGTAATGAGAATCTTTTGATCAATTGTTTTTAAACCCAAGTATAAATCATTACTCAGGCTGTCCTTTAAAACAAAACTTAAAAATTTGAGCTGATCTGATGGAACTTGGTTTAATCTTGTCAAAACTGCTTTTGAATTAATATAAATTTTGCCAAAACTATCATGATTAAAACTTTTTAGCATTAAAACAGTGCTGACTTTTTGGGCTAAAGCAGGACTTTCCTTCAAAGATGTTAATTTGACTGTTTCCAATACCTTTTGAGAATTACTAATGGCTAAAATATTGCGCTCTAAAACTTGGTTTTTTAATATTAAATAATGCCAATTATTTTTTCCCAGCTGATTTAGATAATTATCTATTTTTTTACTATCTAAATTAAACATTATTAAATAAGAAAGAGAATTATCTTGTTCAGGAATAACAGCCAGGGCCGCATTATAATTAATAAAAAGGTTCAAATTATCCCAAGGCAAAGCAATAAAATTATAATTTTCTTCAATTTCATTTACAAATTTATTAAAAATTAAATTATCTTTTAGACCTTTATTATTTAAATTCAAGGAAACATAGACAAGAGCATTTTTAGGTGTATATTTTAGGAAAACATCCTTTTTGAAATAATAATTATAATATAAAAAAAGGCAAATTAATATAATAAAAAGAATCGCCCCTAAAATTTTTGACAAGAAAATAATTAAGCGTTTGTGCCAGATGGACATATAGATACGAATCTACGGATTAGGCTACAGATCTACGAAAATTAATAAATACTTTTGTATCTGTAGTATCCGTAGAGATTTGTAGATATGTAACAATTTTACCAAAGACCTTGACTTTTGCCAATTATTTGTTAAGGTTTAAATATCGTGAAAACACTAAAAGGATCTTTGAAAGGAGGCGTAAATGGCTGACAGATGTGTAAAAGGCACTTTAATGGCTGATTATGCCAGAATGATTAAGGCCAATCCCGAGCTTGACTGGAAGAAATACCTTAAACCTGAAGATTGGAAAGTTATTGAAGGCAAGATTTTGGAATCGGTTTGGTACCCATTTGACACTTTTTCGCGTTGCGGAGTAGCGATTTTTAAAATCATTGCCCAGGGCAACCTGGAATTGGTGAAATTATGGGGTAAATCCCGGGCCGATTATCTTTTTACACAAATATATCGCAGCCTAGGCGAATCACCCAATCCCATTATTGCCCTAAAAAAATATATTGGGTTGCGCAAAACATTTACAAATTTTGACATGTTTGAGATGGAACTGGAAGAAATTTCAGCCAATCATATTAAGATCAAAACAAAATCAGTTGAGCAAAAAAATGAGGGCAATGAACCATTTACCTGGCAAATTGCCGGCTCAATTGAAAAACTGATTGAGCTGACTGGCGGCAAAAAGCCAAAATTCAAAATCCTGGCCAAAGAATGGAAAGGCGATCCCCACACCATTTCAGAATGGACATGGGAATAATACAAAGGGGCAATCAATGATTGCCTCTTTTTCTTTTAAAGTCGTTTGAGGCTAAGCATTGAATGCATATTTAAAAAACTAGCTGTTACTATGCTTTTGTTTAAGGCTTAGCCTCGAAGTAATGATTGCCTCTTTTTTTCTTGACTTTTTTAAATTATTTGTTAAAGTTTAGTTACGCGAGAGCGTTCTGTCTCTAAGAAAGAGATAAAGCTCCTTTAAAATTAACTCGGTTCCCAAAAACAAAATGGCCAAAGCGTGAGAACGCTATAGTTTTGGAAAAAACTAGGCAAACAGATTGAAAATAGGAGAAGAAAAAATGGCTAAATTCGTGATTCAACAACAAGTCATGTCAGCAGGCAATGTACTTCTGGGTCAAGGAACTGATGATTCGATCATTAAAGCTTTTGCTCTTTTGTCCAGAGCAGAAACTGATGATACAGATGACTTTTGTGTAGCTCGACCTTTGCTCAAGGATCTCTGCTTACAGACCAAAAGCTGGCAAGAGATAGCTAAGATCGTGGTCGCTGCTGTGGCCTACAGGCCTGGACGGTCTGAAAAATGGTTGCAGATTATCTGCGAACCATTTAGCTTAAACTTGTTCAAGGAAGACATTGATCTTCTTAAAGAAAATCCAGCTTTTATTCTAGGTACAACTCTCGGTCTTTTTCAGGCCATAAATTGGCTCGATAAGCACTGGCGTACACTCACGGACTTTGAAAACGATTTCTACGACGAAATCGCAGAAGTTATTCTGTGGAAAGATCAGTTTTCTGATCTGGCTGACCAGCTTTTGCCAGATCCAGCTTATGAAAGCCAGCTTTCCCAAGCAGTCAAGGCCTTCTTTCGCCTTGAATCAGATGGTTGGGGCAATAAAGGCATAAGAATTGCTAAGAGCTTAAAGCTTGTCCAAAAAGTTTTAAGCAAGCTGGCTATTGACACTGAAACCAAAAAAGAACTGTCAAAAATAGGCGCACTTGTTCTGGAGCAAATGAGCTATGCTTGGTTTGGCTCGGCCAGCTTAATGGGTCGCGTCAATGGGATAATGCTTATTGGTAAAAAATGTGACTTTGACAAAAAGCTTGCA
This sequence comes from Candidatus Parcubacteria bacterium, assembly GCA_026395675.1. Taxonomy (GTDB): domain Bacteria; phylum Patescibacteriota; class Patescibacteriia; order CAIXNZ01; family CAIXNZ01; genus JAPLYF01. The sequence goes on from JAPLYF010000035.1 coordinate 5,757, forward strand.
GCCAAAGCATTCCCAAAGCTTTACGGAGACAAAGAACTTTTTTCAGCAGATATGCAAGCTCTGTATAATGAGCCCGAAAACAGCTGGGCAACTTCTTTTCAAATGCTGGCAAAAGCTATAAGTGAAAGCAGACCAGAATTTCTCTGGCAAATCATCAGCCAAGCAGATGAAAAGATTAAGGGTAAAGTTGAGCTTTCAAAGCAAGTTCAAGTGCTCTGGGAAAAAATCGCTTATGCGATCTTTGATCAGCTAGATACTCCTGATAAAGCTTTGACAGCCATTTTCCCCATAACCACAATTTCCAACGAAATTTTGTCACAATCAGGCAGGAGATTACTTCGGCCTAATCAATGACAATTCCCAAGAGGCAATCAAACGATTGCCTCTTTTTCTTTTAGAGTCGTTTGAGGCTAAGCCTTGAAATAATATTTAAACAATTAGCTATTTCTCTGCTTTTGTTTAAGGCTTAGCCTAGAAGTAATGATTGCCTTTTTTATTGACTTTTATCCATGATTATATTAAGTTTTAAATAGCGTGAGAACGCTAAAACGCCTTCAGCGAAGGCAAAAAGTTCTTTGAGAAAAGGAGAAAGAAAATGGAAGCGGAACAAAAACAAATAAAGGAAATACTTTTTGGAGGCAAGGTTGATGAGTTTCTCATACAAGCATACACGGAAATAATTGACAATAAGTTTAATGTGTATGAAATGAGAGATTTTATAGCGAATTATACCAAGGCAGTGCCAGGTACTTGCACTTATGACCATGCCAAAATTGACTTAATCAGCAGGTGTCTTATAGGTTCAACTGCCAGGTATCCAAAAGGGGCGGCATTTCTAATGAATGTAATGCTAGCGCCTTTTTATGATCAAAATGAAACTGCGGCACCATGGGAAATTGAATCAAGACAAAAAATCAGGAATGATTGTTCGGAATATTATGCACTCGGCTTAACACTGGGTATTTTCCGGTCATTGAATTGGCTGGACAAAAATAAGATCAGCGAAGGAATAGAGCAAGTGGAAGCCACGATGCCCGATATTTTCGAAACCCTGGTATTTTGCGATAATGCTTTGGCTGATATCCCCCAAATCAACCAGATGTATGAAAGTGAAATATCCAAAGAGATCAAAGCTTGGGTTAGGCATCATTCAGAAAATAGACCTGAAGCCGTCAAAAAAATCATTGATGGACTATCAAATGCCCTCAAAAAAAGAACATATGTGCTCTCCGAATTTGGGCAAATGCTTCTCAAACAGCTTGGCTT
>JAPLYF010000021.1 GCA_026395675.1 Candidatus Parcubacteria bacterium
TCTTTTGGCAAACCAGATACCTTTATTGTTGGTTTGGGCGATACTGCGGTGCAAGAAGCCAAACAGCGCATTCGTCTGGCCATTAAAAATTGCGACTTGCCTTTTCCCTATTCCAAAAAAATAGTTATTAATTTAGCGCCAGCTGATTTAAAAAAAGAAGGGCCGGCTTATGATCTGGCCATGGCGCTGGGCATTGTTTTGGATGTTTATGAAATAACTCTTGATCTCAAAGACAGTTTATTTATTGGCGAACTTTCCTTGGAAGGGAATTTACGCCACACCAATGGCATTTTACCAGCCGTGATTTTTGCCAAAGAAAACGGGTTTAAAAAGGTTTTTTTACCCTGGGTTAATGCCCAGGAAGCGAGTTTAATTGAAGGTGTTGAAATTTATCCTCTCCATAATTTGAATGAGCTAATAGATTATTTGACGGGCAAAAATTTTATCGAACCATATAAAAGCGAGCAAGAATTTGATTTTGAGCCGGAAGAATTTGAAGTTGAGATGGCTTTTATTGCTGGTCAGGAGCATGTTAAGCGGGCCTTGGAAATTGCCGTAGCTGGCGCTCATAATGTGCTGATGTCTGGTCCGCCAGGTGCTGGCAAAACATTGCTGGCTCAGGCCACAGCTTCAATAATGCCCAGAATGACTTTAGAGGAAATTTTGGAAGTAACTAAAATTTACAGTGTAGCCGGCTTACTGCCGATTAAAGAACCGTTAATTAAACAGCGGCCATTTCGCTCGCCGCACCATACTTCTTCTGGCATTGCTTTAGTAGGCGGCGGCAGGATTCCCAGACCCGGAGAAATTAGTTTAGCTCACCGCGGTGTTTTATTCCTGGATGAATTTCCAGAATTTCCGCGCAAGGTCTTGGAAAATTTAAGGCAGCCCATGGAAGACGGAGTAATTTCAATTTCGCGCGCTTCAGGCACCTTAGCTTATCCAGCCCGTTTTATTTTAATCGCTGCGCAAAATCCTTGCCCCTGCGGCTTTGCCACTGATCCTGATAAAACCTGCACTTGTTCGCCGGGCGCGATTATTAAATATCAGCAAAAAATTTCTGGGCCCATTATTGATCGTATTGATCTGCATGTTGAAGTGCCTCGTTTAAGTTTTGAAAAATTGACCACACAAAAGGTGGCAGAGAGTTCTGCTAAAATCAGGGAGCGCATTGAAAAAGCCAGGCAAATCCAGCGAGCCAGATTTCAGGCCTTGCCCATTCTTGATAATGGTGAAATGAGGAGTCAGGATATTAAAGAATTTTGCCAAGTTGATAATCAGAGCCAGGAATTATTAAAAAATGCAGTTAATCAATTTCATCTTTCTGCCCGATCTTATCACCGTGTTTTAAAATTAGCCAGGACTATTGCTGACCTGGAAAATTGTGATAAGATAAAAACACAACATTTGGCCGAGGCCTTGCAGTATAGGTTTAATCGCTAAATGTTAAAGATTAGAGATTGGAAATAAATTTTATTTTTTATGAAAAACTTGGCAGAACAGCATTTAGAGCCCCCGCAAGATAAAAAGATTGAAGAGGAAAAAACAAGAGAAATTATTGCTTTGATTTATGAAAATATTGAAAACTTAAGAAAAGGGGAAGGGTTTAATCATGATTTAGAAAAAAAATTACCGGCAGGAAAAGATATTTTAATGATCTTAAAAACTTTGGGCCAAACTGATATAATTCCTTTTTTACTGAAATTTAAAGAAAAAACACAAAAAGTATCCTTGGATCAAATACCAGAAGAGCATTTATTAATTTCATTATTAAAAGAAGGCAAGGGATTTGATCCTCATTTAATTGAACTGGGTTTGATTTTAGATTCATTAAAAATGAAATTTAAAAGAGACGTTATTGCCGATATTTTAAGAAGGGATTATTTGGAAAAACAATTATCAGAACTTGAACCAATACTTCCTACCATTGAAACCGATCTTTTGCTTTTTGGCAAGGCCTACGATGATTTAAAAATCTTAATGTTTCAAAGGGGCATTAAACTGGCAGATTTTAAAAATCTTTCTCCCAGAGATCAGCTTGAATTTAAAAAAGCTGAGGTTAAATTTGTTGATATTGCCCAGGCCATGGACAGAGAAGTTTTAAAAATTGCCAAAAGAGAAGATGAATACAAAGATTTAGAAAAGGAGAAGCATCAAAAATTTTGGTCGCGATTTGAAAAATTGGATAATGGCATTGCCCAAGCCCAAAAAGACAAACTAAAACCAGTTGATTTTTTTCAAAAAAAGGATTTGCATTTTTTGGCTGAGATTTTTGCCAACCGTTTTGATTCCTTGGCGGCTAAAAAGGACAAAATAAATGAACTCTCCAAAGAATATTTTCAAAAATACATAATATAAAAAGCGCCGTTTTAAAATTATATTTTACGGCGCTTCTAGCTCCCTAGAAATTTGATGAAGACCATTGCGGTCAAAATCGGAAAGTAAAAGAGTTAAGATTGCCAGATCATTAACCTTTTCATGTTTTAAAATAGCAACCTTAGCATCTTTGCCCAACTTAATTTTTAAATAGCGAATCAAGAGTGCATTTTCTTCAGGGCTTATATCCAGCCCTTTTTTTATTTTACAAATGACTATCTGGCTGTTTTGGCTGCCATGGGCAAGCACAGTAAATTTTTCAATTTTGGTCTTTACCCGAGCCAAAAATTGTTCATTGATTTTATCGGCCATTTTCACTAAAGCCAAGTTAATCACCTCCTTTAAGTTTTATATTTTAACTTATACCAATACAAATAATTTGTCAAGGTCCTATCTTATATAGTTCAAAGGATTATAGACCTTGTTAAAAAATCTGACTTCAAAATGCAGGTGCGGTCCAGTAGATTTGCCAGTTGAACCTTCAAGCCCGATCACCTGGCCGCGCTGGACGCTTTCGCCTGGCTTAACAAAAATCGTTGTCATATGGCCGTATCTGGTCATTTTACCGCCGCCATGATCAATATCAACTTGATGGCCATAGCCGGTATTTTTGTAAAGCACAACGCTCACAGTGCCATCATCCGCAGCGCGGATGGGCGTACCTGCCACGCAGGCGATATCCACGCCAGTATGATGCCAACTAAAATACTGAGTAATGCGTCGGCAGCCATTGGGCCAGAGCATTTTACCCTCAGGGTTAAGTGCTTCTTCAGGAATTTGCTGGAAAATTTGCTGCAGAGGCGCCAGGCGGACTTGCTGGGTAGGTGGATTATAGGGCTGGCCCTCGGGAATAATTAAAATTTGGCCAACACTAATATCTGACTCATCAGCCAACGTATTAAATTCAATAATTTTTTCTTTGTCTGCCTTAAATTTTTTGGCGATTTTATCCAAATTATCACCCTTGACGATTTTATATTCAAGACCAGTAGTAGGTAAGATTTTTAATTTTTGGCCAGGACGAATGATACTGTTTTTATTCAGGTTATTTTCCCAATAAATTGTTTCAGGCGAAATATCATAATTTTCAGCAATAGATTCTATCGTGTCTCCTGCTATAACAGTATAATCAATTACCTCACCACGATATTTTTGAGCTGATTCCATAAAAGCTATTTCTGGCTTAATAATGGCTGAGCCCTCAGTAGTGGTAGAAATAGGGCTTGTTTCAGGAGCCGTATTATCAGAAGAGACCTGGGGTGTTCTAGAAGCAGCCGCGCTTTCATTACTCAGATATTTGGCAGCTGCAGGTGAGGGACTGATGCTTTCTTCAATGTATTGATCCTCGGGATTATTGCCAGTCGCCAAAGCATATAAAATACTTTTTTCTCCAAAACCCTCGGCTTTGGTTGCCGGCGTTACCATATTTGTAAAAGCCACAATTAAAACCAGAATTATTATGGCTAGATGATAAATATATTTATTAATAAAAAGATAAAAAGGAATAACCTTTTCTTCAGGTAAAGCCCCATTTATGACCTTTTTTAAAATTAAAAGTAATTTATAGAGATTTAAAATAATGATTCTATAAAATATAAAGCTGAGCCAGCGCCCAGGATAGTTAAGCACTATTTTTAGCAAATTAAAAAAGGACTTTATAATAAACTTAAAGCCTTTAATGATAACCAATAAAATCCTGACAAGAATTGATTTAATTTTATTGCTAATAAATTTTACCCATTTCCACCTAGCCAGGCATTTTTCCTAAAATTAGTGCTAAATTAACTTTTTTCCCTTTAAATAAAAAAATGCCTTAAAAGCAAGATGAATTACTTTCTTAGTATAACAAGCATTTAGGTGGGAGTCAATGTGAGGGAAGTTGGAAAGCGGGCAAGGATGCTGGTTAGGTTATTAGTAGTTTGAGGTTAGAAAAATCCGAATACTAACATCCTCTATCCTAACCAGCCTCTTAGCTAAACCTCTATTTTTCGTGAAGGAAGTTGGTAAGTGGGCAATGAAGCTGGTTAGGTTATTGGTAAGTGGAAGTTAGAAATCCATATACCAACCTCCTATTTCCTGACTAGCATCCCTGCCTGCCGGCAGGCAGGTTAACCCAACCTCTATTTTTCTAAATTATATTACATTGACAAATGTCAATCCAAAAGTTAAGATATATATATAAAAATTTTTAATTTTCCGCCAAAGGCGGATCAGCCCGCTTTGCCGAGGCAAGCCTCTGGCTGATAAATTTAAATTTATGACAGCAGGATTAATTTTTGCTCTGAGTGCAGCTTCATTAGCCATAATTTATGGCTTAATTTTAATTAAGCTTGTTTTGAAATTACCAGCTGGGGATGAAAAGATGCAGGAGATTGCCAGGGCCATTCAGGAAGGAGCTAAGGCCTATTTAAATCGGCAGTATAAAACAATTGGCCTGGTCGCAGTTATTTTATTTTTGTTAATTGGATTATTTTTGGGCTGGCTGACTGCCTTGGGTTTTTTATTAGGCGCTTTTCTTTCAGCTTTAACCGGTTATATTGGCATGTATGTTTCTGTCCGGGCCAATGTGCGCACAGCTGAGGCCGCCAAAAAGGGACTTAAGGAGGCCTTGAATGTGGCTGTCAGAGGCGGTGCAGTGACTGGCTTTTTGGTTGTGGGCTTAGGACTTTTGGGAGTCACGCTATTTTATTTGATAACAAAAGATTTGCAGGCCTTGCTTGGCTTGGGTTTTGGCGGTTCTTTAATTTCCATTTTTGCCCGTCTGGGCGGCGGTATTTTTACCAAGGCAGCTGATGTGGGCGCTGATTTAGTTGGCAAAGTTGAAGCAGGCATTC
>JAPLYF010000056.1 GCA_026395675.1 Candidatus Parcubacteria bacterium
TTCTTAATTCAACTTTGCCTGAACCAGATTTGGCCCAGACATTTTGACCATTATTTTTAAAACCAATGGAAAAATTAACCTTTTCGCTTTTGGTCATTTCAAAATCAGTCTGCGACTGAATCATTTTTATTGCTTCATCGCTAGCTGCATTCGCCTGATTAATAAAAAGAGGATTAACCAAGGAAAGATCTCTGCCTATTAAAGGAACCCTAATTGCCCTATCTAATTGACCCAGAAGCTGGGATACGATGATGATAATAAAAAAAGCTATGATAATACTTATCAAAAAATCAATCTGGGACTTTTTCTTTATCACAGCTTGGGTTTTTACTTGATTGTATTTCCAGCCAAAAGAATTGGCTAAATAAGTTTTCATAGTAAGGTTTTATTTTTGTTTTTGCCCCAAAATTGCCTTTGGAGAGAAAAAGCTTTTTATCTTTTTCTAAATTAATTATATCATTTCTGTCAAGGCCGGTCAATGAAAACCGCCTTATTGTTCAAATTTTTTGTTCAGCTAAATTTGCTTATTTTTAGCGAAAAATCACAGTAGCGAATTGAAAAAATAAGGATCTTTTTAGAGTAGCTGCTATTACCATTTATTTATCAAAATACCAAAATTTTGCTATTATAAATTAAAGTGAATATGTCTATACCCTTTAACCCGCTTATCCTCTAAATATAAATTTTTATGTCATTAACAAGCAAAATTGCGCATAATACCGCTTATCAATTCGGCGGTAAAATAATTGGTACTATTTTGGGCGTTTTAACTGTGGCTATCATGACCCGCTACCTAGGCAAGATAGGTTTCGGAGAATATTCCACAATCACTGCCTATCTTCAAATCTTTGGAATTTTGATTGACATGGGCTTATCACTGATAATTATCCGGCTTTTGGCTGATACTGAATTTGAAAATCAAAAAGTGATTAATAATGTTTTTACCTTAAGATTCTTTTCCTCTCTTGTCTTTCTGGGACTTGCGCCTTTAATTATAATTTTTTTACCTTATCCCCTGCTAATTAAAATTGGCGTGGCCATTGCTGACTTATCTTTCTTTTTTTCATCTCTGAATAAGATTTTAATTAGTTTATTTCAAAAGGAATTAAAAATGCTAAATGTTACCGTAGCCGAGATCGGCGGTCGCTTGGTTCTTTTTGTTTTTGTTTTCATTTTTGCCCTTTACGACTTTGGCCTGCTGGCCATTATCCTAGCAGTGGTGCTTGGCAGCTTAACAAATTTTTTAATGAATTATTCATCTGCCAAGAAATTTGTAAAAATCAGCTTTGCTTTTGATTGGCCTGTTTGGCATAAAATTCTTAAATTCACTTGGCCAGTCGCTATTTCTATTGCCTTTAATCTTGTCTACTTTAAAGCAGACACCATAATCTTGTCATTGGTGCGCAGCCAGTCAGAAGTCGGTTTATATAGCGCTCCATATCGCATTTTGGAAATATTGACAAATTTTATTTATCTATTCATGGGTTTACTCTTCCCTGTTTTAACCTTTGCCTGGCAGCAAAAAAATCTGGACAGATTTAGGGGCATGATCCAAAAAACCCTTGATATTTTGCTTATTATAACTATTCCCATGATCTTTGGCACCCTTTTTGTGGCTAAAAGATTAATGCTTCTGATTGCCGGTCCTGAATTTGCCGAATCAGGCCTTATTTTGCAAATTCTTATTTTTGCAACTGCTTTTATTTTTATTAATTCACTTTTTGGCTATTTAATAGTTGTTATTGATAAACAGAAAAAAATAGTCGGCGCTTATGTTTTTGTAGCTATTTTTTCTCTACTTGGTTATATATTGACAATTCCAAAATATGGTTATTTTGGAGCCGCTGCTTTTACTATTATTTCTGAAGCTTTAATTTTTATTTTTAATTTTATTATCGTAACTAAAACTATTAAATTTATGCCCTCCTTTTCTATTTTGTATAAAGCTATAGCAGCTTCTTTGATAATGTCACTCTTTCTTTATGTTAGCCGAAATCTGAATGTAATTGGATTATTTTTTTTAAGCTCCTTAATTTACCTGCTTGCACTTTATTTATTTAAGGGTTTACCCAAGGAATTAATTTTGGAAATGCTAAAAATAAAATCTGAACCAGAAGTAGCAAAAATCAATGAGTAATTAGATTGAATTTATATAAAAATAAAAAGTTCGATAAACTCGAACTTTTTTATTTATGATAAGTAGAATCAAAACACCATTAGCTTATTGCCGAACATGAATAACTAAAGCCGTACTTGAACAAAAAGCGGGTAACGGGAATTTCTGCCTCTGCTCCAGCCTCCGTCCCGCAGTGCGGGACTGCGGAGGACGGGTAAAGCTACGGCAGACAGGGAACCTGTATCTTTACCTTGCCTGCTCGCCGTACATAGTAAAAAATACCTATACAAAGAGCGGGCGACCGGAATCGAACCGGCATCTCAACCTTGGAAGGGTTACATACTAACCATTGTACTACACCCGCAAATAAAAAAATAAAGTATATGCTTTACCTTAATAATTTCTTCTTTATACTTTTATATTTCTTTTCGCTTATATCACCGCTACTAAGCTTAATTAGTCTTTTCCTAAGAAAAGCTATCCCTGAAGCGGATTTTAAATATTTCTCAAAATTTTTAGCCGTTTCTTTATTTTCAAAAGCAGCATAAAATATCAACTTCCATGGACGATATTTATTAGTATAAAGAGACTCACCCGCATTATGTCTTCTTAATCTCTCTTTTAAATCAGTTGAAAATCCTTTATAAATTTGTTTGGGGAACTCCTCGCTTCTAAGAATATAAACGTAAAACATAAAAAAGATTATTTTAAAATGGATGTTCTTCGCTCCATCATGCGTAGCAGTTGCCTGCTACTGCGGAGGACGGGTAAAGCTTCGAACATCACATTCTTCGCTCCATAATATTGGCCCCGCCGTTCGTAGCCGAGCTAGGCGAGGCGAAGAATGGTCGGGCTGGTGGGACTTGAACCCACGATCTTCTGGTCCCAAACCAGACGCGATAGCCAGCTTCGCTACAGCCCGTTATTTTGTTTTTACCCAAATGCCTGGGGGCAGAATCAAACTGCCGACGCAAGGCCATGCGCCATTCACTTCGTTCAGATGCATGGTAAAATTTTCAGCCTGCCCTGCACTAAAAATTTACTTTTGCCGAAGGGCAGAATCGAACTGCCAACGCAAGGATTTTCAGTCCTTCGCTCTACCACTGAGCTACTTCGGCTCATTTATATAAAAATTTTTTAGTGCAGGGTCCTTCGCTCTATCCGGCTTCGGCTCGGTTTTATTTTTGTAATCGCAGAAAAAATTAACTATTCAGCCGAGACGAGCCACTGAGCTACCCCGGCATAAATAAATCCTTGGCATTTGTGCGGGGCTCTACCACTGCCTGCCCTGAACCGAGCTTGCTCTGGTTCAGGGAGCTACCCATGCTCACTAAATATTTTCCTTGACCTATTAAGGGCTCTATCAGATATTAACCCTTATTATTAAATAACTTCCTTAACTCATTTGCAAATTCAGTATCTTTCTCAATCAACCATTCATAACTTTTTTTATATGTAGATAATTCATCGTTAATTATATCTTTCACGCTTTGGGCATCTGGGAAAATATCCTTAAAGTCAATTTTCAGTTTTCTTTTTAATCTTCGCAATAGCATTATACTATATGTCCAAGCATTTCTTTCTGTCTTGCTTATTGCTTTTGCCAGATCTTCTTGAAATAAAACCCAAAGATCTGGATCATGTATATACTTTCCCTCTTCTTTTTTTAATGTGAAACTTCTATGTTCATTACCCGCTTCTTTGATATCCTGCTCTTCCTTTTCATAGTTTATTACATGACCTATTTCATGAAGCAATCCCACAATATCTTTTGCTGATTCCCATTCTCCAATTTGAATTAACTTCCATTTAGGCATCGCTGACCAACCTATCCATGGTATTTCCTCTCCCACCTTTTCTTCAAGATGTGCTATATATGGATAACTAACAAATTTATATCCCCTGGGTAATAATTGTGCAAAGTCAAAAATAATACCCCTGTCCTTTTCTATCACAATTTTAACCGTGCCATCACTTTGTTCTTTAGCTTCAAATTTTTCTCCACTCGAAAAATTATAATGATATTCAATAGGCTTTTCATGAGCAGAATAACCAGGAGGAACTTCTAAAAATTGATGCTTTGGGGAAATCGACTCTTTCATAAAAAAATGACATCTTATGTAAAATGGAAAAAGGTTATTTTAAATCCTTACTTTTTCCTCTAATCAATATTTACTTACTACTCACACTATTTAAAGGTGGGCATAGATGGACTTGTCCCAAAGGGATCCCTTCGGGAAACCTCCGACCTCCGTCGGCCGAAGCCGATTCCGGTCGGCGAAGGCCGACCTCGTCATTACAGCGCCCTGCATTAAATTTGTGCGCGTGGGAGGAGTCGAACCTCCGACCTCGTCATTATCAGTGACGCGCTCTAACCATCTGAGCTACACGCGCAAAGTTATAAAACTATTTTAAATGAGCCTTTTGCAGCGGCACAAATTTTAATGCAGGGTCAGTGAAATACCAAATAATTATTAAACATCAGTGACCCAGCACAAATGCTCTGCATTGTGCTGGGCGCAGCGCGCTCTAACCAGCTGAGCTACACGTCCGTAAATTTTGAATACTTTGGACATCTTTAAGCGAAACTGGTCTTACTACTATTGATATCTTTAACCAGCTGCCTGTCCGCCAAAACTCCGAAGGAGTGAAGGCGGAAGCTACACGTCCTAAATAACTTAATATTTAAAACTCTCGTCTCGGCTTGATATTAATCTTTTAAATTTTTATTTCTTTCATTCGAGCCGAAGCCGGGCAAAAGTCAAAACTTTTAAAATCATTTATAAACCTATTTTATCAAAAAAGACTGGCCAAATCAAGATTCTCTTTGCAAAAATTTTAACTTAGCCAGTCTTTTTTTAACCTCTAAAAAGTGATAGAATCGTCTTGCCCTCAAAAATGAGGGTCGACCGATTAGAGTAAAATGCCACAATTGTGCATTTTACTCATATACTCCTTAGAAAGGAGATGGTCCATCCACAGCTTCCGCTACGGATGCCTTGTTACGACTTCGCCCCTGTCACCAACCTTACCTTCTGTCGCCCTACAGCGATATTCGGGTACTGTCGGCTCCCTTGGCGTGACGGGCGGTGTGTACAAGACCCGAGAACGTATTCACCGCGCCATAGCTGATACGCGGTTACTAGCGATTCCAGCTTCATGAGGTCGAGTTGCAGACCTCAATCCGAACTGAGACCGGCTTTGGTGGGATTTGCTCCACCTTTCGGCTTAGCGTCCCATTGTACCGGCCATTGTAGCACGTGTGTGGCCCAGATCGTAAGAGCCATGCTGATTTGACGTCATCCTC
>JAPLYF010000024.1 GCA_026395675.1 Candidatus Parcubacteria bacterium
CCTGCCTACGCTAAAGCTACGGCCGGCAGGCTGTAATCTCCCCCTAATCTTAGGTGGAGATTCAAAAGGTTCAAAATATTCATTCTTTTTCAAATTATCTATTTGCGCGCAAGTAACCAAAATATCTTCAATTACTGAATCACAATTATTTAAAATTTCAGAATTCCAATATCTTTTAACATATAAATCTTTGCTTTCTAAAAATTTCTGTCTGATCTTATCTCTAATTTGTGCGGATTTAAACGCATGCACACCACCATCAATTTCAATACCTAATTTTATTTGCGGACAATAGAAATCAACAATATATGGTCCGACACCAAACTGCCTACGGAATTTATAGCCTAAATTTTTTCCTTTTAATTTCTGCCACAAGACAACTTCTGCCTTAGTCATATTTTTTCTTAGGAATCTTCTTTTGCCTTGATTCGATTTTAAATTAAACAACTGCATATTTCTTTCTCAATCCCCTCCTTAGACAAGGAGGGGTTCAGGGGAGGTTGAATTATTCCCTCTAAACCACCTTAACCTACCTTAGACAAGGAGGGGCAAGGGGAGGTTAATTGATTATTACATTAATTCTGAACTCCTTACATCAGTCCCTTATCAACATTAATGGAGCTGGCCGCGTTTTTCACATCCAGCGGACTAAAATCGCTAAGCGAATTTATCTGGCTTCCCGTTTTATAATTAATAAAGAAAGCATCCGACACATCCTCAACCAAACTATTCCAATTAGCGCCGTAAAGCTGTATGGCTATTTGCTCAGTACTAATCCAGCGCAAAGTCCCAGAGCTGGCTATGGCATAAACCTTAGGATCAGTAGTTATTTTAACCATTTTCACGCCTGGCCTATAAGTAACATTGCCACCGATAGGAATTTGTCCTAATTGTTCATCAGTAATGGTTTTAACAGTTGAAAAATCATTGTACCAGGTTGAAAAAGTTTTTAAATTGGGGAAAACATATCTTTTAGCGTCAGCGCCATAATAATAAATTGCCGGCGTTGATGCCTTAATCAAATCGCCAAAATTAAGGCCCGCCATGGGCAAAATCCCCGTATTAACGTTTAAAGTTAAGGTCTGCAAGACCTGCCCATCAACTTTAATAGTTAAAGTTTTCAGGCCCAAGGCAACAGAACGCACTTCAAAAACTATTTTCCCATTAGCATCAGAAATATTATTAGGATTGGAAATTATCATATCTGAACTGGTCTCAACTGTAATCTGACGATTAGCTATTGGCTGGTTATTTTGATCTTTGATAATTACAGTAACTGTGGCTTTATCAAGGCCGTCGTTTTTAATCGTGGTTTTATCGCTGCTGACAGACGAATTGGTTAAAGACGAAACCTGCTGGCTGGCTTTAACTGTGATTGTGGCATTTTGAGTGTTATTACCGTTGCCGTCGCGACCCTGAAGGCTGATGGTATGGTCGCCGTCCGTAATATTTTGCCAGTCAAAACTCCAGGTGTAATTAGTTGTATCAAAATTATCAATAATATTTACAGGTTGATTATCAATGTATAAATAAAGTTCTTTAAAATAAGTATTGCCTTGATCGCGCGCCATGCCCTGGATCATAAAATGACTATTATTTATCATACTTCCATCAGTCAAATTTGTAATTACCAATTTGGGTCCAAGAGCATCAACGCTATACGTGGAAATCACCTGCGAATTGCTGTTGGTGATATTGGCGTCAGTGGGGCCATTATTGCCGGAATCCATAAATATGCCCAAATCGCCTACATCAAAACTGCTATTGGCATTATTATCAGTTAAAATTGGAATTTGCATGTTTATTGTCGCGCTGGTGCTCAGGCCGCTAAAAGTTTCCACACTAACAAAAAATCTCTCACTGTCAGTAATTTTTTCAGAAAGATTTTCAATATACCAGTTTAAATAAGCTGTTGAATAATTCAGATTGCCGATTTTACGATCCACACCAATGCCCTGAAAGCCAACTGGTCCGCTATCAGCCCAAAGTGTCATATAACTCAGGTGGTGCAAATAACCAGCTGTGCCTAAATTTCTTAGCCCCAGGGCTTTGAGAGTGTCTGGTTTGATAACAATCAAGCTAAAATCCATAACCAAGTTATCAAAGGTGCCTTTGTAAAAGGTGGCATAAGGCGCTTCCAGATTAACAATGGCATTGGCTTGGAAGGCCTTGGCTGGCAACACAATTAAAATTAAGGAAATGAAAAACAAAAAAATAATTTTTTTCATAAAAATATGGTTAATTTTTTTAATATTCTAAATAATCAATTTTAAATATTGAATGATCGTTCAGCTCGTAATTCCGCCATGAGCAGTATTTATATTCAGAGATGTCTTTGGTAACGCCATGTTTCACTGGATTATCATGGATATATTTTAATTTTTCTGCAAATTTTTTATCTGAATATATATTAAAATCGTAAAATCCTGGTTGCCAAATATGATATTTTAATCCACGTTTATGATTTCTACTCTCTTCTCGGGTAGCATGGAGCCCCTGCTCCATGCTGGAATCATTGGTTCGCGCCAAGAGCAGGGGCTCTTGGCTACCCGGATGTGAACTTAAATAATCAATAATTTGCCTGGCAACCATTGACTTAAAATCCTGCATTACTTTGGATATGGTTAATTCTGTAAAGTTCTCCGTATCAAACCAAATTAACTGATGAATATGATCCCATATTATAGCGTAGCCATAAATTTTCAATTTGAATTTCTGACGGTAAAATTCCAAATTTTGTAAATATAATTCGCAAAATCTCTCCTCCTTAAAATAAGGGCAATTATTATATGTCTTAAAAGTCACAAAATGTATCTGCCCTGGTTCATTATATTTCTGCATGTTTTTTTTAAAAACGGAATTCATGATGGTTGCGGGTAGCACGAAGCCCCTGCTCCATGTTGGAAATTCGTGCCAAGAGCAGGGGCTCTTGGCTACCCAAGGGACGGATCCCGCTTTGCAGTTTTTTCCTACCTTAATTTTAACAAATAATTTACAAAATATAAAGCCCTGCCTAACAAAAACAAACCAGCCCGCAAATAAAGGGCTGGATTATTTATATTAAAATTTAATAAATATGTTAGCGCGCCAAAACATTTGCATAAATATTACTTCTGAAAACAAATTGGGCAAACTGGTAATTGCCAGAACCATCAATGGCATAATCAAGATTAGCCGCATTATCATCACTCAAATACACCTGAATACTATCCCCTGCGCTGGTCGCGCCAGTAGTATCAGCATAAACATATAATTTTTTGGTAGCGCCGGCTGAAATTGCCAAATTATTGGGATTGCCAAAAGTAAAAGTCACACTATTAGCCGCGCAAACATCAACTGCCTGGGTGTCTAAAATATTGCCATTTTCATCCTGCAAGACCATGCCCAAACCGACCCCTGCTGTACAACTATGCCCAATATTAACTTTTAATTTATTAGCAATGCCGCTGGTGTTATTGGCTGCGCTAAAAAAATCAACCTCATCTGCCGAATCAGCAGTTACCTGATAAACAGCCAGCAAAGTTTTCGTGCCTGGAACTAAATGAGTTTTAGGTGAATTAGGGTCAAGGCTAATATAAGGATATGAAGCAACTAAATTGTAAATCTTAGAATCAATAACAGCGCTGCCAGTTGTTTTTTGGCCTGAAGCTTTGCCTGTTGCTTCAATATCAGCTGGCGCGGCAATTACAGCTTTTAAAGTATCGCCATTTTGCACTGTGGTGCCATCAACCGGCAGAGCATCAACAGCCACTGTCAGAGTCACGCTTTGGCTGGCTAAAATAAGAACTGAATTGCCAGACAAAATAAGCTGGGCTTTTTTTGTGGTTGGATCCATAATGGCGCTAGCAACTGGCTGACTAATAGCTATGCCATCATTTCTTTTGTCCGCATACAAATACCAATTTATTGCGACTGTTCCAGTGCCAGTATCAGAAATTATTACTTTATCTAAAAACATATCTTCCGCCTGGCCGGCTGTTGATTTAAAAGAAGCCACGCCTTGTTTTACCTTGCCAGCGATTAAAATGCCTTCTGGCGGTGTTAAAGCTTCCAAATTAGACCCAATGGTGCTCCCACTCATGTAATTCCCTATAACTGGTAAATTACCACCTACCATGCCTGAAACCAATACAATATCGCTTGCTTGAGCAATGCCTAGCGCTATAGTACTTCCGCCTGGAGCTGCTGCTGAAACGCTGGCCTTAATGTAAAGGCTTAGTGGATTATTAACATTAACAGTTAAAGCAGGAATAAAAGTTATTAATGCTTTGCTATTTGAACCCAAACTCGCGCTGCTGCTAATCGTTGCATTGCTGGCATTTACAAACTGAATGTTATTCACATCATTATTTGAACTCAAGCCATAGCGCGTTACATAAATTGATTTTATGTTGATCGGCGCAGAAGTCGCGCTAAAAATAATTTTGGTAAAATTTAAAGTTGTTCCTCCAGGCACAGTTCCCGCGGCCGGCGTATCAGGCGCCAAAGAAACTGTCAAAACCGGACCAGTGGTCGGAACAATTAAACTTTTATCAGCATTGATTGAAACAGAAGCGGTTGTGGCAGCAGCTGGGTTGTAGTCAGAAACATTATTAATCGGCAAACCAATATTATAATTTATAAAAAAAGCATCTGGCACATCTTCAATCATTGCCCTCCAATTTGATCCGTAAAGTGAAGCTGCCAGTGATTCAGTGGTTACCCAGCGTAAAATTCCATTAGCGGCAACCGCGTACACTTTGGGATCAGTCGTGATTTTCACCATTTTAACTCCCGGCCTATAAGTGACATTGCCGCTGATTTGAATGGCTGCCAATTCCGCGTCAGTAATTATCTTCACGCTGGAAAAATCCGCATACCAGGTTTTAAAGGTTTTCTCATTAGGAAAAACATAGCGCTTAGCATCTGCGGCATAATAATAAACCGCGGAGGTTGAGGCCTTAATTAGATCGCCAGAATTAAAAGTAGTTGCCTGCGCATTTGGCGCAAAAACAGCTAGGCCAATTGACCAAAAAATGGTCATGGCCACAATTCCGATTGTAAAGCTCCACCAATAGAAGTTGGCGGCCTCTTGGTTACGGTGAGAGCGTAACCCTGCACCGAAAGCCGAATACATTCGGCTTTGTACCTGCATCCCCGAATAGGAGTCTAATGCTTTCTGGTGCGGGGTAAAAATTCGTTTGGTCATAAATTTTAAATGTTAATATTCTAAATAATCAATTTTAAAGATAGAATGATCATTCAATTCATAATTCCGCCAGGAGCAGTATTTATAGTCTGCAATGTCTTTGGTGATGCCATGCTTTACTGGATTATCATGGATATATTTTAATTTCTCTGCAAATTTTTTATCCGAATATACATTAAAATCATAAAATCCGGGTTGCCAAATATGATATTTTAATCCGCGTTTATGATTCTTACTCTCCTCGCGGGTAGCATGGAGCCCCTGCTCCATGCTGGAATCATTGATTCGCGCCAAGAGCAGGGGCTCTTGGCTACCCGGATGTGAACTTAAATAATCAATAATTTGCCTGGCAACCATTGACTTAAAATCCTGCATTACTTTGGATATGGTTAATTCTGTAAACTTCTCCATATCAAACCATATCAGCTGATGGATATGATCCCATATTATAGCATAGCCATAAATTTTCAATTTGAATTTCTGACGGTAAAATTCCAAATTTTGTAAATATAATTCACAAAATTTCTCCTCCTTAAAATAAGAGTAATTATTATATGTCCTAAAGGTCACAAAATGTATTTGTCCCGGTTCATTATATTTCTGCATATTTTTATTTAACGGGTTTCATGATGATTGCGGGTAGCATGGAGCCCCTGCTCCATGCTAGAAATTCACGCCGAGAGCAGGAGCTCTCGGCTACCCAAGGGACGAATCTTGCTTTGCGAAATATTTTTCCCGCCTTAATTTTACCATAAAATTTACTGCTATCAAAAAAAAGCCCCTGGTGCGGGGGCGTTTTGTATCAAAATTTAACGTCTCAACTCAATAATATATAATTCTAACCATGCGCGGCCCGCAGATTCCTGACCTGATTTTCCAGATCTCCCACTCTTTTCTTTAGGGCCTCAATATCCTTATAAGCAACGACAATATCTTCACCTTCAACTTTGCTTAATTTGGCCAATTCCGCTTTAATCTCTGTTAATTCAATTTCAATGCTATCCAATCTCTGCTTAATTGGCTCTAATTTTTCATCCAGCTTTGCATCCAAAGCTGTATTGATTATACTCTCTATTTGTTTTAGATCTTGTTTTTCTAGCATATTTTTCAATTAAATTCAATATTTACATTATACAAAATTAATAAACATTTTTCAAGCACATTCATATTTAGGGTCGCTATTCGTTTCCCCCCAAAACAAAACGGCTCTGCGAGCGCGGAGCCGTTTTTAGATCTGTATTTTGACTATCGAATTTGTTAAAAATTTTAATAATATCAGGACCGGACAATACTTTCAATTTAGGCATAAGTAGGAGTTATTTCCAAATTCAGTAAAAAAGACGGTTTTGGTTCCAAATCGTATTCTTCCAAATTTTCCTTTCCCAAATGCAAAGAAACCGCTTCATTTATATTGGCAACCACTTCATCCAATGTCTTGCCCTGCGTAACAATAGGCAAGTCAGCGCATTCCGCCACATAATACTTTTCACCCTTATAAATATGGAATTGTATATTTTTTTTCATAAAAATGAAACTAATTTCATATTTTTAAAATTACTTTCAGCTTACTTCCTTTCCCCCCGCCGGACTTTATAATAAATTTTTTATTTGATTTCTCAATTCAGGCAAGTCCTCTTTTATCGTCTGCCATAGAATATCAACATCAACGCCAAAATATTCATGGATCACTTTATTTCGCATGGCAATTATTTTGTCCCAGGGGATATCGCTATTTATGGTCATTATATCCTTGGGCAAATTATTAGCCGCCTCGCCGATAATTTCTAAATTTCTGATCACGGCGTCTATGGTTTTGCCGTCTTTTCTGAATTTAGCCAAAGATAAATTTTTAGTATATT
>JAPLYF010000061.1 GCA_026395675.1 Candidatus Parcubacteria bacterium
CTACGCGCCTAACCTCGCGCACTGAAGTTAAAATAAAGCGCGAAATATTCCAAAGCTTATTAACAAAATTGCGGCTGCCTTCCACTTTTTCATCATATAAGCGCGAGTCAGCGCCAGCTGTGGTGCCTGCAATCATGGCCAAACGCAAAGCGTCCGTGCCGAATTTCTTTATCACTTCCAAAGGATCAACCACATTGCCCAATGACTTGGACATTTTTTTGCCTTTTTCATCACGCACCAGACCATGCAAATAAACATTTTTAAACGGTATCTGCCCCATTATAAAAGTTGTCTGAATAATCATGCGCGCCACCCAGAAAAATAAAATATCATAAGCAGTTTCCATAACACTAGTCGGATGAAATTCTAAATCTTTTGAACCATTTACCCAATCCTGCCAATTTTTATCAGCCAAAGGCTGATCGGCCTCCGGCTGATATTTTTTAAAATCTTTATCTAGCAAAGTTGAAAAAGTCCACAAGCCAGAAGAAAACCAGGTATCCAAAGTATCGGAATCTTGTTTAAATCCTTTTTCTTTTGGCGCTTCAAGCCCGACATAAATTTTCTTGTCTTTATACCAAACCGGAATCTGGTGCCCAAACCAAATCTGGCGAGAAATGCACCAGTCGCGCAAATTCTCTAACCAGTGAAAATAATCATTGGCAAACCTTTGGGGAATAATTTTTATTTCATTGTCTTTAATTACATGCAAAGCAACTTCCTTAATAGATTTCTTCTGAAAATATTTATTACCCTTCAAAGTTATTTTTTTATTAACATCCACAAACCATTGCAAGGATGGCAATGGCTCAACTGGCGAATTGCAACGGTAACAAATGCTTAAATTCTGCTCAACTTCTTCAGCTTTGGCCATTAACTTATTTTTCTCCAGCCACTCTACAAATTTTTCTCTGGCTTTTATAACGGTCAAGCCAGCGTAATCTTTACCAGCTTCTTTAGTCATTTTACCATCCTCGCCAATTACCTTAATCAAAGGCAATTTATTTTTCTGGGCAATTTCAAAATCCACAAAAGAATGAGCGGGCGTCACTCCTAAAGCGCCGTTACCAAATTTGGGATCTACTGACTCATCAGCCACCACATTAATTTTTTGAGGTCCGTGTCCCAAATCAACTGTGAGTATTTTGCCAATGAATTTTTTGTAGCGCTTGTCATTTGGGTTAACAGCCACAGCCGTATCTCCCAGTTTTGTTTCCGGCCGGGTCGTGGAAATAGCAATGGGAAAATCTTTTGAGTATTTAAAAGTATAAAATTTTGTTTTGGTTGCCACATATTCAACCTCGTCATCTGCCAAAGTTGAGGCGCAACGAGTGCACCAATTAACAATGCGATAGCCGCGGTAAATTAAACCGGCTTCATGCATTTTCACAAAAGCATATTTTACCACCCGGCTTAATCCCTCATCAAGCGTGTAGCGTTCGCGCGACCAGTCACAAGAAGAGCCCATTTTGCGAACTTGCTGACGAATCGTATTTCTTGATTCTTCAACAAATTTTTCAACCCGACTTAGAAATTTTTCCCTGCCCAAATCATGCCTTGTTTTCTTGTCTTCTTTATAAAGAATCTTTTCCACTTTTGTTTGGGTGGCAATTGAGGCATGGTCAGTGCCTGGCAACCACAAGGTTTTTTTGCCAGCCAGACGATTATAACGAATCATTAAATCCTGATAAGCCAGCATGGAGGCATGGCCAGTATGCAAAGTGCCGGTCGCATTGGGCGGCGGCATGGCAATAGAAAAATAATCAAGCCTCTGGCTTGGCAATTTGTCAGGGTTAAAATAACCTGAGTCCTCCCATTTTTTATAAATTTTGTCCTCAACCTCTTTAGGGTCGTAGGCCTTGGGAATTTCTTTCATAAAATAATATGTGTTAATAGGAGCTATATGGGCTATAAGGGGAAATGTGAATAGGTGAAGATTGGGAAACCATTATTCACCTATCGCTCTTTAAGCTCCTCTCTCCTTTCTAAATTACCTATTATCGGTTTCTCTCTTTTTTTCTAATCCTTGTATTAAGCGGTCGATAATATAACCTGTTTTAATACTATGAACAATAGCTCTTTCAATTAGTCCCTCATCTTCTATTATTTTTTTTCTTTTAATCCGTCTTAATCTTTCTTGCACTTCGGCACATGATCTTCTGGAATATTTAGAGAACCTTATATATTCTCCTGTTGATCCGCTATAATACCCTTCTACAATATTTGAACCAACAGAATCCGAAGCATTATCAACCTGGCTTCTTAACTTAAATTCGGTTTTTGGCAATAATCTAATTATTTCCTGAACCAATTCATCTAATTTATCAGCCATCTGCCAGGCAATAATTTTCTCATGGCTTCCTGTACGATATGTTTTATCTTTAAGCATAATCCCCCTTTTTAAATTGAATAAAATCATACTTTCCCTTCTACCCTTCTTCCCTTATCGCTCCCATCGCTCTTATTTCCCTTATTATTATTAAAATTTTATCAAATTTACCCCTTCTTGACAAGATAACTAAATTAAGGTTAAAGTATTTGACAGCTTCTCAAAATAATTGTAAACTTAAAAATCCACTATTAATTTGGAATTTGGAATTTGATTATTGATTATTATAAACACATGGGGCTTTCATTAAACCAACAAATCTTTGAATTAATTAAAAATAGCCAAAAAATTCTGATTACTTTTAAAAAGAATTTTTCTGGTGACGCGCTTTCCAGTGCCTTGGCTATTTTTTTGCTTTTGAAAAAGATGGACAAGCAAGCTGATATTGTCTGCCATGATTTTGTGATTGCCCAGAATTACGCTTTTTTGCCGGAAATTGGCAAAACCAAATCAGAACTAAGCGGCTTAAAAAAATTCATCATTTCCCTGGATATAGCCGAAAACAAAATCAAAAATTTTTCTTATGATATTAAGGAAAACAAGCTTAATATTTATTTAACGCCCGAAAAGCTTTTAGATGAAAAAAATATTGCTTTTAACTCGGGCAAATATAAATATGATCTAGTCATCACCTTGGATACTGATAATTTGGAGTCGCTAGGCGAAATTTATAATAAGCACACTGACTTTTTTTATAGCACGCCAATTATTAATATTGACCACAATCCAGAAAATGAACAATACGGACAAATTAATCTTATTGAATTAACCAAAACTTCCAGCGCGGAAATTATCTTTGATCTAATTGAGCAATATGATATTAATTTGCTGGATGCTGAAATCGCTACCTGCCTTTTGACCGGCATGATTTCCAAAACTAAAAGTTTTCGTTCAGACAGTGTGACCCCGCGCGCCCTTAATATTGCCAGTCAGCTGATTTTAAACGGCGCTGAACGCGATTTAATAATTCAAAATCTTTATCGCACCAAATCAATCAATACTTTAAAACTCTGGGGCAAGGTTTTGGCGCGTCTTAAGCATGATGCTGCTTATAAAATGGCTTGGTCATATCTGACGCAAAAAGATTTTATTGAATTAAACATGCAAAATCCCAATCTGAACGAAGTGATTGAAGAGCTCCTAACCTCTGCGCCTGAAGCTGAAATTATCATTTTGTTTTTTGAAAATGAAAAAAAGACCATTTCTGGCCTTGTCTACACCTCTAAAAATTATGACTCTTTACATTTAGCTAAATCATTTAACCCCCAGGGCACGAAAACCTTTGCCACGTTTGAACTTGATAAAACCGACTTGCTGGAAGCCAGCAAAGAAGTGATTGAAAGCATTAAAGCAAATTTGCCAAAATAACCCCGCATCGCGGGGTTATTTTTATTGTAAATTTTTGGCTGTTTCTTTCATCTCTTCTTTAAATTCCTCAATGGTTTCTTTTACCATTTTATCATAACCCGGGATTTTGCTTTGCAAAAATTCATGAACTTGATCAGGATCATTGGTCTCCCTGACTTTATCAAATTCTTTGCGCTCAGTTTCTGAAAGCTTTTCCAAAGCATTAATGGTAATTCTTTTTAACAAGGACTCAGTCATCAAAGTCAAAAGATTCATCTGCCTTTCTTCTGACAACCCTTCCAAGCCAAGCTCTTTGATTAAATTTATTTTTGGCATTATTTTTTGTTTAATTTTAAAATTATTTAATTTAAAATATAATTTGCTAAATCCGGAAAGTTATTGGTTGCCGGGCCAATTCTCAGGTACACCTCCTTTTTTCTTAAGTTCTGCAGCAGCTCTTCTGGCAGCAGCTGCTCGAGCATTTTGTACCTCTAAATATTTTTTATACTCCGGATCAGATAAATTTGGCGGCCTACCTGGTTCATGGCCAGAAACAGCAGGTCTCTGTTCAACATGTCCTGGTGTAATTGGTTCAGCGGGATGTCCTGGAGCTCCTGGTGGCTGTCCAGGAGATGGTGGCGCAGTTGGAGGTTCATGATGAACTTCAGGAGTTGGCACTCTATATGATTCGGGTGGAACTGTCCTTAAGGTAGGTTCTACCCTTACACCAGCAGGTGCTTCTCCTGCATGAACCTCAGTTGGTGCCCCAGGTCGCACTTCTAATTGTGCTTTAATTGGTCCAGTAAGCGTAGAGGGGGTCTCTCTACCCATCCCTATTGGCTGCTCATGAACTACAGGATAAGGTCCGCGCAGTCCAGCTGGAAGTTTAGGATGCTTAGCAAGATGCTTAAGATGCTTAACTTGTTCGTGTGCTCCCTTGGTAACACCTGTCAAATGCTCTTCCTTGACTGTCTTTATGCTTTCTTTAGCCATGCCGGTTGGTATATTTTCAGCCATTGCAGTTGGCCCGGAAAAATAATGCGACACGGCTTCATGCACCTTTCCGCCTACCCAGGGACCCAAAAGAACCAAAGCAGCGGCTGCTCCCCCAGCCAAGATATAGCGCCTGATGTCCTTATTTTTCATTAATTCTTTAAATTTATCATCTAGTTTTTTATCATTGTTGGAAAGATAAGATTCTAAATTTTTAGCCACCTCCCGTGCTTTCTTCTGTTTTTCTTTTTCTTGC
>JAPLYF010000012.1 GCA_026395675.1 Candidatus Parcubacteria bacterium
TCAACCCAGCTGCTCGCGAGCGGCTGGGTCAAGAGTTAAAAATAGTGTAATTATTATTGCCAAAAATTTAAGCCCCGGCCCTTAAATAAGAGCCGGGGTGAACCAGAAGGAAGCCAATGTCCATCCCAATGATGGTTTGGCGTTTTAATTTTTACATTAAAATCAAAAATAGTCAACCCAGCCCTTCGCGAAGGGCTGGGTCAAAAGATGATAAATTAAGCAAAAAAAAGAGGCAGTCAGGGTGGCTGGCCTGGCTGCCTAGAGTGCGGAATGATGGTTGTGATGCAGGTAATTTTGTAATATGGAGGAGCTTTATTTTTATCTAGGTTTAACCTAGTTGTTTTCAGCCCCGCGTTGCGGGGCCGGAGAATAAGAAAATGGAAAAAGTTGGTGGAGAAGGAACAATATTTAATCAGTTAATCAATGATTAACTGTTATTTTCGCCGGAATCCGCGTTATAAAACTTGATTCCGGATTATAAGGAAGATTGAGGAACAATAAAGCTCTTTGAATCTGCCATCGTTCCATTAGTATTATAGCACAAGCTGAAGAATGATTACATATTTTTCACCATATAGGTTTTCCACAAGCTGTAGCCCAGATTTTTATAATATTCTCTAACCCCAATGCCTGAAATAACGGCGATTTTTTTAAAACCCTGTTTCTTGGCGATCTTTTCCGCTTCAAAAATCAAGCTCTTGCCCAAGCCAACATGCTGGACTGCTTTTTGTTTAGATTTTAAAGGAATTAACTGGCCATAAGTGTGGACTTCGCGGATTATAGCTGCGTCTTTTATTTCTGGTAAAACTTTAATTAAACCCAAGTCGGGTTTTTGGTTGATTCTCAAACGCAAAAAAGCAAAAAGAGTTTTATTGTCTTTGGATTCATAGGTTAAAAAGTACTCTAATCCATCAGAAGCCTTATATTTTTGAGTTCTAAATGTTAAATTGTTAAATGTTAATTGTTGGTTCCTCGGTTCACGACAACGAATGCACTGGCAAAACTGCCCTGTTCTTTTAAATTCCTCCTGAATGAGCTGGCGCAAATTGGAAATTTTATTGCCAGCCATAATGCTTTCACTCGGAATGTCGCGGATCAAGCGGCTGATTCTGACATAAGGCGGAATTATTTTCTTAATCTTAATAATTAAATTTAAAAGCTGTTTATCCGAATACGGCTTGTATTTGCCTTGCTTAAACCATTTATAAAGTTCAGAAGTTTTAGTCACCACACAAGGATAAATTTTGAGCATGTCTGGCTGGAAGTTTTGGTCAGCAAATAATTTTTTAAACATGGCCAAATCATGCGCTGGAGTTGAACCAGGCAAATTTGGCATCATGTGATAGGAAATTTTAAAGCCAGCGTCTTTGAGCAATTTTGTCGCTTTAATGGTTTGTTCCACCAAATGTCCGCGTTTATTTAATTTTAAAATCTTGTCATCAATGGTTTGCACCCCAATTTCCACACGCGTAGCGCCAAGTTCGCGCATGCGTTTGATTTCCGAAATAGTAATATAGTCAGGCCGAGTTTCTAAAGTTAAACCAATTACGCGATACTTTGCTTTTTCATTCCATTTTTGCGCTTGAGCTAAATTTTTAGCAATTCTACCATTGAAACCATCAAAACAGCGTTTGATAAACCAGTCCTGATATTTTTTTGGTAAATAACTCCAGGTACCGCCCATAATAATTAATTCGCATTTATCAGTGTCATGGCCAGTCATTTTTAGGGCATCTAAACGCAGTTTTACCTGTTTATAAGGATCAAAATTGCATAAAATGGCGCGCATCACCGCTGGTTCATT
>JAPLYF010000014.1 GCA_026395675.1 Candidatus Parcubacteria bacterium
GGATGTAATGGTCGCGGTATGATTTTTCCCATTTGAATTTGGGAAAAACATTTTGGCTTTCGCCATAATTCAGAATGAATTGCTTTTTTATTTTCAGTAAAAATTCGTAATGATCCTCGAGCAATTTTTCATATTTTTTATATTTCTTCTTTAAATTCTTGTTAAATTCGCGCTTATTTTTAATTATAGAAGTTTTACCCAATAATAATCTCCCTCGTAATCGAGAAAATGTTTCCTCCCCCTCCCGAAGGAGCGATTCATGAATCGCTCCTTCGGGTGAGTGGTTTATTATAAAATTAATGTCTCTTGAAATATTTCTCTTTAAAAATTGGATTATCTTTGACAAATCTTTGGGATTTTCAGGCATAAATAGCAAATGAAAATGATGCAGCAATACCACGAAAGCATAAAGATTAAATTCTTTCATTATTTTACATAACTTTAAATTAGCCATAAAAACCTCACCAAAAATTGGCTCATTAAAAAATTTAAGCCAATCCTTGGTATGATTGGTCACAAAATATGTCGCACCCTCAAAATATATTCTTTTTTGCGTCCCCTTGTGTATAGGCATAACCCAGAAAATTTTACTTTTGAAAAAAGCCCTTTTGTCATTCCGAACTTTGTGAGGAATCTATTACACCGGAGTAATAGATCCTTCGCTTCTCTCAGGATGACAAAAGGGCTTTTTTCAAATCCACCAACCTTAATTCCAATTTCCTTGAACCATTAAATTCATTTAAATTAATTTCACAAACAACATCAACCGTGTCGCCATATTTAATTTCGCTCACCCTCTCCCCCATGCCAAAGCCAATGGCGTCAAAACCCTTAATCATTTTTTCCTGCTTTAAAAATAACTTTAAATGCTTATTATCAGTCCCAACTTGCCTGATATTTTCAACTTTCAAACTTTTCACTAAAAATAGCGGCTTGGGATTGGCCGTGCCAAATGGCTCAAACTTTTCAATCTGGTCAAAAAGCTCCCAATTTAAATCCTCTAAATCCAACTCTGTTTCAATAGCTAATTTTGGAGTCAAATCTTTACCCTTTAATTCTTTGGCTGCAATTTGTAAAATTCTCTTTTTAAAGTCATCTAAAACTGTTTTGCTTTTCAAAGTAAAGCCAGCCGCCCCAGCATGCCCGCCATAATTGGCAAAGCAATCAGCTATCTGGTTTAAGGCAGCTATCATATTAAACTTATCAATACTGCGGCCAGAACCAACAACCTTTCTGCCCATTTTGCTAATAATTATAACTGGCCGGTTTAATTCATCTTTGATTTTACCCGCAGCCAAGCCAATCACGCCCAAAGGCCATTTTTTGCCATCAGCTAGAATTAAAAATTGTTTTTCAATATCTTTAACTTGATTTTTTATCTCTAACAATATTTTTTCTGTCAATTTTTGGCGCTTCTGATTATTACCTTCTAAGCTCTCTACTAATTTTTGCGCCTCAGCAGCATCTTCTGTCGCTAAAAGCTCGTAAGCCGAATTAGCATGATCCATTCTGCCGGCCGCATTTAAGCGCGGACCCAAAACATAGCCAATATTTTCTGAATTAATTAATTCTGTTTCTGTCACGGGCCAGATATCAGCTTTTTGCGCCAAAAGTTTTAAGCCAATTCTTTTGGTCTTATTTAAAACAATTAATCCGTATTTTAATAACGTGCGGTTTTCCCCAATTAAAGGCATCACATCTGTGACCGTGCCAATCGCCACCAAATCCAAAAGCCATTTTTCATAACCAACACCAAAAATATTATTTTTATCTTTGGCAATAATTGCTTGGGCTAATTTAAACGCCACGCCTACACCCGCTAAATCATATGTCGGATAATTGCACTTTTTCACTTTGGGATTAATAATGGCATAGGCCTTGGGCAAAACTAATGGTTCGCTGTGATGGTCTGTAATAATCACATCAATCCCCTTTTTGGCTGCTAAACAAACTTCGGGCGCATTGCTGATAGCGCAATCAACCGTAATTATAAGTTTAACTTTTTTGCTGGCCAAATATTTGATCGTCTTCTTATTTAAACCATAACCTTCTTTTTCCCTGTGCGGAATATAGATGATAAATTTAGCGCCTAATTTTTGTAAAACATCAGCTAATAAAACCGTGCTAGTCACGCCATCAGCATCATAATCCCCATAAATAACAATTTTTTCTTTATTTTCTACTGCCTGATAAATCCTCTCCACTGCTTTTTGCATATCGGGAAATAAAAAAGGGTCAAGAATTTCTTGGCCATAATCAGGATTTAAAAATCCAGCAATTTGTTTCTGAGATTGCAAACCCCTATTATAAAGCAGTTGTAAAATTAAGCCTGGAATTTCAGGAAATTGTTTTTTGAATTCCAAACTTATTGGTTCGCGCAAAACCCATTTCTTATCCATTGAGTATATAAATAATAATTAACTAAAAAATTTACGGATTACTGATTGCTATAACGCTGGACCTAGTGTCCAAATCAGCATCATCATGACCACAATAATTGAAATAAATATCCAGATAATTTTAATTAAATTTCTTTTTTTCATATGTTTAACCCAGCGAATATACAAATTAATATACAAATTTACAAAAAGTTAATTTCCTTATTGGGATTCCAAATTTAGTCTTTAATTTATCTCCTACAAATCTCTAAAAAAGTATTCTCTGTTTCTATTTCGTACATTTGTAACAAAATTCGTAATTTCGTTGGGATAATTATCTCTTTAAAATTTTCAAAAATGTCTCGGTCGGAATATCTACCTTCCCTGCCCCGATTTCTGCCATTTTCTTTTTGCCCTTTTTCTGTTTTTTCAAAACCTTCATTTTGCGCGTAATATCACCGCCATATAATCCAGCCGTTACGTCTTTACGCAAAGCAGCCAGCCGTTCTCCGGCTAAAATCTTACCCCCAATTGCGGCTTGCAATTTAACCACAAACCATTGCTTGGGTAAGCTGTCTTTCAGAGTTTGCACAATTTGCCGTCCAACTCGCTGGGCTTCATCTTTATAAACAATGATGGCTAAAGCTTCCACTGGCTCTTCAGCCACCATAATATCCAAACGCGCCACGTCTGCCTGCTGATAACCGACAAATTCATAATTTAAAGAAGCATAGCCAGAGCTGACACTTTTAAGTTTATCATAAAAATCAGTTAAAATTGAGGCCAGCGGCATTTTATAATGCAAAATTACCCGCGAATCAGTTTCACTTTCTGCCACCAAATATTCAGTATTGCTATATTCACCCCGTTTTTCTATAACTAATTGCATAATGGCACCTAAATATAATTTGGGGGTCACAATATCTGCTTTAATCATGGGCTCTTCAATTTTTTCAATATAATTCGGGTCTGGCAAATCAACCGGGCTTTTGATAATAACCTGATCTTCCAGCAAATCACCATAACCGGAAAATTCTTTGCTTTTTAATTTGGCTTCTAGTTCTTTTTTTAAACCTTTGGATTTAAGAGTAATCTTATAAGCCACACTGGGAACAGTCACGATTAAATCCAAGCCAAATTCTCTTTTAAGCCGTTCCTGAAAAATTTCCAAATGAAGCAGGCCTAAAAACCCGCAGCGGAAACCAAAGCCAAGAGCTGAAGAATGTTCTGGTTCAAAAGTTAAAGCCGCATCATTTAATTTTAATTTATTGACTGCCTCGCGCAAATGATTAAACTCACTGCCTTCTTTACAAAATATACCGGCAAAAACCATGGGCCTGATTTCTTTATACCCAGGCAGGGCTTCAACTTTTGCGCCTCGCAAAGTAATGGTATCGCCAACCCTGCATTTTTCCACTTCTTTTAAGCCAGTAACAATGTAGCCGATCTGGCCGGCGTTTAAAATATTTTGCGATTTCATTTCGGGTTTTAAAATCCCAACATCCAAACATTCGGCTTCAATTTGATTAGCCATAAAATAAACTTTATGCCCTTTTTTTAGCTCTCCGTCAAAAACACGCACATAAACAATCACGCCTTTATACTCATCGAAAAAAGAATCAAAAATTACTGCCCGAAAAGGCAAATCAGTTTGGGCAATAGGCGCTGGTACTTTTTCAATTACTTCATTTAAAATTTCCTTGATGCCCTCGCCTGTTTTAGCTGAGCACATTAGTATCTCTTCTGACTTACAACCTA
>JAPLYF010000080.1 GCA_026395675.1 Candidatus Parcubacteria bacterium
ATTGACAAAGGGTAAAATATATGGTATTATGGTTAATTGGAGAATTTCTCCAAAATACTATTAAGGAGGCTAGCCATGGTATGCTGGCGGAAATGTCCGATGTGTGGGAACTATTATTCTGGTGACATTAATGGAGGGAAATGTTCCTGCGGCTACAAATTTGGCCGCGCAATGATCTCCAAGATTTGGGGGTTATTTGCATGAATACGATAGAGCACCAGTAAGGCGCGTCACGAGTGCGACAAAGTTGCAAGTGGCGCGCCTCTTTTATTTTTTTATGGATTTTTGGTAAGATAAGGATACTTGATTTAAGGATACTAATTTACTAATTGGATACTAATTATACTTATATTTCACCCAATTCCAATTAGTATTATTAGTCCCGAAGGGATCCCTTTGGGATAATATATTTGTATATTAGTAACATTATGGATTTATTTGATAAAAATTTAAGCATTAACGCGCCTTTAGCTGACAGGATGCGTCCTTTGAGTTTTGAGGAATTTGTGGGCCAGGAGCAAATTGTGGGTGCCAAAACTTTACTGCGTCAGGCGATTGAAAGCGATAATTTGCCTTCTATAATTTTTTGGGGTCCGCCAGGGACTGGCAAAACAACCTTGGCTAAAATCATTGCCCAAAAAACCCAGGCATTTTTTGTGCCATTTTCAGCTGTGACCAGCGGTGTTAAGGAATTGCGAGAAACCATTAAGTTGGCGATTGAAAGAAAGAAATTCAAAGACCAGAAAACAATTTTATTTATTGATGAAATTCACCGCTGGAATAAAGCTCAGCAAGACGCTTTATTGCCATATGTGGAAAAAGGCATTGTGACTTTAATTGGCGCGACAACTGAAAATCCTTCATTTGAAGTTAATTCTGCCTTGCTCTCCCGTTGCCGGGTTTTTGTTTTAAATCTCTTGGAACAGGCTGAATTAAAAAAAATAATTTTCAGCGCTTTACAGGATAAAGAAAAGGGTTTGGGTAATTTTAGTGTTCGAATTAATGAAGAAGTTTTGGACTTTTTAACCCAAATGGCTAATGGCGATGCCCGCATTGCGTTAAATGCTTTGGAATTTGCTGTCAATTCTATTAAGCCAGATAATAATGGTTTAATAACTTTGGATAAAAAAATAATTGAACAGGCCTTACAAAAAAGCTATCTCTATGACAAAGCCGGGGAACAGCATTATAATATTATTTCTGCTTTGCATAAGAGCATGCGCGGTTCTGATGCTGATGCCTCATTATATTGGTTAGGCAGAATGATTGAATCAGGCGAAGATCCGCTTTATATTGCCAGGCGCTTGATTCGTTTTGCTTCTGAAGATATTGGCTTGGCTGACCCAAATGCTTTGGTCCAGACGGTTTCAGCTTATACTGCTTGTCATTATTTGGGTTATCCAGAGTGTGATGTGATTTTAGCCCAAGCCGTGGCTTATATGGCTAAAGCACCCAAAGACAATAATCTTTATATTGGCTTAGGCAAGGTTAAAGCAGACATTAGAAATTTGCCCAATGAGCCAGTGCCTTTGCATCTGCGCAATGCGCCGACTAAACTTATGAAAGATTTGGACTATGGCAAGGATTATAAATATACGCCTAATTATAATAATCCAGAAGACGCCAAACAGGATTACTTGCCGGAGAAATTAAAAGGCAAAAAATATTTACAATAAAAAAGTGCTTTAGGCGCTTTTTATTTTGACAAATTTTTGCTAAAATTATATTAGGCAATTAACAATTAACAATTTAACCTATGTACCTACTTTTGCGCTGGATAATCAATGCTTTGGCTATTTTGGCCATTGCGTATTTTGTGCCCGGTATAGTTGTTTCTGGTTTTTACGCTGCTTTGATTGCAGCTCTAGTTTTGGGCATTATCAATGCTTTATTGCGTCCTATTTTGATACTTTTGACTTTGCCAGTAAATGTTTTAACTCTGGGTTTGTTCACTTTATTTATCAATGCAATTCTGTTCTGGCTGGCCAGCACTATTGTCAAAGGATTTTCAGTGGCTGATTTTAAGGCCGCTTTTATTGGAGCTTTGATAATGTGGCTAGTTTCCTGGATTACCAACTGGCTTTTTAGAAGTTAAAATGTCACACTGAGCATGTCGAAGTGTGGCATTTTTGCCTCGCTGATGGTTCGATTAAGCTCACCATGACAGCTCGGCTATGAAAGAAAAATTATTGCTTCATGTTTGTTGTGCGCCTTGCAGTATTTATGTGATTAATCAGCTTTTAGAAAAATTTGAGCTGACAGTTTATTTTTTCAACCCTAATATTTTCCCTGAGGAAGAATATTGGCAGCGCTTGGCTGAGATTAAAAATTTTTGTCAAGGCAGAAATATAAATTATCTGGAAGAAGAATATAGGCCAAAAAGCTGGTTAAATTTCATAAAGGGTTATGAAAATGAAAAAGAAAGGGGATTGCGATGTGATTTGTGTTTTCTTTTCCGGTTAAATAAGTCAGCTGAATATGCTAAGTTTAATGATTTTGACTGGTTTTCAACAACTTTGACCATGGGCAGGCAAAAGAATTCTTTTCAGGTCATGCAAGCCGGACGTAAGGCCGAGGACAGATACCGCGTTAAATTTTGGGACCAGGATTTTAAAAAGAATTTTGGCGTGCAAATTTCTGACTGGCTGGCAAAAAAATTGGGACTTTATAGACAGGAATATTGTGGTTGCGTTTTTTCAAAAAAGATTTAAGATATAAGATATAAGATTTAAGTTTAGGCTTATATCTTAATTCCTAAATCTTAAATCTTATAAATATGACTGAAGAAAAATGGGAGGAAATCAAAGAAATGGTTAATAAAAATTTTGAAGTTTTGGCCAATGAAATCAGTGAATTACCCAAGGAGCGGGGCCAGGGCACTAAAGAGGATTTGATTTTTATTGGGCCTTTAGGCAAAATGAAATTGGAGTTTATAATTAAGCCCTTGGTTATTGGCAGAAAAACCCATTATTCAAAACGCATGGGCACGAGCGCCAAAGTTGATTATATTACTTCAGAAACAGAAAAAGTGCGGACGTTTCTGGCTCATAAATGGGATGAGGCGGCTGAAAATTGGACAGAAATAGATGCTGCGCAGTTCGGACAATAATAATTAATTCCGAAAGCCGAATTCTGAAAGCCGAATTGGTCTTAATTAATAATTTGGCGTTCGGCATTCATAATTCAAAAAGTATGTTTTTCTTTAAACAAATTGATAAAAAAATGATTTTTAAATTCGGGATTGGCGGCGGTTTGGCTGAGATTATTTATGTTCTTCTAGTTGCTCTAATTATTTCTTTTGCCAATCAGGTCATGCCGCAATCGCCTTTTTATTGGGGCTTTGCCTTTTTTTTGCTTTTACTTGTTTTAAGCGCGGCTATCTCTGGTTTTTTTGTTATGGGTTACCCAATTTATTTGGCTTTGCAAAAAAGATACCAAGAAGCGATAATGACCTTGTTAATTACATTAATAACAATTTTTGGGGGCTTTGTAATTGTTTTTGCCTTTATGTTTTTAATTAAATATTAATCATAAAATTATGGCTTATGTTTGGTTGCTGATTGCTGTGGCTATTGTAATTTTAAGCTTTTTGCGACAAGTCAATCAGTACGAAAGGGGGGTAAAATTTACCATGGGCAGGTTTAGCAAGGCAGTTAACCCTGGCTGGCGTTTGGTGGTGCCGGTTTTCCAGATGATGAAAAAAATAGACATGCGCTTGAAAGCAGTTGATGTCCCAAATCAGGAAGCAATTACCAAGGATAATGTTTCCTGCCAGATTAATGCCGTGATTTACTATAAAATTGTAGATTCAGCCAAGGCAGTGATTGAAGTTGAAAATTTTTACTATGCTGTTTCCCAGTTAGCCCAGACAACCATGAGAAATGTAGTTGGCGAAGTGACTCTGGATGAATTATTGACCCAAAGAGACCAGGTTTCACAGAAAATTAAAAGTATCGTTGATCAGATTACTGAAAAATGGGGGATCAGCGTTGATTCCGTTGATTTAAAAGACATTGTTTTGCCAGAAAGCATGAAAAGGACAATGGCCAAACAAGCTGAAGCAGAAAGAGAAAAAAGAGCCGTGATCATTAATTCAGAGGGCGAAGTTATTGCGGCTGCTAATATTGCCAAGGCCGCTCAGACTTTATCTGCATCGCCTGGTGCTCTTCACTTAAGAACTTTGAATTCCATTAATGATATTTCTTCAGATGAATCAAATACTGTTATTTTCTGCGTCCCCTTAGAAGCATTAAGAGCGCTGGAAGGATTTAATAAAAAATAAGGATATAAACAGACCCTTGAAAGAATCGGCTTTAGGCCGGTTCTTTTTTTATACTCAAATTTTTGCTAAAATAAGGTTATGCTTGACCTGACTCGCTGGAAAACCAAAAAAAAGCACAGTGCCGGTAAACCCTTAGAAAAAAGGATTAGTTTTCTGTTTTTTGTTTTTTGCTTCTGCGCTTTATTAATCATGGCTAAACTATTTGATTTCCAGGTTTTAAAATTTGATTTTTATGCTGCCTTGGCGTCTGATCAGCATGATATTTATAAAAAATTATTTCCGGAAAGAGGGACTATTTATCTGAAGGATCGGGAACTCACGCTTTTAAGCAATCAAGAAAGTTTATATCCCGCGGCTTTAAACAAGGATTATAATTTAATTTTTGCCCAGCCAAAAAATCTAAAAAAGTCAGCTGAGGAGATTGCCAAAATTTTGGCGCCTTTGCTTGGTTTAAAAGAAGATGAATTACTGACTAAATTGAGCAAAAAGGACGATCCCTATGAGCCCTTGAAACATAAGGTTGAGGATAGTTTGGCTGAAGAAATTAAAAATTTAAAAATTGAAGGAATAAACGTGGTCAAGGAAACATTCCGTTATTACCCAGAAAAGGATATTGGCTCTAATGTTTATGGCTATGTCGGTGTGGGTGATGGTTTAAAAAAGGGCTTTTATGGCCTGGAAGGTTTTTTCAATGAAGAATTAACAGGCAAGCAGGGGGAAATTCAATCGGAAAAAGATATTACAGGCAATCCGATCTCGACTGCGGAAACAAAATTTAATCGCGCTCTAGACGGAGATAGTTTAGTTTTAACTCTGGATAAAACACTTGAATATGAAGTTTGTTCAAAATTAAATGAACATGCCCGGATAATAGGGGCAGATAATGGGACAGCGATTGTTATGAACCCTCAAACAGGCGCTATTTTGGCCATGTGTTCTTATCCGGATTTTGACCCAAATGAATATAACAAGGTTGATGATATTAGTGTTTATAATAATCGGGCTATTTTTGAACCATTTGAAATTGGCTCGATCTTTAAGCCAATTACCATGGCCGCTGGTTTGGACCTGGGTAAGCTCACCCCTGAAACAACTTATTTTGATGATGGGCTGGTCAAAATTGATAAATTTACCATCAGGAATCATGATAAACTAGCGCACGGCAAAATGACCATGACTCAGGTTTTGGAAAAATCATTAAATACCGGTGCCATTTTCGCAGCCAGGCAAATCGGAAAAAAAGATTTTGTAAATTATGTTGAGAAATTTGGCTTTGGCAAAAAAACCGGCATTGAATTAGACACAGAGAGTCCTGGCAATATTGATGCCTTGTATAAAAAAGGAGAAATTTATATGGCTACTGGCAGTTTTGGCCAGGGCATAACTGCCACACCCATCCAAATGGTTCAGGCCTTTTCAGCCATTGCCAATGGCGGTGAAATGATAAAACCATATATTATTGATGAGATTCGCAAGCCAGACGGGACTATAATTAAGACCGAACAATCACCAGCTAAAAGAATCATTAGCTCCAAAACAGCGACTTTGTTGACTGGCATGATGGTTTCAGTAGTTGAAAATGGAGAAGGCACAAAAGCCAAGGTACCCGGCTATTATTTGGCTGGCAATACAGGCACAGCCCAAATCCCTGATTATAAACTCTGTGGTTATTCTAATAAATCCAATCATTCTTTCATTGGCTTTGCGCCGATTAAAGATCAGGTTTTTTTAATGATTATTAAATTTGAAAATCCTAAAAAAGGCAGTTTTGCCTCAGTCAGTACTGCGCCCCTTTTTAGCCGTCTCAGTAAATTTATTTTGGATTATTATCATGTGGTGCCGGATAAGCTGTGAAAATTAAA
>JAPLYF010000059.1 GCA_026395675.1 Candidatus Parcubacteria bacterium
ATTGCCTGAGCGATTTAAGCTTAAGGCCACATGATGCCATTTGCCGTCATTTAAAGCAGCGCCACCTGTTACATCGCCCACAAAAGTATTAGTGCCATCCCCTAGAAAAAAACTGATTTTATTATTGCTGTCAAAATAAACTTCATAACCGGCATTGCTGCTAACTTTTGAGATTATTTTTTTATTGGTCTGATCACTAGCATCTGCCTTAATATAAAATTCTAGGGAAAAATTACCAGTACCCAGATTTATATTGGCGCTGTCAGCAATACTCAAATAACTATCAGTACCATTAAACTCCTGACCATAACCATAGTATCCTTTGGCCCATTTAGCGCCATTAATAGTCGGATTATCGCTACCCGTGACATTTGCCGTCGCTGTCCCCTGCCCTTCATTAAAACCCAAACCCACGACTTTGTTTGAGTTATTAAAATAAACGGGATCAGCTGCATTTTTTTCATCATTACCAGCCAGGCCCAGCAAACTGCCCAAAGAAGCTTCTGTGCTCCCACTGCTTAAATTATTAGCAACATATAGATTTTCAAAAGCTGAATTATAATGGTTTTTAACTTCATCTGAAGTCAAGACATCATCATAAATTGCCGCACTATCCAAGCTGCCGTTTAAAGAAGTATCTGCGCCACCGCTTGACCCAAGATAAAATTTGTCAAAAGAGCTGACATTTAAATTCGTGTAAGTATCGGTTTTAATTGAGTTCCCATCCAAATAAACCTCATAATTGCCAGAATTCCAAGTCAAAACGAGGTGATGCCAATTTGTGTCTGGAAAAACATGGCCAGTGTCAATTACGCCGCTACTGCCCACTTTGACAATCAAATCAGCCTGATTTTGCTTGGCTATGGCTATCTCATTATTTGTATTTTCAGACATTCTTATTAAATAATTAGTGGCTGAATTTGTAATATCATTTAACCTTGCCCACATTTCCACTGAACCTTTATCTGAAGACAGGCCAGGATCTGTAAAAGAGATGGAATCGCCATCAGCACCAAATTTCATGCCATAGCCAATATAACCAAGATTGGTCCAGTCAGCATTGCCATTGAGCGTGCCATTAGCATTGCCAGCCAAATCAATTACTGTGGCGCCTACAGAATCAGAAAAATCATAAGCTAATTTCTTATTAGTATCAGTGTAATGAGTATAATCCCGGCTGCTGCCCCTATTTTCTAAATATGGAATTTGGTTAGGCGCATAAGTTTCTGAACTAAATTTAATGCGCTGATTAACAGCATCCCAGGTCAGATAACCATTTTCCGTATTATTATTATTAACATATTCAAGATAAATCGTATGAGTGGTTATTTTATTGCTGTGAATGTGCTGTCTGCTGTCTCCCTCATATATTCTTTTTATTTCATCCGGACTTAAGGCCCTATTAAAAACTTTAAATTCATCAAATTGTCCCTTGGCATAATTAGCTGCATAATTGCCAATATTAAATGTGCCAGTCAGATTTTCCATGCCCGCGTATGATGAACTGTTGCTCTCACTATCAGTATCATCAATTTCAATTCCATTAAGATAAATCTTTATCCCAGCCGAAGTTTTCAAGCCATCATAAGTGGCAATTACATTAAACCACTCACCCTCATAATTAGTTAAAGCAGTATTATACATGCGGCCGATAAAAGTGCTGACTTGGCTTTGATCAATTAATTGTAAATTAATTTTATCATTAGCATCTGTAAAAAACTTATATTCATCATCAGATAAGCCGGTTCCTTTGCTGGCAATTATAAAATTGGTGGCATCATTCATTTTTATCCAGACAGATAAGCTAAAAGCTGTGTCAGTTGAACCATTGCCAAAGCTTAATTTATCATTATCAGCTACTGAAAAATATTGATTGGTACCGTCAATAGTCAAAACATCATTAGCAACACTAGCACTGTTTTGCAAAGTGCCATTTAAGACATTTGGGCTACTATCATTAGAGTCGCCATCAAACCTGTAAGATGCGACTAAAGAACTGTCAATAAATTTTGGCGCACCCAAATTGCCAGCCATTATATCGCCTTCCTTAAGTAAAAATTCTAAAGAATCATGGCCATCAAGCTTGTCAGCATTCATTGAATATGGCGTGGCTGTAAATCGTTTTCTAGGCGTGAAAATTTCTTCAAAAGTACCATTGCCATCATAATCTAATTCAACTTGCAAATAAAAACTGTCAGTCGTAAAACTTACTCCGCCATTAGAGGAGCAGGCACCGACCCAGTTGCCGCATAATGAGTTTAATTCAACTGTAAAAATACCGCCGGAGACCTGAACTTTGCTGCCAGCAATACCCTGGCTAGTACCATCCCAGATTTCTGACCAGAGTAAAGTACCGCTAGCAGCTTGGTCATAAATTCTAAAACGCATGTTATATAAGCCATCTGGCGGCGGCACGCCATCAGCATTAGTGATTTTACCTTGGTAAGTTAAGGTGTCTCTGATACCTTCTGTGGCCCAAATTCTGTCTTTATAAAGAAAATACCAATAGCTAATTAAAAAAGATAACTGGACCCCAATTAAAAGAATAACCAAAAATGATATGAGTGGTTTATTTAGGTATTGAAAAAGATTGGCAAACCTTTTTTTAAAATTATTGAATATCCTAGCAGTTTTCATAAAAGTTAAAAATTAGCAACCACAGTTAAATTTAAAATTTGTGAATATGACCCGGCAGGAGTATTGCCAGAAATTGCCACGGCAAGGCATAAGGAAGTTTCATCATTACTGACCGGACCATTTGCACTGGCAAATTGCTGATCGCTAGTGGTAATGGCTGAAGCATTAGCAGCAATGGTATTGCCATTCATGGTTGTACAATCATCCGAGGTATAAAAAGTATCGTTGTTAGCATCATTTATTTGGGCAATATCCTGGCTGTCTTGGGTAGTAGAAACTCCATAACCTTCAGTCCCCTCTGTGATTGATCCTCCGCTAATATTGTTAATATGATTAATGGCATTTCTTAAATCTCCATCAGCTCTGATATAAGCCAGATAGCCTGAAGAGGCATTGGTGCTGATCGACATGCTATTATAACATGTTTTTAAAGTTGAGGAGCTGAAAGTCCCTAAATCGCAAGTGGCTGAAGGCAAACTTAAGGTCAGGCTGGGATCTACGCTGGCAGAGATATTTACCTGCCCCTGCTCTTCTAGTAGCCATCTGGTAAAATAAACTTCAAAATTGCCAGAATTATCATTTTGCCAAAGCATATAAGGGAAATTCATATTATCCAATTGCATTTGCGCAAAACCAGTTATAACAGCATTATTAGAAATTATTTCATAACCAGCATTAACTCCATCCATTTTAGTCCAGCCCACACTGGCTGTCCATTTAGTCAAATATAATTCATAATGGATAAAGCTTGTATTTGTATCATCATACCAATAGGCAAATGGCCGATCCGCACTGTCTAAGATAAGCTGAGGCGATTGAGAGAGACCGCTATTATTAGAAAGATTATCCGAGCCCGAATCACCATTCATTTTAGTCCAGCCAACATTCGGTGTCCATTTTGAAAAATATACATCACGATCATCAGTTGTTTCATCATCCCAAAGTATGTATGGATTATTTGCTTTGTCTAATTTAATTTGCGGCTCGAAAGAATAGCCGCTGTTATCAGATACATTGTCAAAACCCAAGCTGCCATTCATTTTAGACCAACCAATACCCAGCTTCCATCTGGTAAAATAAATTTCAGATGTAATATATAGTCCATTAGTCCAAACCAGGCAAGGATTATCATTTGTGTCCAATTGGAGTTTCACTTCATTTGAAACATAAGTATTGCTTGAAACATTTTCATAACCCGAAGTTACCCCATCCATCTTAGTCCAGCCCACTCCTGGAGTCCACTTAATTATATCAATATCACCCGTACTTAGCGCATTGTCATTCCAGGCCACATAAGGATTATTATTTGAATCTACCTGAATCTGCGGCATATCAGAATTACCAACATTATTAGAAAAATTTTCAGAGCCCAAAGTGCCGTCCATTTTAGTCCAGCCCACACCTGGCGTCCATTTGCTGAAATAAATTTCCTTATTCCCAGATATTGTTTCTCGCCATATTATATATGGATTATCTTGATGATCAATTGCCAACTGTATAAATTCAGAATTGCCACTAGTATTAGAAATATTATCCTGGCCTAAAGTCCCATCCATTTTGGTCCAGCAATCATCAATCCCAGTGCCGCAGACAGTGGGTCCGGCGCCCACAGTCCATCTGGTAAAAAAAACATCGTTTGAATCTTGCCAGATTATATAAGGTATATTTTCTGAATTTAATTTAATTTGCGGTACAGTGGAAGCTCCGCTATTATTGGAAAGATTATCAAAGCCCGTATCCCCATTCATTTTAGTCCAGCCCACACTGGGTGTCCATTTTTTAAAATAGATATCGCCATTGCCAGTGGAATTATCAGACCAAACAATATAAGGAATATTATTGGCAGCAATTTGTAATTGCGGCACATAAGAATCAGCACTATTATTGGAAATATTTTCAAATATAGCTGTCCTATCCATATTTTTCCAAGATGCAAAAACTTCACTGGTAAAAATCTGGCTAGTAAAAATAATTATAACCAAAAAGCAAAAAAGTCCAATCAGTACTTTTCCTCGCTGGTTCATAAATCTAAAATACAATGGCTTTGGCTTAGTCACTGAATTCTTTCAAAATAATATAATTATTATTTATTATCTAATCTAATTATACACTAAATTCAGGGTTTAAAAAAGCTTTTTGTTTATTAATAAATCTAGCAAAAATAGCATGGATACTTATTTCTTTTTAAATATAGTTTTTTTAAAATATTTATCCAAATATCTCAAAATATACAAACAAAATGCGACTAAAATTATTATTATTACCCACATTAAAGCATTACTGGCTATTTGGTCATAAATTGTTTGCCCCTCCTGATTTATGGTTGATTTACTCTCTTTTTGGCTTAAAAATTTCTCAAAAAAGTACTGATATTTATTTTCTTTAGTTACTGCTTGGGGCGCAATCTGGCTTGAAACATTTTTATTAAACTCTGTTTGTGGCACAAAACCAGAAACATTAAGGTTGGTCTGGCCATGGCTGACAGACAAATAAAATAAATTCGCCAATATTGCCACTAAACTCATTATTAAAAATTTACGCATAGTTTAAGATCTAAGACCTAAAAAGGGGCTTTTACTTTTAAAAGCCCCTTTTTTCAAAGTCCTTATAAATAATGATTTTAAATGACTTTTATTTCTTGGCCTTACTGTATTTCTTCAAAATCCATTTATTGTATTTCTGGATGCCGAAGT
Organism: Candidatus Parcubacteria bacterium; assembly: GCA_026395675.1. Lineage (GTDB taxonomy): Bacteria > Patescibacteriota > Patescibacteriia > CAIXNZ01 > CAIXNZ01 > JAPLYF01. Next base: position 5,331 of record JAPLYF010000059.1, read on the forward strand.
ACAAGAGCACAACAATTATTATAATTATCGCTAAATTAACAATAATAACATTCCAAGGAATAACCATGAATGAAACAGCAGCAGTTAAGGTTTTACCAGCTGTGCCATAAACTAAGTTTAAATCAGCTGAATAGCTGCCAAAAGCATAATTTTCTTTTTCTTGCCTGTATTTGCCCCAGAAACTGGTAGCGCCAACTGCATTGGGATTTTTCACCCAAGCAGCGTCAAATTTCCTGATTTGATCTGGCAAAACATTGCCGCCTGTTTCATTAACAGCAACTTTACCAGCAACAGCTCCCCACATATTTTTAATGATAATAGTACCCATTGGTTTAAGGTGGACATTACCATCATTTTTCACTCTGATATTAAAATCTGCAGGCAATGACTTAAAAATTTTCATGGTTGTGCTAAACTCTGCTACTTGAGCGCTTTCATTGATTTCACCTGCTATCTTGACCAAAACCAGGGTGCCGATACGGCTGGCTATTGATACTTGAGAACCTGCTTTAGCAGCTTCTGGCGGCGCAGTGCTTAAAAATATCGCGGCATAATGTCCGCCCGGACCAGCATAATTCGGCACAATAATTGAAAAAGGCACTTCCACCGTGGCGCCTGCTGGCACAGTAATGCTCTGGAATGGAAATTTGATCCAAGTGGCCAAATCAACATCTTCGCCAGTAAAAGCTGGTTGGCCAGCCTCACCGCCAGCCACAAATCTTTCAGCTGAAAGATAATAAGTGACTGCAACAGCTGACTCATTGCGCACTTTGATTGACTGGTTAACTACATCGCCTTTGGCAGCATCCAGCTCAATTATAGGCGGCGAAACTGTAACAGCTGAACTTGCCATGGGAATCAATAAACCCACAGCAAGCAGGGCTATTACTAATGCAAAAATTTTTGTTTTCATATTTTTCCCCTCGCCCTCCTTCGCATGGCCTCGCCAATGCGGGCTAAAGCTACGGAGGACCGATTTAATTTTTATAATTTATTTTAATTATTTATTTTTAGAAATTGCCAACCACTGTAATTGTCACGGTCTGCGCATACGAGCCTGCTGTAGTGGTGCCAGAAATAGAAGCAGAATGGCATAAGGTCACCACATCAGCATCTGCAGGCGCATCTTCTGTTGCATATGATTGATCGTCGGTTGTCAAAGCCAAGGCATCTACAGGGTCTGTCCCGCCATTGGCAGTGGTACAATCAGCGCTTGCTTCTTTGGTCGTAATATCAACAGAATCCGTATCACTAGTTGCCACGCCATATTCTTCTGAACCTGCGGTAGTTTCCCCGTCACCTACGTCATCGATGTTAAGGGCACTATTGGTGAGACTTTCTAATTTGTGGTTATCCCTGATAAAAGCAGTATAGCCAGCAGCAGCATTGGTGCTAACAGTTGTATTATACTGGCAGGTATTGACTGCAGTTGAAAGCAAGGTGCTTAAAGCACAAGTAGTAGCTGATAAGGTTAAAGATAAAGTCGGATCAACTTGGCCAGTAATTTGCACCAAGTTTGTGCCTACCCCGGATATCGGCGCAATGACAACAGCCGCCCAACCAGCATCTTTTACAGTATCAGCATTTACGCCAACACCGCCAAAAAGGCCATCATCTCCCAAATCATAAATCATAATCGTAATTGTGTAAGTGCCTCCGGTTGAAGCCGTGGTAATATGGCTATTAATAATGTCAATTGTGACTGCGCCATCGGGCGTATCACTTTCAGTTGTAATCGGAAAACCGACAAGTTGGAAGCCGGCAGAAACAGCACCCTTGACAATATCATCAGTAGTATGAACTTGGGTTATTGACAAATCTGCAGTGACAACAGAATTGGGGTTAAAGTCGCTTTCAAACCCTAGAACAATTCCATCACCAGTATTAATGTCGCCATCAGGAGTAAATTTAATTTGAGTAGAAGGAACTGCTGTGCTGGGAGCAGAAATATTATTGCCGCTACCATCTTTTAATGTGACTGAAACAGCGCTTAGGCCTGCCAAAGCAGTGTTTTGCACAACCAAACTCATGGCCAAGATGAGAATGACTATACTCCCCAATGAGAGAAATTTTAATTTCTTTTTCATAGTTTGTTTATTATTGTTAGTTAAAAAAATACTAAAAAATTTAGTATTTATAAT
>JAPLYF010000018.1 GCA_026395675.1 Candidatus Parcubacteria bacterium
TATCTTGCAAAAATTTAAAGTGGGATCAATTGGCCCTGGTCATGCTGAACCTACAAAAACAGTCGGGACCCAAGAGTTTCCCAGCGTTTCAATCCATGGCAATGGAAAAAAGGAAAAAACAAATGGTGGAAGCAGCAGTCCAGGTGACAAAACTAAAAAAGAACACCCTGGCCATACGCCTTTAACTGTTGGCGGCTTGCATGGCAGACAACGCCAGTTAGTAAGAAATAATTCTCTAGGTTTGCATTTCAATTACCTAGAGGTACATGGTTCAAGCATGATTTGGGAGCTTGATACCAGTGGGACACTTACTTTCAATACCCGCCACGTTCTCTTTGAAGAATGCGAACCAAATGATAATGTCCTGATGCGTTTCCAGGAACACATTGCGCTTAATGCTCTGCTTTTGGAAACGATTCCGAGTGATTGGAAAAAGGATGATCATCGCCAGATGTTTAATGACTCCTTGCCATACTTTGTTTATTTGCTGCTCCATGCTGATGAAATCATAGCGCAGCGGCAAAAAACAAAAGACAAAAAATAGCCCTGAAAGGGCCCCCTTGGGGCCATAAAATGGCCTCTTTGTAGCTAAACTTAGCTGCAATATTAGCCCCTGCTTGATTAAAAAGTAGGGGCTCTTTAATTACATAAAAAAAATTTTAAATTAAATTACCTAAACTTTTTATTTAATCTTAGCTAATAATTTCACTTTTCCCCTTTACAAAAGCTAAAAGATATGATATAATGACCATGTAATTAAGCTAAAATTAGATAAATCTTAACGTTTATAAAAGTTTGGTTGATCTTAAAACAGCTTAATTCCCAACAAAAATACGAATTTTTTATCCCTAAGGGATCCTTTCGGGACAAATTTTACAAAAATTTTAAGAACTTTCCGATTTGAGAGTTGAAATTATTAAAATCTCAAAATCTTACTTTGATAATTCTCTCAAATCGCGCTTTACTTGCCCAATTTGTAAAATCGTAACCAAATTTGCCTGTCTGCCGAAGCTTCAGCGTAGGCAGATAAATTCGTTGGTCTAAAACAAAAACAAAATGAAAATCCAAATTAAAACAAACCTGGTCCTTGTTATTGTTTTATTCTGGTCGATTTCCTTAATTTTTGCTTTAGTTAGCGCCAAATCTTCTTCAGAAACAAAAGAAGATAAAATTTTTATTTCTGAACCAACTCAAACTGGTTCATTTTTTATTGCTGCTAATCTTAGCAATGGAAATGATGTTAATCAAAATGAAATTGTTTCCAATGTTTTAAGGGCTAATTTCCCATTCAATGCTCTTTATGCTCACTGGTCATTTAAAGATCAAAACCAAAATACCAATTTTCAGCTTTATCTGATGAAGGGCTAGGCTATGATCAGAATAATATTGATCTTTGGCCAGAAGATTATTACACTCCCAAAAAAATTATTATCCATCATACAGCTGGTGAAAAAGCCAATGAAAATCCCCTGGCTTATCTGCGCGCCATTCAATATTACCATGCCAAAACCCGAGAGTGGGGAGATATTGGCTATAATTATTTAATAGATTCTAAGGGCAATATTTATGAGGGCAGAAAAGGCGGCGATGGCGTGGTGGGCGGACATGCTTATATGAATAATCAAAATTCAATTGGCATTGCCATTTTGGGCTGTTATGATACTGGAAATAATGGCCAGAAAAATTCTACTTGTAATACGCCGACCCAATTAACCGAAGAAACAAAAACCGCCTTAGCCAAACTCATTGCTAAAAAATCCCAGGAATTTAATATTGACCCGCTAGGTACGAGTGAATTTAAAGGCAAAATGCTGCCTAATATAATTGGTCATAAAGACGTAGGCAATACAACCTGTCCCGGTAATTTAATTTATGATGCCCTGCCTAAAATCCGTGAATTAGCCGCGGCTGACTTGCTGGATCTAGGGGGCTTTAAAAAACCACTGCCGACTTCGGCTGAATTTGTGAGTTTAAGCAATAAAGAAATAAATATTGAAGAAACAAAAACCGCTGAGGTCTTTGCTGAATTTAAAAATACAGGGCAGGAGACCTGGCGCGGCTATGAAGATAATTACCTTTATGTCTCTGATTCCAATTTAAAAAATAAAATAGCGAGAATTGATTCAGTTAAAATTGCCTTGGAATCGGATAAGGACCAGGCAAATACCGGCGAAACCAATCAGTCAATTTATAAATTAATTGCTGGCAATGTTTACACCGGCGAAATCGGCAGATTTAAACTGGTTTTAACACCGCCCACTGACAAAGTTACCCTAACCGAGAATTATACTCTGGCCTGGCTTAATAAGGGCTTTTTCCCAAATACTGATTTTTCAATCGCTGTTACTAAAATACCTTGTCAAAGCTGCCTTAGCCAAAATAACAATCCAGCCCCAATTTACCAAGTTGCCTTAGCTTCTTTTGATCTGCCTGATCAAATTATTGCTGAAAATATAATCCCGGTTAAAATTGTCTTGACTAATACTGGCAATCAGATTTGGGACAAAGATAAGCTTAAGTTAAAAATTGTTTATGAGCAGACAAATATCTCGCCGTTTAAAAATAATTCCTGGTATGATGAATACGCTTCAATTTTGCCAAATGAAAAAACTATTTATCCGCAAGCCAATGCTACCTTTGAATTTAAATTAAAAGCTCCAGCTCTCTTAACTACCTTTCCTCACACCCTTACCTTAAATTATGATGATAAGCAACTTTGGCAGCTTGATAAAACTTTGGAAGTCATTTCACCATATGCTGCCCAAATTACTAAAAATACTTTGCCCCAGTCAGCCAAGCCCAATAGTCGTCCCAAGGTTACTTTAACTTTTAAAAATACTGGCACTAAGGACTGGACATTGCCTGCCTTAAAAAGTTATGACCTTGATAATACCAATTCCTGGTTTAAGGACTGGTCCTGGCTGGATAGTAAAACAGTTAAAAAAGCCCAAAAAACCATTAAGCCCGGTGAGGAAATTGAATTTAATTTCCGGCTTTTGGCCTATTGGAAACAAAATACTTATCCTCAGGTCTTTCGTCTTTATAGCGGCAAAAATCAAATCTATTTAGCAGGCCAAAAGGAATTAATAATGAAAACTAAAGTGGCAAAATAACAGTAAAAATCGCCCAGTCATTCGACTGGGCGCGTGTATTTATCCGCCTTAGGCGGATTGAAAAACGACTAATACTCCTGGAAAAACATACAGCCTGGAAAAGAAGTAAAAATGTGGGAATTGATATGTGTAGAGCGATTGATATTGATTAGACAAAACGATAAGTCTTTAGTAAAACATTGGTACTTTTTGACAGCAAAAAGTACCGCAAAAACTGCTGGGGTGCTCAATGCGCTAGTGCAAATGGTTAGTTCGTGGTATTGATAACGGCGCTTAGTTCGCACCCCAGACCCCATGGAGCAAATAAATACGCATGTAGCAATAAAATTAAAAAAGTATCTAAGGGAGTAGCCCAGGAGATAAATACCGCCAGCTTTTTACCGGCGGCAGTTTATTTTTTCTTTACCTTCTTTATGCTATAATTAAATTAATAGAAACATATCCACTTATGCCAAAAATAAAAAAAGCTGTTATCCCAGTAGCTGGTTTTGGCACGCGCTTTTTGCCAGCAACCAAGGCCATGCCCAAAGAAATGATGCCGATCATTGATAAGCCGGTTATCCAATACATTGTTGAAGAAGCTGTGGCTTCTGGCATTGAAGATATTATTCTGGTGACTGGCGCGGCTAAGCGGGCCATTGAAGATCATTTTGATTATAATTATGAATTACAAAACTGGCTGAAAAAGCAAGGCAAGGAAGAATTACGCAAACAAATCAAGGGCATAGCTGATTTAGCTAATTTTATTTACATTCGGCAAAAAGGTCCCTATGGCAATGGCACGCCTGTCTTAAATGCCAAAAGAATTATTGGCAATGAACCCTTTGCCGTGATTTGGGGCGATGATCTTTTTATCAATCATGATGGCCAGCCCCGGCTCAAACAATTAATTAATGTCTTTGAAAAATATCAGGATCCGGTCTTGACCGCGATCAAAATAGATGCTGAAGGTACGAAAAAATATGGAGTGATTGATGGGTTTAAAGTGGAAGACAATGTTTATCAGATTAAAAAAATAGTGGAAAAACCAGGCCCGGCCAAAGCGCCCAGTAAAATCGGCGCGCTTGGCGCTTATATTCTGACCCCGGATATTTTTACTGCTTTGGAAAAAACCAAGACAGGCCAGGGAGGTGAACTCTGGCTGGTTGACGCGATTTTCAATCTTTCCAAAAAACGGCCGATTTACGCGGCCTTAGTTGAAGGCACTTATTATGACACTGGCTCAAAACTGGGCTGGCTAAAAGCCAATATTGATTTTGCCCTCCAGCGTCCAGATTTAAAAAAAGATTTTTCTAAATACCTAAAACAAATCCATGCTTAAAAATATCTTAAAAAACCAGAAACTTGTTATTGTTATTGTTATGCTTATGGTTTTCATGACCACGGGCGCTAAATGCCAAAGTTTGCCCCCAAATACGCAGGCCGGTCCGCCCAAACCCATTACCCTGGAATACTGGAAGGTCTATGAGGAAAGCTCCAATGTCTCTGACTTGATTTCTGATTATCAAAAAATTCATCCTTATGTCACTGTAAATTACAGGAATTTCACGCCCCAGGAATATGAAACTGAAATTCTCAGGGCTTTGGCCCAGGACCGCGGTCCTGATATTATTTCTTTGCACAATACCTGGCTGCGTAAATATCAGGATTTACTCTCACCTTTACCCAGCCAAGTTACTCTGCAGTATCAGATCTCAAGGGGAACAATTCAAAAAGAAACTTTTACTGAATCGCGTAAGCAAAACACTCTGACCATTAAAGATTTGCGCGCCTTATTCCCAGACGTGGTTTATAACAATGAGGTTATTAATAACCAAATTTATGGCTTGCCTTTAAGTATTGATACCTTGGTTTTATATTACAATCGCGATTTATTGAATAATGCTGGCCTGGCCCAGCCGCCCAAAACCTGGGAGCAGTTTAGTGATCAGGTGATTAAACTGACCAAGTTAGACATCAAAGGCAATGTTTTGCAGGCCGGCGCCGCTCTTGGTACTGCCGCAAATACTGAACGTTTTTTTGATATTTTAGGCCTAATCATGATGCAAAATAACACGCCCATGACCAATGAACAGGGCACGCCTACTTTTAATCAAACTCCCCAGGGCTATACGCGCACAGTCAGCCCGGCCGCGGAAGCTCTTAATTTTTATAATAGTTTTGCTTCGCCTGGCAATCAGGTTTATACCTGGAATGACCAGATGCCCAATTCCCTGACTGCTTTTATGACTGGCAAGACCGCATTTTTCTTTGGCTATGCTTATCAGCTGTCCATTATCAAGGCCCAGGCGCCCAAATTAAATTTTGCCATCAGTCCAGTCCCGCAAATTTCCGAACAGCCCACCAATTATGCCAATTACTGGGTGGAAACCGTGACCAAAAAAAGCCAGCACATAAACGAGGCCTGGGATTTTATTACTTATATCACGACCAATGCTGAGACAAATAAAAAATTTTTGGACGCTTCGCATCTGCCCTGCGCTTTAAGAAATTTAATCCAGGCCCAGGCCGATGACATTGAATTATCGCCTTTTGGCTCCCAGCTTTTGACAGCTAAAAGCTGGTACAAGGGCAAAGACGCGCAAAAAACCGAGGATATTTTTAAAGACATGATCAATCAGAACCTGCAAAGCATTTTAACGCCTGAGGAAATAATTAATCGGGCTGTTTCCAAGGTGAACCAGACATTGTGAAAAAATGACAAACCTTCGTTTGCCGTAGCTCCGCAACGCGGAGCGAAGGCAAATGACTCGTCTCGGCTTCGCAGTGCTTCGCCCATGCGAGCCTCGCCGAAGCTTGTCTTGGCCAAAGCCAGGCCGGACAAATCACAAATGTCAGCTACGCTGACATCCCGCCAATGGCGGGATGATTGCGAAGCAATCCCAAATAAATTACAATAATAAAAAAAACAAATAGAAATTCTAAATATCAGGACAATCAAATTT
>JAPLYF010000079.1 GCA_026395675.1 Candidatus Parcubacteria bacterium
TTTAAAAATTGTTAAACTGGCAAAAATACTAGGTTTTAAAATTATCCATATAATTAGTAACGGTCGCAAGTACAATAATGAAAAATTTTTAGGACAGCTTATTAAAAATGGGGTTAATCGGTTTTCAGTTTCTATCCATAGTCATCAGCCAGAAGTTGAAGATTATTTGACGCAAAGGCCGGGCGGATTTGAGGAAAAAATACAGGGCTTAAAGAATTTAGTTAAATTGAATCAGCATATTTCTGTTAATTTGGTAATAAATAATTTAAATTACAAAGATATTTTGGAAACATTGAGTTTTTTTAAGGAATTAGGCATTAATGATTTTCGTTTGAATTTTATTTGGCTGCATGGCCGGGCAAAAGATAATAAAGATTTATTTCTTAAATATTCAGATTTTCTGCCTTCACTTGATGAAATTATTAGACAGTCGAAAATTAATAATTTTACTATTGCATTTGAGGGCATACCCGCCTGTTTGATAAATGATAAGAATAAGTTGGATTATATTGGTGAATTAAGAGATTTAAATACTGAAGTAGTTGCTTTTAACAACCCGCAAAAAGAGCGTGAAAATTTTAATTGGCAGGAGAGGAAAGCCAATGAATTTAAAATCAAGCATGAAAACTGCTCTAAGTGTAAGTTTGCTAATCTTTGTGAGGGGGTTTGGAAAAATTACATTGATATTTATGGCTGGAGCGAATTTAATTTTTAAATTATGAAAATAAAATTGTATAAAAAATCAGCACCCAAAATAGGCCTAATAAAACAGGCAATCTGTTATGATAAATTGGTTAAGCTTTTAGGCGTTAATAAGGGTTTAAAAATTCTTGAAACAGGTGTTGATAGAGCAGAAATATTTTTAAAAATAAAAAATATAGGCAATAAGGAGATTTTTTATCTTGGCTTGTCTCCTTTCATTAATAATAAGCATTTTTTAAATATAAATAACCGATTATTTATTTATTCACACTTAAATAAATATTTGATTAATAATAAAATAAGCCAATTAATATTAAAGTTGCTGTATATTAATCTCAAAAAAAATGATTATTTAGTTGAAAGCATTCTGGACTTGATTGAGGAGGAAGGCAGGATTGATTTTAAAAATAAAATCAATAAATTACCTAAAGATAAGACAAAAATTTTAAAATTTATTGACAAGATAAACTTAGAGAAAATACGCGACTTCTGGCCATTTGTTCAATCTTATAAATATATTGGTTTTAATTTATTGGAGGGGGCTAGAGATGGAAGATTTCATCTTGTCTTAAGGGATGATCACGATACTCATTATTTTTTAAAAATTATTATTAATAACCAGCAGATCAATAGATTTGACTGTCGGACGATTTTAGCATTAAATAAATTCTTGAAAAATAAAATTAAGACACCAAATATTATTGATTGTAAGGAAAATATTAATATTGCCGGTAATAATTCAACCTTGATTTTGTATGAATATATCAATAGGGATAATAGGATTGATGAGACTAATATTAAAATGGTAGCCAGGGAGCTGGCTGGCCTCCATCAGATAAATATTGGTAGTCAAAGAAAGAAAATACCGAAAATTTTTTTCAGCGATTCTTTCAGCGATATTTTGAAAAAAGTAAGCATGAATATGCAATCAGCAAAAATTATAAGTAAAAACAATGCAAAAATATTCGCGAAAGCAGCGGAGTATTTTACGCATGAAAATTCCCAAAAGGGTTTGTGCCACTTTGATCTGGAGGAGCGACATGTTTTAATAAGTAATAATCAGGTCTATCTGATTGATTTTGATTCAAGCTGTTACGACAAAGTTATTTTTGATTGCGCTTTATTAATTAACGATTTTATTAAAAAGAAAAAAATTCATTTAATTAAGCCATTTTTGATTGAATACTTTGCTCATAATAAAACAATTAAATATGAGAAGGAATTGGTTTTTTTTGCTTCAGTTATTATGGGTCATTTTATAAATTATACCAATAAAGATGTTAATAAAATTTTAAGGCAAATTATTAAATATTATTCTGGTTTATGTCTTTAATCCGTCTGACAAATTTATGCAATGAGAAATGTTTGTTTTGCAATTTTCCAGATGATTGCCGGACTTTAAGTTTGGACGAGGTAAAAAAGGAAATTGAGACAAGCATTACTGATGGCTCAGTTACTTTTACTGGTGGCGAACCAACAATTTTTCAGTATCTTAAAGAAGCAATTAGTTATGCCAAGCAAAAGAATATTAAAAACATTGAACTTCAAAGCAATTGTTTTTTGCTGGCAGATATAAATAAAGCAAAAGAATTAAAGCAAGCAGGCTTGACTGGAGTATTCGTGACCATTCATTCTGATAATGAAAAAATATTTGAACAAGTTACTCAAGTTTTGGGTAGTTTTCAAAAAAATTTGCAAGGGATTAAAAATTTAATTGACTTGGGAATTAAGGTGCGTATTAATATTGTTATAAACTCTTTGAATTATAAGGATCTCCTCTCAATCACTAAATTTATCTATGATAAATTTCCGCAAATTGAAAGCATTGATTATTCATTTGTAGTGCCAGTGGCCAATGTTTTGCAGCGGCCTTATTTATTGCCAAAAATAAATCAGGTTGTGCCATATTTAAAAAAGGCCTATGAGTTTTGTCAAGAAAATAAAATTAATTTTTCCAATCCTGGCTGTGGCGTGCCATTATGTTTTATTCCGGAGTATAAAGAAAATAGTTTGGAATATAATATTTTAAAATCAAGCAAGCAAAATGATGTAATTAAAGATAATCAGACGGAAAAAATTAAATTCCCCAAATGCCAAGATTGCGAATTTGATCAATATTGTCTTGGCTTTTGGCCAAACTATATAAAGATTCATGGCGATAGTGAATTTATTTAATTAATATTTTATGGATAGAGTTGATATAAAAATTGGGTTTAAATGCAATAATTTTTGCCAGTTTTGCGTCCAAGGTGAAAAAAGAAATAAATTTGAAAATAGGACATTAGAGCAAATTAAGAAGGCGTTAGCTGAAGCAAAAGAACAAGGCACAGAAGGAGTGGTTTTTACAGGCGGCGAACCTACTATTCATCCTGATATTTTGGCTGTGGTCAAATATGCAAGAGATTTAGGATTTAAAAATATTCAGATCCAAAGTAATGGCAGGATGTTTGCTTATTTGGATTTTTGCAAAAAATTAGTTTTAGCAGGAGCCAATGAATTTTCTCCTGCTTTGCATGGCTCTAAACCAGAAATTCACGATGAACTAACCAATAGTCCTGGTGCTTGGCAGCAAGTAGTTCAGGGCATAAAGAATTTAAAATTTCTTGGCCAATATGTTTTGACTAATACAGTAATTAATTCAAAGAATTATAAAGATTTACCCAATTTAGCTCAACTACTTGTTAATTTAGGAGTTGACCAATTCCAATTTGCTTTTGTGCATATATTAGGCACAGCCGCAAAAAATAAAGACTGGCTAGTGCCCAAAATGAGCGAAGTGATGCCTTTTGTAAAAAAGGGTTTGGATATCGGCATTGTTGCTGGAAAAAGAGTTATGACCGAGGCCATTCCTTATTGCCTGATGCAGGGTTATGAAGATTATATTGCGGAAAAAATTATGCCAGAAACAAAAATTGTTGATGCTGAAGGTGTGATTGAAAATTTTTCCGAATATCGTCTGAATAAAGGTAAGGTAAAAAGAGAAGAATGCAAGATATGCAAATATTTTAAAATTTGCGAAGGGCCATGGAAAGAATACCCGGAAATTTTTGGCTGGGATGAATTCATGCCAGTAATTATGCAGCAAGCTGATTTTGTTAAGCTAGCAGATTATGATCAAGAATTATGCAGGCAAATTTCTGATTTGTATGACTTAGGCAAGATTATTTCGGTTTTTAAATATCAGGGGCATACCTGCAATCAAGTTCATTTATTTGAATTTGAAAACAAGAAAGTGATTGTTAAATTAACTAAATATAAAGAGGGCAAAATTTTATTGGAAAAAGAATTGCTTGATAAATTTCAAGATTTAAATTTCCCGAAACTTTTAATCAATAAAATAAGCCAACCATTTTTTGAATATAAAGGCAACTTGATAAAAGTATACGAATTCATAGAAGGCAAAAAAATTAATCTTGAGAATAATCTTGATATTGTGACCGAATTTATTAATAAAATGGGAGAAAATGATTGGTCAAATTTTTATAATGCAGATGATGTTTATAAAAAAACAAAAGCTGAATTTGAAAAAGCAAATGAATTAGCCAGGGAAGATGAACTATTTAACGGATTTGTAGATTTTTGTGCTGATAATCGGCAAATTCTGAATGAGTATTTTCAAAACAGAGAAAAAATAATTCCCTACCATAATCTTGATGTAATTCGTGGTTTTGGCAGGGATTATATTTTAGAGACAGAACATTTGACTGAAAATTTTTATCCTTTTATCTATGCCATCGCAAATTACTTTGTAGATATTCTTGACAAGGCAAATGATAAAAATATTGAAAAAACAAAAGTTAATAACATTTTGAATAGTATTTTGACTAAAATTAATTTTGAGATAGATAAAAATAAAATAAAACTTATTAAGATTCTTATTTTAAGCATTTTATTAAATAGGATTTTTGACAAGAGCAATAATCCAGAGCAAAAAGGACAGAATAAATATTTAAATTTATATAAGACAATTGCTTATGTATATATCTGATCAACAACTAGAAGGGATGATAGCAAATTTGATAAATTTATTTACAAAATGGGGTATAAAGCAGAATGATTGGATTCTTAGTAATAAATTTGTGAACAAAAAATATTTGAATGAGCTAAATACTTCATTGGAAGCGCGTATTTTATTAAAAGAGTATTGTATTCCTTGGAAGACAAATCAAAATGAATCAGTTTTGCCACCAAAAGATTCTGAATTTCTCAAGGAGTATTTGGATTACATTAATAACAATTTGTATATTGAAATTCAGGGCATAAATAAAAAAAGTTTTTTTAATTATTTAAAATTTTCTGAAAAGGTACAATTAAAGAATGGGCTATGTTTTTTACAGCTTGCTCCACTATTTTATACCAAAACATTTGGTCGTAAATTTTTTATAACTAAATCTAGGGCAAAGAAAACCCAAAAGTTCGGTTCTTATAGAGGCCTCTTGAATTTAAAAGAAAAATTGTTTTTATATGCTGAATTTGTAAAAGATAAGGAAATCCTTCTGGAATTAGAAAAATTTCAAGAAAGTAGGAACCAAAATATAGGAGAATTTTTTAAAGGAACAATAATCAATAACCTAAATGTCAAGGGAAGGGTTAAATTAATATTTGAACACGAAAAAGGGATGCCAATGAAAATGGATATTAACAAAGAAGATATATTAGTAATGAATTATGCAACTATATCTTTATTGCCATTGATTGTTAAAGCAGGAGGTATTATTACCCAAACAGGCAGCTTTTCTTCGCATGCGGCAATCATTTGTCGTGAATTCCAAATACCTTGCATTATAGGAGTGAAAGATATTCTTCTGGAGCTATTTAATGACGATATAGTAGAAATAAATTTTAATTTAGGCGGGGTTAAATTAATAAAGCCAACACAGATAGATTTTAAAGAAATAATAAAAGGTTTAAAATAAATAGGTCTAACTTATTAAAAAGTCAATGGAATTTACGATTTATACTATTAAATTAATATGCTGGATTTTATATATAAATTTTTAAATGAATATTCATTTCTGGCAGCTGCCATCTTATTTGGCATCATTGTTACCATTGAAGATTTTAAAATAGATAAAATTAGGAACAGATGGATAAAATGGGGTCTGATCACAGGTTTTTATTTGTATCTTTTGAATATAGTTTATTTTATTTTGACTCATCAAGTTATTGAATTGCAAAATTATTGGCAGATAATTCTAAATACCTTGATTGCTTTTGCCCTGGGTTTTGCTTTGTGGTATTTCAAGCTCTGGTCTGGCGGGGATGCCAAACTTTTTACGCTCTATGTTTTTTTAATTCCAATTAGTTATTATTCTGAATGGTACCTTGTCTATTGGCCGCCTTTAAATTTACTGATTAATATTACTATTCCGATTTTTATTTATTTGCTGATTAAATTTTTACTTTACCCGTTTCAATTGCTGATAAATTACCTAAAAAATCCACGTTTGCTTAAGGAATATTATAAAAATTACAAAGCGCAAAAAAGATTAGATAAGAAAAAAATAAAAGAATATTTAGCTGCGGCTTTAAGCTTTGTTATAATTTTGATATTTTTTCAAATTATAAGAGTGCGTTTGGGGGATATTTTGCACCCTTATCTCGGCAGCTTAATGGTTGCATTTTATTTTTTTATGGGCTTTGTGGTTTTTCAGCCCTTGCGGACTTTAATGCAAAAAAGAATTGTTTTAGCTTCAATTTTATTCATTGCTTATTTTGTGGCTGGCATTATATTTTTTCGCAATTTGGTTTATGCAGATTTACATAGAATAATTGCCTTGCAGTTTATTTTTATGCTCTCTTATTATTACATTTTTAAATACAGCAAGGCCTTAATCATGTTTTTGTATAATTCAGCTGAAGTAAAAATGATTCCAGTGGCTGCCTTGCAAGCTGGGGCTTATATTAATAAAGATTATGTCAGAAATATTTTAGGCAATCGGTTTAATTTGGAAGAGTTTAAAAATAGCTTAGATTCAGTTTTGGAAAATGATGAAAAAGAAAAGCTCTGGAATTTACTTAAGCAAAAATCAGGGCAAAGCCAAAAGGAAGGGCAATATGCTCAGCTGGTCATGTATTTACGTCCGCAAAGCTGGCCGTATTTTATCAAGCAAATTTATCAGATTAGAAAACAAAAAAAGGCCGACAAGGATTTATTGGCCAAAGTTTCAGCCAAGTTAAATGAACAGCAAAGATCAGAATTAGAAAATATTTTAAATCACACGGATGAATTCAAGAAGTTTTTAAAGTCAATTCGCGGAAAATTAACTGCGGAGCAGGCTGAAAAAATTAAAGCCATGATTAGTCAAAGAAATGAAGAGGTAAAAGCGCATGGCTTACAGCCAATAGATAAAATTATTTTGCATAAAACATTTGCTTTTGCGCCGTTTATGCTCTTGGGAGTTTTAATTACCATTATAACTAAAAGTTCATTGATCCATTTGATTTATCAATACATTTTGCACAGATAGGCCTTTACAGGTCTAGATTAAGGATGTATAATGTGGATATAAGTTTAAAAATATGACTGAAAATAATCAAAATTATTTAACTCAAAAGCAATTCCACGAAGGATTAGCTGAGTTTACCGAAGAAACCTTACTACCGGCTATGGAAAAAATGCTGGATGAAAAATTAGAGCCGATCAAGCAAAAACTTCATTCAATTGAATTGGAAATTGAGGATATAAAAATAGCCATAGAGCGAATAGATAAAAGGTCTGACGAAGATGTTAAAGGTATTTATTTTGAGATAGAAAAATTAAAAAATAGAATTGGAGAATTAGAACAGCAAGTAAAGCTCTTAAAAACTGAAAGAGCTTAAACATTTTGTTCCTCTTTGTAATAGATCAAGCCCTATAATAAAGATATCAAAATTAATTCAAGATATGGAGAACGAACAAAAATATTTAACTAAAACTGAATTAGCCGAATTTACTGAAGAAACTTTATTGCCGGCTGTGGAAAGAATTATTGAAAATAAGCTCGAGGAAAAACTCGAGGAAAAACTTGAGACAAAGCTAAGTGCCAAATTTGGTGAATTTATGCATGAAATAAAAAGCCATATTGATGAAAAACTAGCTGATTTTAAAGACGATATCATTGCAGAAATAAAGAGGACTTAGAATCTTTGC
>JAPLYF010000026.1 GCA_026395675.1 Candidatus Parcubacteria bacterium
GAAGAAATGGTTTTGCAAGATCATATTCCTTGCCGGTCAAGAGACTGCAATGGAGTCATGACATTGCATAGTGCGCCAATGGAACAAGCCAAACAGGTTCCCAAAATATGGGAACGCGTTGAATTTCATGCACTCCAAGGAAGATAGGCGAGAGATCTAGCTCCTCTCGCCCTCACCAGAGGTATTCTATTTTTGCCACATATTGATAAGGTGGCGAGGGAATTGGTGTAAGGCAAATATTTTAAATAATTTTTGGAAAAGAAAAAGGCATTGATCATAAGATTGAACAATGCCTATAGTTGTTGGAGGTTAGTGGCTAAAAGCGATCAGATTTATGACGACTGAGAGTAAGAGCAATACTGTTGCTATACCGCCCAGAACGAATGAGATGACAAAACCCTTGATCCCTGATCCAAATGCCTGAAAGGCGCCATCCATGTCACTCTGGTCAAATCCTTTCTTTTTCATACCCATAATACGATTGATCTGGTTATACGAGGCATATCCGATGAAAACCACCATCAGCACCAGCCAAAGCCACCAATACGCACCGATAAATTCCATTTCTTCCTCTTTTTTTTGTTAGTGTTTCATATAAATAGGGAATACTTTCCCTTAAATAATATTTAAGATTAGCATGTCTATCAAATAATGTCAATAAGGTGGCGAGGGAATTGGTGTAATAAAGTTGTATTTGCAACATTTATTAAATCGAAGTAATTTATAAATATTATGAGGTGGATATTACGTTCTAAAATTCACAAAGCAATAGTTACTGAGGCCGACTTAAATTATATTGGTAGCATTACAATTGACGAAGATTTGATTGATAAGGTTGGTTTTTGGCCTGGCGAGAAAGTATTGGTCGTAAGTAATACCTCTGGTGCAAGACTAGAAACCTATGTCCTTGTTGGCAAAAGAAACTCAGGCACTATTTGTATGAATGGTGCTGCCTCTCATTTGATTAAAGTTGGTGAGGAAATAATCATTATGGGGTTTGAATTGACTGATAAACCCCTTAAACCCAAAAATATTTTAGTGGATAAAGATAATAAATTCGTGAAATATTTATGAAAATGGACATTGTTGAATTTTGGGATAATGATAAGGTGGCAAGGGAATTGGTTTAATGCGAATTTACCTGCCTGCCAGCAGGCAGACGAATAATGCGAATGATGCGAATATTCTAATATGAGATTATGGATACAGATTGTATGGATATCCCAATATTAACACATTATACTAAGGATATTGAAAAAACAGTGTCGATTCTTGAATTTGGTTTTTTTTATTCATATCATCCCACAAGAACTTTCGACCAACTTTTTAAAGACGCAGATATTGATGCTGTAGAACCCGATGATCATGCAATGATATGTTTTACTGAATTAGATATAAATAGCGCCACTAAACATAGAAGCAAATTTGGGCAGTATGGAATTGCCGTTTCAATGGAGTGGGCGAAAGCAATGGGAGCAAAAATGGTTGAATATGTTAAGCACAATAGCCCCCATTATTATGAGTTGCTTCAGAAATTACAATCCAATGCTCCTGCCAAGCCTTTTGGGTATCCTGCCAACGAACAGCGGATGCCTATGTTTGAAAAGGTATTAAGACAGCAAACACTAGGTTCTCCTTCAATGGCAAAATTTTTTGGGGCTGGGCCAGATTGGAAAAAAATATTAAACGAACTACTATGGATTCAAACCGAAGCACATAAAGAACAAAATGAATGGCGGATTCGCAATCCTAATCCTTGCGTGGGTATACAACATAGGGAGCCAACAGAAAGAGATAAAAAATTAGGAAGAATTAATAGTAATCCACCTTACGACCGGTCAGTCATGATAGTTATAATGTCAAAAGATGAAACTTTGCGTAAAATGAGTTTTTTATCAATTGAGGCAAGCGAAATTAAATTCATCATTGTTCCAAAAGGAAGCAAGAAATTATTACAACAAATAATCAACACCACGCTATATAATAGCATTGATATTATTGAAGTTTAATTAAATTTTTTATTATGCAACAGGCACAATTGATAAAAATAACTATGCCTACAAAATTTGCCGATAGAAAAAGACTATTTTTAGAAAAATATAAAAGTCCAACAGGCAAAACAAAATATAAAAGATGTGTTAATTCCACTCTCAGGTATGCCGGTGGCAAGAGTTTAGCAGTTGGCCTAATTGTTGAACTTTTACCAAATGATATTAAAAAAATGGTTTCCCCTTTTTTCGGAGGAGGAGCAATTGAAATTGCATGTGCTAAGGAATTAGGATTGCCAGTAGTTGGTTATGATATTTTTGATATTCTCACTAACTTTTGGGATGTGCAAATAAACAATCCCGAAGAATTATACAAACGATTAAAAAAATTCAAACCTACTCGTGAAGAATTTAAGAGAGTAAAAGGTGTTATGAAATTACATTGGGATAAGAAAAAAATTATTAAAAATAAATATGATTTAGCTGCTTTGTATTATTTTAATCACAATACTTCATATGGCCCACACTTTTTGGGGTGGCCCTCAAACGTTTATTTGCAGAATGAACGTTATCAAAAAATCATTGAAAAGGTTAGAAATTTTGATGTTAAAAATATAAAAGTTAGTTGTGCGTCTTTTGAAAATATTATGCCAAAACATCGAAATGATTTTTTGTATCTCGATCCGCCCTATTATCTAGACGGGGACAGTAAAACTTTTGTTGGTATGTATCCTCACCGTAATTTTCCAATACATCACAACGGATTTAAACACGAGTTACTAAGCGATTTATTAAAGAAGCATAAAGGTGGTTTTATATTGTCTTATAATGACTGCTCTGCAATTAGAGAGCTATATAAAGGTTTTGAAATGCTTACTCCAACGTGGCAATACACATTCAGTCAGGGTGATACGCGAATAGGAATAAATAGATTAAAAGACAACAATGGTAGTCATATAAAAAAATCACATGAATTAATAATTTA
Source organism: Candidatus Parcubacteria bacterium (assembly GCA_026395675.1). Lineage (GTDB taxonomy): Bacteria > Patescibacteriota > Patescibacteriia > CAIXNZ01 > CAIXNZ01 > JAPLYF01. The sequence continues at coordinate 2,974 of JAPLYF010000026.1, forward strand.
TAAAATATAATATGCTAAAATCTATTATATTAAGAAAAAAACGCGGATTAAATTCGGAAGATGCAAGACGAGTGCGACAACAAGGGCATGATGATGCTTTAGAGTTTGCCTTAGCAATTGGATTAAGCAAGGATTATCAAAATGACGCTAAAGCAAAAAAAGATGTTATTGATCCATCAGGTGATGCGCACTCTGTAAAAAGTGGTCAGAAAAAATGGCAAATCTTTTTATATGGATTAGGAAGATTCGAATCAGATGAGGCTTTTGCAGTCATGAATGGAATGGGAGCACTTTTAATCAATTGCATTAAAGCATTCCCCGAATCTTTTGACGAATATCAAAAAAATAAACAAAGAGCGAAAGATAAACTAAGAATCCCAATGCGTGAAATGGCTGAAAAGCTTAAAATGCCAATAAGATTAAAAGCATTCATGAATAAATCGATGTTTAATGGTGGCGAAGTGGATTACCTCACCGTAAAACATGAGGGCAAATTTCATGTTTTTTATTATAAAGATGTTATTGAAAAAATGAGTGAGAAGCTAGAAGTTTTAAATTCATCTGCTCGATCTAAAGGACAAACACCTGAACAGAAAGTTATATTTAGATATAAAGGGAAAAATCTTGGCGAACTTGAAATGCGCAATGATAGCCCAGTCCATTATAGAGAAATAAGATTTAATATGGTGAAACCGAAAGTAATGGATTTCTTATTCAAAGAAATTCCATTTTCCAAAAATTTTAATGATAAAGTTTTAATGTATGGCACGACTGAAAAAAAATTCGGAAGATGGTAATTATCAATTCTTGTCTTCAGGTATTCACCTCTAGCCCTTAAAATTTATATTAAATAATTAAACTAATCTTAAACCTATGAATAAAATGTCTATGTCCCGCAAAGCGGGATCCGCCTTGGGCGGAAAAAAACTATTTTTAATCGCCTTTGTCGCCTTATTATTAGGCGGATGTTCTTTGTTGGGGCAACCTTCAGTCACCACCAACACTAATACGCCAGCTGTGAATGAAGCGCCAACAATACCTGCTACTAACAAGCTGGATTTAAGCAATCAGAATTTAACCAAAGTTCCTGATTATGTTTTTAATCTGACCAATCTGCAAGAACTGAATCTTTCCAATAACAAGCTTACTGGCGCAATTCAGTCGCAAATTGGACAACTCAAAAAGCTTAAAGTGCTTAATGCCAGCAATAATTTAATGACTGGTATTCCTGCTGAAGTTGGCCAGCTCACAAATTTACAAATACTGGATCTGTCCAATAACCAGCTAACTGGCTTGCCTAATGAGCTTGGTAATTTAAAAAATCTGCAAACATTCAATATCTCGGGTAATAATTATTCCACTCAAGATTTGAATGGCATTATGCAAAAATTGCCTGCAAGTGTTAGTATAATAAAGTAATTCGAAAATAGGTGGCTAAGGTGGCGAGGGAATTGATGTGATGTGAATAATTTATTAAATTTAAAATTATGTCTCCAGAAAAACCGCCAAAAAATATTGAGCAGAAATCAATAAAGAGCTCTGAAATACTTTCACCAAGTCAAAAAAATTTCGAACAATTGTCTTTTGAGAAATTACATGAGGCATGGAGAGAAAATCATAAGAAGCTCAAACAAGAATTGCATGAAGCCCCACCTCCTTATTTCGGATTACACGGAACAAGCGAAGAAGCATTTCAGAACATAATAAAATCCAGCAAAGTAGGGCTCAACATAGCGACTTTTTATGAAAAAGAATATGAGTCTGAACAATTTATCTATAAGATTTATGCGTCAGCTTTATATGTTTCATCTTATGCCATAATTAGCAAATCACCGGGTAGAATTGTTGTATTTAATTTAGAAAAGGATGGTAAAAATATAACGCATCCCTGGGAAAAATTAAAACCAGGCAATAGCATGCATTATTTATTTGATGAAGACTCAGAGGAAGAAGAACAACATCTTTCTGCATTAGATAAGCCTGGCGGATTATTATGGAGATCCGATTTATTTTTAGGTGGGAAGGACTTTAGCGAAAGATTTGCTGGCTCTATTGACCTGAATAGTGATGAACTAAGGAAGTATTTATCAAAATTAAATGATCCCTGGCGCGATATAATGAGAAACAGATTTCTAGCCCAAGAAATAATTACACGAGCACTTCATTTATTAGCAGAGAAAACGAAATAAAAAACTTGTTGGAATATTGGATATTTTAAAATATTCGCATTATTAATAACTAACCTAAAAAAATTTATGAAAAATTCAAAAGGAAGAGATTCAAAAGGAAGAGATGACAAAGGAGGCCGCGACTTTGGCGGACGAGATTCAAGAGGACGAGACTTTGGTGGACGTGACTCAGGCCAAAGATCACAAATGCATGAAGCAATCTGCGCTGAATGCGGCCAAAAGTGTGAAGTGCCATTTAGGCCAAGTGGCGACAAACCAGTCTATTGCAGTAATTGTTTTACAGCTAGGCAAGGTGCCATGCCAAGAAGATCTGAAGGCCGAGATTTTGGGCGGCCAAGATTTAGAGATAGAGATAAACAAATGTTTTCAGCAATTTGTGATAAATGCAAAAAAGAGTGCCAGGTGCCTTTTCAGCCCACGCCTGGGAAACCAATTTTTTGCGACCAGTGTTTTGATAGAGGTGGTAAAGCCACTGATAGAGGCGGCGCGCCAAAAGGTGACCAGCTAGCTAGCATCAATGCTAAACTTGATAAAATTATTAATGCTTTAATCGTGGCTAAAATTATCAAACCAGCCAAGGAAGAAAAAGCAGTTAAGGAAGTTAAGCCAGAAATGAAAAAGCCAGCGGCTAAGAAGAAAGTTGTGGCTAAGAAAAAGAAGAAATAATTAATGCGAATCTGCGAATCTTATAAGAATGATGAGAATTAAGTTCTTTGTAATTAAAAAAAGCCCGTGGTTCTCATTGAGTCCACTGACGGCTTTTGATATGTCCTCACGGCTTTATATCTTTTGCGCATTGAGCTTGGCCAATTCAGCTTCAAATTTGCTTCTACTGGTATCAAACTCATCCAATTTATCGTAGATTTTATTTTGCGCTCCCTGATCAGTAAGATCCAATTCCACAACCATGTCGATTATCTGTTGCATTTTATCCGCTACTTCGTTATGCCCATTAGCCCTCATTCGGCGCATGATCATATAGAGGTTGCCGACTAATTGTGCCTGTTTCTCAGCGTTAAAACGCTTTCGTTCCCCATCCCCCTCACTTTTTATCAGAAAGATGGGTATCATGAGATTTCCGAGGAAGTGGCTGTAGAGTGCCCAACCATCTTCCGGGGTGGTGCAATTGTGTACCGTAGACATAATGTGCCTCCTTTGTTAAAGTTCATTTATCTGCATTCTACTGATTTTCTAGTGTATCAGAAAATAAATCACACGTCAAGGTGCACGATTAAAAAATTCAAACATTCGCCTGCCTGCCGGCAGGCAGGTAGATTCGTTTATTCGTAGCATTCGGATTATGTTATCAACTATACAACAATTTGAAGAGCTTTTAGAGAAAAAGGTTAAATTAGACGAACCATTAGCCAAATACACAACCTTCAAGATTGGCGGGCCAGCCAAGTATTTTTTTATTGCTAAAGAGAATGAGGATTTGGTACGAGCCGTAACTTTTGCCAAAAAGTTAAAACTTCCTTTTTATATTTTAGGCAATGGCAGTAATGTTTTGATTTCTGATCAGGGGTTTAATGGCTTGGTGATTTTAAATAAGGCCTCAGACATAATATTTAAAAAAGATAATAAAGTTGTGGCAGATGCCGGAGTTATGCTGGTTGATTTAATTCAAAAAACAATTGATCAGGGTTTAACTGGCTTGGAATGGGGGGTTGGGATTCCAGGCACTATTGGCGGCTGTGTCAGAGGCAATGCTGGCGCTTATGGTGGCCAGATGGCTGCTAATTTAATCGGTGTTGAAGTGATGAAGGGCTCCAAGCAATTTGTGCTAAAAAATGAGCAGTGCAAATTTGGTTACCGTGAATCTAATTTTAAGCATAATAATGATTTAATCCTGTCCGCAGAATTTCAATTGCAAAAAGGAGATAAAAAGCAAAGCTTGGCAAAAATTAAAGAGATTTTAAAAACCAGAAACGCCAAATTGCCAGAATATCCTTCAGCCGGCAGTGTGTTTAAAAATATCATGATTAGTTCTGAAAATATGGCAGAAGTAAAAAAACTAATCAATTTGCCTGCAGAATATTTGGAAAGAAAGAAAATACCAGCGGCCTGGTTCATTGAATCCCTGGATTTAAAAGGTCATACCATTGGCCAAGCGCAAATTTCACCCAAACACGCTAATTTTATTGTAAATTTAGGCCAGGCCACTGCCAATGATGTTTTGCAGCTAATTAGCTATGTTAAAATGAAAGTCAGGGATGAACTGGGTTTTCAATTAATGGAAGAAATAGAATATGTCGGATTCTGATTGATAAGTTTAATATTTGCTGATAGAATATGAATATATTTTCTTGTTCGGGTTATTGATTTATCTTAACCCCAGCGAATCTACAAATCTATTACAAATCATACAAATATTTCACCTTAACAATTTGTAATATTTGTAGCGGATTTGTATATTTGTTAGGAGTTATCGTTATCAAATCACCATACCAAAATTTTTATTTAACAATTACATATGAAGTTAAACAAGTTAGAAGTAGAAAAAATTGCTAAATTGTCTCGTTTAGATTTAACCACCAAAGAAAAGGAGTTGTATGCCAGTCAACTTTCTAAGGTTTTGGATTATGTGGAAAAGTTAAACGAGGTTGATACTGAAAACGTGGAAATTACTGCGCAGGTAACGGGGTTAGAAAATGTTTATCGTAATGATAAAATTGAGCAGTGTGATTTTCAAAAGGACTTGGTTAAGCAGGCAGCGGAAACTGAAGATGATTTGATAAAGACGAAGTCTGTATTTTAGTTCCTGCAAATTTACAAATCAGCTACAAATTTACAAAATTTTTTATAATTTTTCGTATATTCGTACAAGATTCGTAATTTCGTAGGGCATATAACATTAATCATATTATGATCGAGTTAAACAAATTAACTATTAAAGAGGCACATCAGAAATTAACCGATAAAGAGATTTCCAGTTTAGAATTGACCAATGCATGCATTGAACGAATTAAAAAGACTGATAAAAAAGTTCATGCTTTTTTAGCCACTGATTTTGATAATGCGGAAAAGCAAGCCAAAGAAGTTGATAAGAAAATTAAAAAAGGTGAAAAAATAAAAATGCTGGAAGGCATACCATGCAGTATTAAGGATATGATTATTACCAAAGGCATTGCCACAACAGCTTCATCCAATATGCTAAGAAATTATGTGCCT
>JAPLYF010000066.1 GCA_026395675.1 Candidatus Parcubacteria bacterium
CAAAATATTGTAGTTGTCAATGATGCTTCTACTGACCACACTAGAAAAATTGTAGACACTTTAGGTGTTTATCTGTTAGATCATTTGGTTAACCGCGGCCAGGGCGCGGCTTTGCAGACCGGCACTGAATTTGCCTTGAAAAAAGGCGCAGCAATAATAGTGCATTTTGACGCCGATGGCCAGATGCAAGCCAAAGATATTTACAGAATTATTACCCCAATTTTAGATGGCCAGGCGGAAATTGTGTTTGGCACCCGTTTTTTGGGAAAAAAATCAAAAATTCCCTGGACTAAAAAATATTTTATTTTAAAGCCAGCTCTTATTTTTAATTGGTTTTTTACTGGCATTAAATTGAGCGACGCGCACAATGGTTTTCGCGCCTTATCGCGTCAAGCAGCCAATGCCATTAAAATTACCCAAGACGGCATGGCCCATGCCACGGAAATTTTGGATCAAGTTCGGGCGCATGATTTAAATTACACCGAAGTACCCGTAGAAATTGTTTATAATCAATACGGTCAGAGATTTTTAAGCGGCTTTAAAATTATTCGCGATTTAATTTTTGCCAAGATAACTAGGAAATAGATACGAATTTACAAATTTATTACAAATTGTTACGAATTTGTAAATATTTGTAGAGGATTTGTAAATTTGTAACATTATGATTATTCAAGTATTTTTAATTCTCTTTATAATTTACGCTGTAATCAAAGTCGGCCTGCGTTACCGCGACAAGGTTATTTCTTTGCAGGAATTTTTGATTTGGACAATTTTTTGGTTTATGGTGGCCTTTGTAGTAATATTGCCAGAGACCACTTCGCTGGTGGCCAATTTTGTCGGCGTGGGCCGCGGAGTTGATCTGGTAATCTACATTTCCATTTTAATACTTTTTTATTTGGTTTTTAGAATTTTAGTGCGGCTGGATAAAGTTGATAAAGATGTGACGAAAATCGTGAGAAGCATTGCTTTAAAAAAGGAAGAAGAAAAAAAGGAATAATAAATTTAGAATTGATGGGCGAAAACGCCCGGAAATGGAATGACAGACTTTAGTCTGTTACCGTAACACACTAAAGTGTGTCGATCCGAGAAAGGGGCGTTTTCGCCCATGCTCTTATTTCTCTTTTAACATTTTTCAACAAAATGAAAATTTTACAAATCAAGAATTTGTTAAACCAATATGGCATCAGGCCAAGCAAGGGCAAGGGACAAAACTTTTTAATTAATGAAAATATCCTGGCAAAAATTATTCAAGCAGCGGAATTAAATAAAAACGATTGCGTGCTGGAAATCGGGCCGGGCTTTGGCATATTAACCGAGGAATTAATAAAAAATTCAAAAAAAGTTTTAAGTATAGAATTAGACAAGCGTCTAATCTTTTTTTTGCGGCAAAAATTTAAGGGTGTCCAGAATTTGGAGATTTTGGAAGGAGATATTTTAAGAATTAAAAATGAGCAAATTGTTAAATTGCTTGATTGTCAAAGTGTCGGCTATAAAGTAGTAGCCAATTTGCCTTATGCCATTACCAAGCCAATTATTAAAAAATTTTTAACCTATGAACCAAAGCCAAAAGAACTAGTGGTCTTAGTGCAAAAAGAAGTAGCGCAAAAAATCGCGGCCAAACCAGGGCAGATGGGGCTTTTGAGCTTGTCAGTGCAATTATATGCCCAGCCGGAAATTATTGATTATGTTTCTAAAGAAAATTTTTATCCCCAGCCAGCAGTTGAGAGCGCTATTTTAAGAATAAAACTCTGGCCGCAATTTTTTGCGCCAGAAATTAAGAAGGTTTTAGGGGGAAATATTGAATTTGAGGAAAAGAAATTCTGGCAAATGGTAAAATTTG
>JAPLYF010000003.1 GCA_026395675.1 Candidatus Parcubacteria bacterium
AAGGCAATGCTCGGGAATTGATCAGGCAGATTAATGCCCAGAGAAAATACTTAGGCCTATCCATTAGTGATTTGGTGGAACTTTCTTATGAAACAAAATCAGAAGTGCTTAAAGAAACCCTGGCCAAGTTTGGGAATGAAATTAAAGCCACTACTTTGACTAAGGAATTAATTGAGGGCAAAGGAAAAGATGAATTGGAAATAAATGGGGAGAAGATATTGATAAGTATTAAGAAGTAAGAATAAAGAATAAAATTATGAATAAAAATGATAAAATTAAAAAAATTAGGCAGTCAATTAAGAATATTATGAAACTGCAAAAAGAATACGCTGGTTTAGATGAGTATGGGAGACAAATTATTGAAATAAACAAAAAGTATGGAAAAAATTCCTGAACAATTTAAACATGAAGTAAAAAAATGGAAATCACCTGATGAAGTTTTAAGTTTGTCCCCCAAACAATTACAAGAATATTTTATTGAATTAGAAACAAAAGGCGAATTAGAGAAATTTTTAGACCAAGCTGCTGAAAATGATGCTTTAGTGGCCCAATTTAGCTATTGGGAAAAATGGTTTGATAAAGAACAAAGAAAATTAGTTGATCAGATAATAGAAAAGAAAAAGAAGATTTATCCAGGTGAAAAAGAAGGCTTACCTTTAAATTTAGAGAAAAAATTTACAGAAGAAGAATTAGAAATTATTTTTTCCAATCTTGGTTCAATTCAATTGACTTTTGGCTGTTCTAAGGGCTGTCCTTTCTGCGGCTTTGATGCTGTGCCAGGCGTCAGAGAAGCTATTCCATATCCACAATTAGCTAATCTGTTTAAAAATTATGGAAGATTGTTAGGAGAGAGAACTCCATTTTTGTATTGGGCTTCGGAACCCTCGGATTATAAAATTGATGATAAAACTTATGAAGATGTGCAGGAGTTGGCGGAAACTTATGCTGGATATCAACCTTTTATTTCTTCTAGAGAAACTCGAAATCAGTCATGGATTCAATATCTCGATACTAAAGGTAAGTCGCGTATCAGTGCTTTTGGCATACAAGATCCTAAAATATTTAACTTGCAAAGCTTAAATATAGAAGTAGCAGGGCTTGGGAAAGAACATTTTAAAGGATTAGGAGTGTCATCATTGACTAACAAAATAGATGATATGAAGGACAGAGTTGGCATTGGATGTTATAATGGACTTCTTTTAACTCCGCGAGGCCTTTATAACATATATCAAGTTTATATTTCGGAAAAATTTCCCCAAGGACAAATGGTCGTGCCTTTTAATGGGTTTGAAGAACGCAAAATCAAAAAAGGTGATTCTTTATCTCGGGTTTTACATTCTAATATCATACCTTATCAGGAACACAATTTAGGTTACGAGAATATTGAAGGAAATTTATTTAATTCGATAAGTATCTTAAATAAGGGTTATAAAAAAGAAATTATTATTTATAATAATAAACTTAAAGTACTTGCTTCATTAAATTTTGATGATAATGAGATTGATGAGTTAAAAAGGGAAGAGGAAAAAGGATATAATAAGGGAAAAAGCACTTATAGCCATAGTTTTGTTCAAGATAAACTGATTGAACAAATAAATAAAAAATTCAAACTTCAGAAGAAAAATTTAGAAATAGATCTTAAAGATATTAAAGAGAAGATTAAGTATAATTTGGAACAAAATCTAGACAGTAAAAGATTAAAAGAATTAGAGAGGGGGAATTTGCCTATATTAAAAATAAAAAAGGAGAAAGATATATATTATTTCTATGAGCTTAATAGATGTAAAATAAAATCATTATCGTCTGTGGGAATAACAATACCAGTTGTGGTGTTTGTTGAAGTCAATATTTCTGATATCCCAAACGAGCAAAAGATTAAATTAAAAGATATGGAGAAATTAAGCGAAAACGATCTAAGAGATATCTTGGGGGGTAAAAATATTAAATTTAAAACAAGAATAACAAAAGAAGATAGAAAAGAATTCGCAAATTACTTATAAAATTTTTATTTTTTATTTTTAGTATTATGACTATCCAAGAAATTTACAACTTAGCCGTTAAATTGGGGATTGAAAATGATCTGCGCGGCAAACAGGTGGTTTTGAAGCATTTAAAACGTGTAAAAGAAAATACGAGAAATTGCCTAAAGAAAAAAAGGCAACTTTTGATGTAGAAAAACTAACTAATCCTTATTCTGACACCAGAATTTTATACGAATCAAAAAAGAAGAAAGAAATTAAAAAAGTTTTGGTGGGCATTGACATGGAAGGCGAGGAATTGCTTTTGGCTGATAAAATGGGAGTCGATTTGGTGATAGCGCACCATCCCGAAGGCAATGCTTTTGCAGATTTATCCGAAGTAATGCATTTGCAGGCCGAAGTTATGGAAATGTACGGCGTGCCTATTAATGTGGCTGAAAGTTTATTAAAGCCAAGAATTTCCGAGGTTTCGCGCGGCATTGCGCCGATTAATCATCAGCGCGCTGTTGATATGGCTCGGCTTTTGGACATTAATTTTATGTGCAGCCACACTGCCTGTGACAATCTAGTGGCTAATTTTTTGAAAAAAGAATTTGATAAAAAGAAAAATGATTTAGTTTATGTTGAGGATGTAATGAAATTATTAAAATCAATTCCCGAATATCAGGAAGCAGAAAAAATGGGCGCGGGGCCGCGACTTTTTGCCGGGTCTGAAGAAAACCGAGCCGGCAAGGTTGCCTTGACTGAAATTACTGGAGGAACTGAAGGCACAGCAAAAATTTATGAAAAATTGGCTCAGGCAGGAATCGGCACAGTCATTGGCATGCACATGTCTGAGCTTCATAAAAAAGAAGCAGAAAAGGCGCATATAAACGCAGTGATTGCCGGCCATATTTCTTCCGACTCTATTGGCGTCAATTTATTTTTGGATCAGCTGGAGAAAAAAGGCCTGCAGATTATTCCAACTTCCGGCTTAATCAGGGTTTCTAGGAATAAAAAGAATAAATAACCCTCCTACGCTTTTAAGAGAGCTACGGAGGGTATAAAAAAAGCCGCATCTAAAAAGATACGGCTTTGACGATTAAGCAATTAAAGGACGGCTGCTCCTGCCAAATTTTGGCATGGTTGGCTAGATAATCAAGAATGATGGCGCGGTCAGCATGGTAGATTTTGGGTGATTTTTCAACTTTTTTAGGATCAGCCGGGAAAAAGACCAGATTGTATTTTTCCATTTCCAATTTCTGTTTTTTCTCGATGATCAGAGCAAAGACCTTGATTAATTTTTTGCTTTTCCCGAATTCATAAATGCCAATTGGCGTGTATATTTCCAGCTCAAGGCCGGTTTGCTGCAAAAAGACACTTATGATGATTTCATATTCTTCATCCAATTGATCAAAGCCCTTGTCAGGATCTATGATTTTTACCATTTTTCTGGCTGGCAAATAGAGATAACCATTAGGCGATTTTTTCAGAAGAATGCCATTTTTATCCTCATAGAGGCCGGCCAAAATTATTTCCTGACGAATATTTTTTGGGTCTAACCTTGATTTTAAAAATTTTTTTGTTGCCATTTAGACCTCCTTGTAAAGAACAATAAAAAATAGTAAATTTCATCTAAATACATCTTAGTTTATTACTCTAAATTTGTCAACTATGGAACTGCTTGCGCCAGCTGGCAATTTTATTAAAATGAAATACGCCATTGAATTTGGGGCTGACTCGGTTTATCTGGGCCTGCCTGATTTTAGCTTACGGGCCCGGCTTAATGATTTTACGCCGGCCAAACTTAAAGAAGCAATAAAATATGCGCATCAGCGCAAGAAAAAGGTCTATATCACGGTAAATATTTATGCGCATAATTATCATTTAGTTAATATAGTAAAGACCCTAAAATTATTAAATAGATTAAAGCCAGACGGCGTGATAATTTCAGATCCGGGGATTTTGGCTTTGGCGCAAAAATATTTTAATAAGATTGATTTGCATCTTTCCACTCAAGCCAATTGCACAAATTGGCAGGCTGCCAAATTTTGGCACAAACAGGGAATTAAGCGCATAATCTTAGCGCGGGAATTGAGCCTGAAAGAAATTGCGGAGATTCATAAAAAAGTTCCGCAATTGGAATTGGAATGCTTTGTTC
>JAPLYF010000073.1 GCA_026395675.1 Candidatus Parcubacteria bacterium
AATTTTAGCCATTTTTTTTATTGAGTTACTTTCCTTAATCAGCTTTAAATCAGCCATTCTATCTGCCATATTCTTTATTCTAATCTCAATAATAGTTCTTTTATTCACTCTATATAAGCTGGAATATGGCCTTTATACTGCTTTAATTGAATTAATGATCGGCTCTTATGGCTATTTATTTTATTTGCAATTACCAGGATTTAAAGCACCGATTCGCCTGGCAATTTTTCTCATAGTCTTTTTTGTCTGGCTAATAAAATTTTGTTTTATACCCTGCTTTAGCAGGCCTAAAACTTGCCCACTTCCGCCGTCGCTTGCGCTATGGCGGACAGGAAAGTGGGGTATAAATATCATTAAAAATTCACTTCTAATCCAAAATTTCTTTCTTTTCTTAATTTTCCTGGGAATTGGGTTTATCAATGGGCTCTTACACCATAATGGCCTGGCAAATACTTTTTTTGATTTTAACGGCTATCTTTATTTCGGTCTCTTTTTTGTTTTTCTGGAGGTCTTTAAAAATGAAAAGCAAATTATTAATTTCCTGAAAATTTTTATCGCTTCCTTAATCTATGTTTCATTAAAAGTATTTTTAACCTTATACTTCTTTTCCCATGGCTTTTTAAATACATCGGATTTGCTTTACCACTGGATTCGCGATACCAGGGTAGGGGAGATTACTTATGCTGGCGCTAATTTTTTTAGTATATTTTTCCAGTCGCAAATTTGGAGTCTAATTGGAATTTTTGTAATTTTGTCTTTGATAATAATACTCGTCCGAAGAAGCGATTCGCGAATCGCTTCTTCGGTTCCGAAAAAACATTTTACTTGGCTTTTTCTTATATTAATAATCGCTCAAACATCTATCCTAATCTCTTTTTCGCGCAGCTTTTGGCTCGGGGGAATCATTGGATTTATAGTTCTTTTAGCATACCTAATCTTTAAAGAAAAATTGAAGTTAAAGAAATTGGCTAAAATTTTAGGGATTATCCTCTCTTCCATGCTTATCAGCATCTTGTTGCTGATAAGTATCGCCAATTTCCCAATCCCCAAACCATCATCAGAATTGGCCTTATTATTGTTTAAAGACCGTTTTACTGCCTTTTTTGGCGAAGCAGGCGTATCCAGCCGCTGGAATCAATTGCCAATTATAACTGCACAAATTAAAAAAGCGCCCATCTTAGGCACTGGCTTTGGTACCAGCTTAACTTATAAATCAAATGATCCCCGCATTAAAAATGAACAAAATCCCGAGGGCTGGTACACGACTTATACTTTTGAATGGGGATATTTGGATACAATAACGGAAATTGGAATCTTGGGACTTTTAGTTTATTTGTTTTTCATTGGGCAAATATTTTATCTGGGGATAATTTCAAGGCTTAGCCTTAAAAGAAACGACCTAGAATCTAATGCCCAAGAAATAACCACAAGGCTAAGCCTTATACGCATAGGCTTTTTAATTGGCTTAATTGTCTTATTAGTGGTTAACATGTTTAGCCCTTATTTAAATCATCCTTTGGGGATAGGTTATTTAATGCTCTGTACAGCAATTTTTAGTATGAAGCATCCTAATCTGATTTAATACTGTAAAATATTTCTTCAATAGCGGAATCCGCCGAAGTTCCGCAATACGGAACGAAGGCGGATAAAAAAAGACGGATAAAATTTTTATTTCATCCGTCTAGAACTTGTGGAGAATCGCTTTGATGTCATCGGGAATATCCTTTAAAAGAATTTCCCAATCGACTTTATCAGGATGTAAAGCAAAGAGCTTTTTTACGTCATAGATACGCACTCCACCTTCTTCCTAATAGGTTTATAGGGCACCACCCCTGGATTTTCCATAGACCAACCCTTGATCACCCGGAAATATGTTGCACCACAAATTTCACAAGGAAAAAGCTGATTCACATCAAAACTTTCTCCTTCATCTGTGGCAGTCACCCAATGGCCATTGGGACAAAAGAAACTCAAGGATATTTCTTTCAATGATTTCACCTCCTTCTTGTTTACTTTTGAGTAAAACTGGCTGACAGGATTTGAACCTGCGACTTCCTGGTCCCAAACCAGGTGCTCTGCCACTGAGCTACAGCCAGATTTAACAATAATTAAGTTTAGCAAAAAGAATGCCTTTTGTCAATTCCTCTTTAATGAGGTTTTTTTAATTGCCTTGCTTTCGGTTTTTGTTCGGGTGTATAATGATAACTGAAACACCTGCCTTCGTTAAAACTTCGGCAGGCAGGCTAATCTATCCCAATGGGATCCCTTAGGAATTATCACTAATAAACACAAATGAATTTAATCGAGACAAATGAACTAATAGAAGTTATTGCAGTTTTTACTAGAAATGGTCCGAAACCTTATGCTTTGAAGTGGCTGAAAAAGAAATATATTATTGAAAAAATCAACCTTGTTTATGAGAAAAGAACAGGGGATGGCAAACTGGTTTATTTTTCCGTTACCTCTCAGAATAATTTTTTCAAGCTGGTTTTTGATGCCAATAATCTAAAATGGCATCTGGAAGAGGTTTATCATGAATAGGGGCGAAAACATTTTGGCATTACACCGACGAAATGTAGGGAACGGTTTCAAACCGTTCCCTACATAAACCGACGAGCCAAAATGTTTTCGCCCATCAACAATTCGTATATTCGTATTTCATATGACAAATCAATTTATCCTCCATATCGATATGAACTCCTACTTTGCCTCTGTGGAACAGCAGGCCAATCCTTTTTATCGCGGAAAACCAGTCGGTGTCTGCGCATATTTAAGTCCCAAGGGCTGTATTATTGCTTCATCAAAGGAAGCAAAAAAGGTGGGCATAAAAACTGGCTGCCTGGTTTCTGAAGCCAAAAAGCTTTATCCAGGCGTTATCCTGGTTAAAAATGAGCCAGCCAAATATAGATCAACCACGGAAAAGATTTTTAAAATCTTAAGCGACTATACTGAACGGATTGAGCCCTACAGTATTGACGAGGCCTTTTTGGATTTAACTGGCTATATTAAAAATTTCCAGCAAGGTGAAAAAATTGCCTTAGAAATCAAAAACAGGATTAAAAAAGAAATGGGGGAATGGCTGACCTGCTCCATCGGCCTTTCCTGGACACGCTTTTTAGCCAAATTTGCTTCTGATATTTGCGAGAAAGATAATTGCTTAATCATTGATTCAATTAAAAAAATGGAGCAAATATTTTCCCAGGTTAAAATAACCGAAGCCTGGGGCATTAAACAAAGAATGGAAAGACGCTTAAACCAACTGGGCATTTTTACTCTGCTGGATTTAAAAAATTTTCCTGTTAGCAATATCATGCAAGCTCTGGGCAAGCCCGGCTATTATCTCTGGGCCAATGCCAATGGAATTGAAATTGAAGGAGTGAGAACACAAGAAGAAATATTGCCCAAATCAATTGGCCATTCATATTGCATTCCCAAACAAACCAATGATTTAAAATATCTTAGCGCTGTTTTAATGAAGCTCTGTGAGAAAACCGGCAGGCGTTTGCGTGAAAGCGGCTTGGAAGCCCAGGGTATTTGCAGCGGCTATAGCTTAAAATATGGTGGCGGTTATTTTAAAAGCCAAAAAACCGCAGAACCATTATTTACCACTGAAGAAATTTTTAAGGCCGCTTATAATCTTATTTTGCAAAATCCTCCCGAAACCAAGGTCTATATGCTGGCTGTTTCAGTTACCCGTTTAAAACCCCTGGCTGGTCAATTAAACTTGTTTTATAAAGCCAAAAATAAAAATCTATGTCTGGCTTTAGACCAAATAAATGATAAATTTGGCGAATATACGGTCTTTTCCGGCCGGATGTGGGGCATGGGTGAGCAAGCGCATGATAGAATTGGCTTTAGAAAATCAATTGCAATTTTGTCTAAAATTGATCAAACAATCTATGAAAAAGAGCAAATTTGACAAGGTTTCTAAAATAGTGTATACTACATGTATTAAAACTTTGGTTAGTTTAACTTCAAAAACTTAGATCAATTAAAATTAGAGATAAGTCAAAAAGTTAAGTCCTTGAGTCCGCACCGCGGACAAGTCGGCAAGGCAAAAACCAAATAAATAATTAAACGACCTTGTTTAACAAGGGACTTAAACCAAATATGGCTTATTCTAATTTTCGTGATGATAACCAAGCACAAAGACCAATGTTTGATGTCACTAGCATGGGTTTAAAATGCGCTGAATGTGGTATTGATATCACTCAGCTGCCATTTCAACCTTCTGCTGACAGACCAGTCTATTGCCGTGATTGCAACAGAAAAAGACGACAAAGTTTTCGCAGATTTTAATCATCTATACGATACAAAAACGCCCCCGCGACGCGGGGGTGTTTTTGATTTCCTTGGCACGTCGTTTGCAAACGACGTGCCTTGACAATTTAAATAATAAAATTTAAGATACACATGTATCATCGGCAAAGGAGGCCTGGAGTAATTTAGCTCTTGGATAAGGCTAATGGTCCCCCGGGCCTCCTAAAAAATTCTATATCGAAATTAAGAATTAGATGAAACCTAAAAATCGTCCCGCGTCGCGGAACGATTTTCTATTTGAGTATGGCACCAATTATTTTCGAATACCCATTCAAGAATTCCTTAGCTGTCATGGACTTTTTACCTTCAAGTTGCAGTTCTAAAATTTCCAAAGCCCCTTGGCCACATTGAATAGCAAGACTATTATTTACTTTAAAAACCTCGCCTGCCGAAGTTGTCATGGTGAGCTTAGTCGAACCATCAGCTGAGGCAGATAATATTTTAAGTTTTTTATTATTCCAAACCGTCCAAGTGCCCGGCCACGGAGTCAACGCGCGAATTTGCCTGTCAATTTCTTGCGCGGACTTATGCCAATCAATTTTACCATCTTCTTTGGTAATTAATTTACAATAAGTTGCCTGACTCTCATCTTGTTTTTGGGGTTTAATTTCCTTATTTAGCCATTTTAGCAAAACTTCAATTAATAAATGAGTGCCTAAAACAGATAATTTTTCATACAAACTAGCAAAGTTATCGTTATCAGTTATTGTTATAGTTTCCTGGGACAAAATATCGCCTTCGTCCATTTTTTCATTGACTAACATAATTGTCACGCCGGTTTCTTTTTCGCCATTTAAAATCGCGGCTTGAATAGGTGAGGCGCCACGGTATTTTGGCAAAAGCGAAGCATGAACATTGATTACTCCATATTTAGGGATGTCTAAAATTTCTTTAGGCAAAATTAAACCATAAGCAGCAATTACAATTAAATCAGGGTTTAAGTCATTCACACGTCGAATAAATTCGACTTTACCCGAAATTTTTTCTGGCTGTAAAATTTCAATCTTATTTGCTAAAGCAATTTTTTTAATAGGGGAAAAAGTTAAAACTTGTTTGCGCCCGACTTTTTTATCTGGCTGGGTTACAACCGCAATTGCATTATAATTCTCGATCAAAGCATTTAAAACAGGCACACTAAATTCTGGCGTACCCATAAAGATTATTTTTATCCCTTTTGTTTCAAGCATATCCTTAATTCTTTATTCTTTATTCTTAGTTCTAACAATTTTATCAATAATCAAAATTCCATTCAAATGATCAACTTCATGCTGAATCACGCGGCTAAAAAAACCTTCAGCCCGGAATTTTATTGGTTTGCCATCCTGATTTAGGGCTTTAACATAAATAATTTTTGAGCGTTTAACTAAACCCCAAATGCCTGGACAGCTTAAACAACCCTCTTCCTCAATTTCTTTTCTGATTGATTTCCAGGTAATTTGCGGATTGATTAAGGCCAATGGTCCTTTTTCAGTGCTAATCACACATAAACGAATGCTTTGGCCAACTTGATTTGCAGCCAAGCCAACACCTTTATTTTTTTTCATGGTCTGGCCCATATCTAAAATTAACTGCTTAATTTCTGCAGTAATTTCAGTAATTTTCTTGGCTTTATGGCGCAAAATTGGATTTGGTTCTTTGATAAGTTCTTGACTTGACATATTTTAAAATTTGTAGTAAGATAGAATATTCTCTATTCTAGCACGTTTGAAACAAAATATCAAGAGTGAAAGGAGGAATGAGTAATGAAAGTAGCTTTAATAGTGGACACGCCTAATCTTATGGGCATGACAAATGCCATGGGTCAAAATATTGATTTCAGGACATTTTTAAAGTCAATCCAGCATGCGAGAGGCCAAAATAGACAGCTAGTCATTAAAAAGGCCTTTTATGACGCGCCCAGACATTCAACCAATACTAATCCCTTTATTTATGCTTTAGGTGAATTGGGACTAGAGCTGATTCAGGTACCCTTAAAAAGCTATGCGCCAGATTGTCCTGGCCCAAAAATTTTTAAAAGCAGAACAGACCAGCAAATCACAATTCACATTATGAATCATCTGCATGATGATGATTTTGACCATTTAATTCTGGTCTCTGGCGATTCTGATTATGAATTTGTTTTAAAAGAATGCAAGCTTAGAGGCAAGACCATTGAGGTCTGGGGCACGAAATTTATCATGGCCAATGATCTCAAAAGGATTGCTGACAGCTTTAATTTCTTCGACGATGACAAAAACAAATATATGCTTATCCAAAAAAGGCAATTTATTGCCGCCTAAATTCTGGCCCGCCATTTCTTAGATGGCGGGTTTTCATTTTAAAATAAATTTTCTGGTTCACTGTCAATAATTATATTTTCTGACAAATCATTTAAAAACTTCAGATCAAGATTTGGTTTTAAAATTTTTATAATTATTTGCCAGCGCCAACGGCCCCGCACCTGCTGGGTATAAGCGAGCAGGGGAGGGTAAATAGCCATCTCAGAATCTTTGACTTTAAGTTGAAGATCCTGGTAAACCTTATTAATTTCAGATTGTCCGGCATTAAATTCAATGCTCTGGTAAATCAGCTTAATCAATTGGCAAAAAGGCGGGTAATTCAAAGTTTTTCTTTCACTTAATTCTTTCTGAAAAAATAATTTATAATCTAAATTTTTCAAAGCACTAAAACAATAATTGTCAGGCGAAAAGGTCTGGATAATCAATTCCTTCTTGCTGTCTGCTAAAAATAAGCTTAACTTAACAAGCAAATTAAAAGTTTTTTCCAGCCCGCGATAGTCAGATAAATACAAAAGCGTGTCAGCATTAATTACGCCAATCAAATTAATTTCCTGCCAATTAATAAGATCAAAAGCATATTGCGTGCCAATGATTATGTCAAAGTCAGCAGGATTTTGATTTAATAATGGCGAATCAATATCAATTTTTAAAATGCGGCTTTGCGGAAAAATTTTCTTCAATTCTATTTCAACCTTTTCAGTGCCAGTACCGCTTAATTTGATATTTGGTCCCTTGCACTTGGGACAAAATAAAAATAAGGCCTCTTTGTAATTGCAATGATGGCAAATTAATTCTTTATTGGCATGATAAGTCAAAGGCAAATGGCAAGTCGGGCAGCTTGCCAAATAGCCGCAATCCTGGCACCTGATTAAAGTGGCCAACCCCTTGCGGTTTAAAAAAATAAAAACTTTTTTCGCTCTTTTAAGATTATATTCAATACGTTCTGTAAGTTCCTGGCTAAAAATTGAATAATTGCCTTTTTTATTTTCTATTTGCCGGTCAATAATTTTTATCATAGGTAAACCTACCAATTTATCAAGTTCAAAATACTGCCAGTTTTTTTGGGTAACTTGATAAAGAGAATTCAAAGAAGGAGTTAAACTTGTAAAAATTACTTTGCATTTCAATAAATCTCGCGAAATTATTGCCACGCTTTTCACATTATAGCGAGGATTGGGCTCTTCCTGTTTATGATTTTCATTATCTTCCTCATCAATGATTATTAAATCCAAATTTTTAAAGGGCGCAAAAATCGCGCTTCTGGTACCGATAATTATTTTAACCTGGCCAGTTTTGATTTTCAGCCATTCCTTTCTAAAATGACTTGGCGAGAGATTATTCAAAAAAAGACAAGTAATATTTTCAAATTCGCTTAGATTTTGGCTAAATTTCTTGGCTTCTGAAATAAAGGGAAATATTATCAAGATCTGCTTATTTTTATTAAGAACATTTTTAATTAAACTCAAGTAGGCCTGGATTTTATTGTCAAAATTATAATAACGCAATAAAACTGGTTTAGCCGCATTATAAAAAGGAATTGTATTCTGATTAACTTTTGATTCTTTAAGCGAAACTAAACACACTTCTTCACTTTTTTTCAAACGCTTGGGAATGGTTGGCAAAAACATTTTCAAAATTACTCCCGCTGAAACAAAATATTTTTCAGCCAAAATCTCTATAAATTTAATTTGCCAGG
Organism: Candidatus Parcubacteria bacterium; assembly: GCA_026395675.1. Taxonomy (GTDB): domain Bacteria; phylum Patescibacteriota; class Patescibacteriia; order CAIXNZ01; family CAIXNZ01; genus JAPLYF01. The sequence goes on from JAPLYF010000073.1 coordinate 8,296, forward strand.
GCGCTAAAACAAAGGGGGGATCAATTATTTTACTTATACTTTTTAACTTTTCACTTCAAACTTTGAACTTTCAACTAAATCTAAAATAACCCCTTTGATTAATTTGTTTCTAAAGGGGATTTCCACGAGTTGTCCGATTTTGACCTGATTCTGAAATTCCTGAGGGATATTATAGTCAAAATAATTCAGGTTTC
>JAPLYF010000070.1 GCA_026395675.1 Candidatus Parcubacteria bacterium
TTTGCAAATCATCAAATTTTCCTTCCAAGCGCTTAAAATCTTCTTTGGTTACAAAAACTTCCTTTTGATATTCTGTTAAATTTTTGATGTCTTCAGGTGTCAACATAAATAGAGTTTATTCAATAAATTATACCTTTATGATAATCCTATCTTTTTTAAAAGTCAAATTTAGTTTTAAATCAGTATTCATTTACTTCTTGACTTTAAACATTTTCCCATGGCCTGGAATAACATAATCTGCCAGTTCTAAAACTTTTTTTCTGCTTTCTGCCAGCTTGTCGTTATCGGTTGCATATGGATCTGTTTCTGGATAATTTTCTTTCCAAAAAACATCTCCACAAATAGCAATAACGCTAATATCTGTCTTAACTAAAAGGGTAATACAATCATAATTATGACCGGGTGTCTTTATAATTTTAATATCTTTGCTAAATTGTTCCTGCCAATCCTCCACAGTATTTTTATCCCACAGGCCGAAAAATTCCAAAGTTTTGGCCTTAGGAAACATGCCAATATTCCTGTAATGGTCAATATGAGAATGAGTCAAGCAGACAATATCAATGTCATTGATTGTCAAACCATTCTCTTTAAGCTTTGCAATTATTAAATCCTGGCTTTCTACCACTCCAGGATCAACAATCATTATAATATCGCCATCTCTGACCAAAGTTATAGTTGGAGAAGTTTTTTCTTCCCCTTCTTGGGCTGAATCCGCGGTTGTATAGCCTTCAATTAAAATTTTAACCTCTGCCATATTATATAAAAATTATTTTAATTCCCCTTTTAGCCATTTAACATATTTGGCATTAATATGTTTAAGTTCAATTGAGCCAACAAAGGGCGTTTCATCACTGTGTAATTTTTTCACAACTTTTTCTATTTTAGCAAAATACTTTGGCAAAGTGAACAGTACTAAAAGGCAGCCTTTGGCTGATTCTATCTTATTTTTCTTCGGCGGCCAGAAAAACCAGGCACCTAATCTGGGAATAATCTCAAAACAAGCAACCAATCTTTGCTTTAAAAGCTCTTGGCCGATTTTCTTGGCTTCATTGGTTGTATTACAACTGACAATAACCCAGATTATTTTCATAAAGTAATTTTTTATTATGCGGGTGAGAGGACTTGAACCTCCACGGGATTGCTCCCACTTGCTCCTAAGGCAAGCGCCTATGCCAGTTCGGCTACACCCGCCCAGTTAAAAGTATACGTAATAGAATATTTTTATTTTACTATTCAATAAAATGAAAAACCATGAACGTACCATTATAATACACATACTTTTAACTGGGCACGCAAAAAAGGTTTGGCTTTTAAATATTTTCTAGTCAGCCGCGGACTTATTTTATCCTTATAAATAGCTTTAAGCAATTTTAGTGAATCGCTTATGCCGTAGCATAAAACATAAGCGCCTTTTACTTGCTCAATCCAACCGCCTTTTAATTTTATATTTTTATTATTTCTATTTTTCAGCCAGATTAAAAATGGCTTACTGGCTGACGTTATTCTTACTCTCAATTGAAAAAATTGGCTTTCAGGATGCCTAAAATAGTGAATATTACCATCGCCATCTATACACCCCCGCAGAAAATCCTTAAAATATTTATCCGGTATTTTTAAACTACTTAAAATTTTAGATTTATTGGGCATTAATCCGATTGAAAGTAAAAATCGATAGAAATTTATATCACCGAATTGCACTACGTAATATTTTTTCTCTTCATTTCCGCCTCGTGACTTCTTGCCTATCCTATTGGTTAATCCTAGAATTTTTTTAAATAGCGCTGCTAATTCTAAATCTTTGGAAGTAAAATGCAAATGTCGCCCATCGGGCGATAAATTGCCATCAGTCGTTATTAATCCTATTACATAAGCAAAGTTTGGAGACCAAACACAATTAACTTTTGATTTCGGTTTCATGAAAACATTATACCATACTAAGCCCCAATGCGTCTACCTATCTCACATCCCCCATTCAAACTTAAAATGATTTGTGCCGAGGAGAGGATTTGAACCTCCATGTCTTGCGACGCTGGAACCTGAATCCAGTGCGTATACCAACCTTCGTTGGCCGTAGCCAACTTCGGTTGGCGAAGGCCAATTTCACCACTCCGGCCAATTTAACGTGGGGATGGAGAGACTCGAACTCTCACGACATTGCTGCCACTAGCTCCTGAAGCTAGCGCGTCTACCAGTTCCGCCACATCCCCAAACCCCAAAACTTAAATAAATTTTAGCAAAATTTTGCCTAAAAGTGAAGCCTTTCAGTCAAAAATCCTTTTCCACTCTTTCATATAGGGTTGCGGAACCCCGCATCGCCATACAACATTATAATAAATGGGCTGGTGCGGGGTCAATCGTAGGATTTTAAATTTTCTGACATTATACTATAATATGTATATGCTTTAATTTTTAAATATGGAAACTAGCACTATGTCCGCCAAAGGCGGATCCCTGCCTGCCGGCAGGCACGGCGCCTCTGGCGGAAAGAAGTATTGGCGTTGCACAATTTGCGGTGATTTGCATTATGGCGTAAATCCAGCTAATCCCTGCCCGACCTGTAACAATCCGAGTAGTAAAGCCGTTGAAATTACTAAAGAGGAATTTTTAAAGATTCTACAATCTTAAATCTTATCAGCCGAAGGCTGATCCGCCTCTGGCGGATATCTTAAATCTTTAATCTAAAAACTATGGTAGAAGAAAAATATATTTGTCCAGTTTGCGGTTTTGAATCAAATGGGTCAGGTCTTTGCCCGCTCTGTGATGAAACCCTAGAAAAGGTTTGCGCTTGCGGCTCAGGCAAGTTTACTATTGAATGTTGCGGCCCAGAACAAGAAAACAAAGAAGCCAAAAAAAAAGAAGCGCTTATTAAAGCTGAAGTGGCAGGCGAAACTTTGACTGAAATGGCCAAAGAAGATGCCATAAAACAAAAAGAGGAAGAAGAACTAGCCAAAGTTGAAGAAATTAAAGAAGAAGAATAACTACTTGTCAAAAAATTAATCCTAATATAAAATATACTTTAAGAAAATATTATTTAAATAATAGATTTTTTTATTAATTTTTATGATTAAAGTTGAGAATATCAGCAAACAATTTAATGGGTTTTTAGCGCTAGATGACATTTCTTTTGAGATTAAAGAACATGAAGTAGTGGGGCTGCTTGGGCCAAATGGCGCTGGCAAGACAACCACGCTCAGAATTTTAACAGGGTTTTTCAACCCGACTTTGGGCCAGGTTAAATATGATGATTTAGATATAATTGACGATGACATAAAGATCAAACAAAAAATCGGCTATTTGCCTGAAAATAATCCTTTATACGATGAGCTCAAAGTCAAAGAATATTTGGTTTATGCCGCGCAAATGCATGATTTAGCCAAGCCAAAAATTAAAGAAGCAGTAAATAAAGTAATTGAAACTTGCGGACTTAAAGAAAAACAAAACCAGGAAATTTCCAAACTTTCTAAGGGTTATAAACAAAGAGTCGGCTTAGCCCAGGCCTTAATCCACAATCCTGAAATTTTGATTTTAGACGAGCCGACCGAGGGCCTTGATCCTAATCAGAGGATTGAAATTCGCGATCTCATAAAAAAAATCGGTCAGGAAAAAACAGTGATCCTTTCCTCTCATGTCTTATCAGAAGTCGAAGCTACCTGTAATCGGGTTTTAATAATCAATCAGGGCAAAATTGTGGCTTCTGGCACTCCCGCGGAATTAAAAAGCCAGACCACCAGCCAGACCAAAATATTACTTAAAGTAGAAGGCCCGCAGGACAAAATTGTTGAAGAATTAAAAAAACTAGAGGGGGTTGAAAGAATAATCAGCGCTCAAAAAGAAAATAACTTGATAACTTTAGAAATAGAAACTGATTCAACCAAGGAACTAAGAAAATCGATAGTTCATCTGATTATTGATAATGGCTGGGAATTATATGAAATCAGTAAGCAAGAAAAATCGCTGGAAGATATTTTCGTTAAATTAACAAAACAGACCTAAGCATAAAATTATGAAACACATTTTTGCCATAATCAAAAAAGAACTAAAGGATTATTTCAACTCTCCTTTAGCTTATGTTTTTATTAGCATTTTCCTAGTAGTTTCCAATTGGTTATTCTTTCGCAGCTTTTTTATTCAGGCTCAGGCCTCAATGCGCCCTTATTTCTCCTTGCTACCCTGGTTATTTTTATTTTTAATCCCAGCTGTTACAATGCGTCTTTGGGCTGAAGAAAAAAAATTAAATACAGCTGAAGTGCTTTTCACTTGGTCGATTAAAGATCCGGAAGCAATCCTGGGGAAATTTTTTGCCAGCTTAATTTTCATTGCCCTCACTTTAATTTTGTCCCTTTCGGTTCCCTTGAGCATATCCTTTATCGGCGGATTGGACTGGGGCATTGTTATTGCCAGCTACTTAGGGGCTTTACTCTTGGCCGCTGCTTTTTTGGCCATCGGACTTTTTATTTCTAGTTTAACTGATAATCAAATCATTGCTTTTATCTTGGCGGTCGCCCTGGCTTTTGCCATTTTTATGGTGGGCGAGGACTTTGTTCTTTATGCCTTGCCAAATTATCTAGTCAACCTCGCTCAGTATCTGGGCTTGGGTGCTCATTTTGCCAGCATCAACCGTGGCGTTTTGGATAGTCGGGACATAATCTATTATCTTTCTATTATTTTTATATTTTTATATTTAAATACCAGGCAGATAGCAAGTCGCAAGTGGAAATAAGATACGAATATACTAATTCAATACTAATGATACTAATATTTCACTCATTTCTAATTAGTATTATTAGTAAAATATTCGTAAATTAGTAACCAAATTAATCAATAAATCATGAAAAACATTTTAAACCGTAAAAATATTTTTTCAACCCAGTCAATTCTAATGCTGATAATTGTTGTAGCCGTTTTAGTGGTTATAAATTTAATTTCTGTCAATCATTTTGGCCGTCTTGATTTGACTACTGATCAGGAATACTCAATTTCCGATGCTTCTAAAAATATTGTCAAAAATCTTGATGATTTACTGACCATCAAAGTATATTTTTCCAGCGTGCTGCCGCCTGATCTGGCTCAGACCGAACAATATTTAAAAGATATCCTCTCTGAATACCAGGCCTATTCCAAAAAAATTCACATTGAATTTATTGACCCGGCAAAAGATCCTAAGATCAAAGAAGAAGTGCAAAATCTGGGCATTCCCGAAATAGAAATGCAGATTTTACAAAAAGATGTATTCCAGGTGCAAAAAGGTTATCTGGGTGTCGCCTTATTTTACGCTGATAAAAAAGAAATTATCCCTGTCATTCAAAATACAGATAATCTGGAGTATGATTTAACCTCAGCCATAAACAGATTGACCTCTCAATCTCTAAGGTCAGTCGCTTTTTTAAGCGGAGATGAAGAGCATGGTCTTTATTCCCTGCCTTTTGATTCTGGACAACAAACCGCAACTAATGATTATTCTGAAATCGCCAAGGACTTGAATAAAAATTATCGAGTTACAACCATTGATCTAACCAAAGATGAAAAATTGGATAATATTGACACTTTAATAATTGCTGGACCTAAAAAGGAATTAAGTGATAAAGAACTCTACCAGATTGATCAGTTTATCATGAAAGGCGGCAAAGCCATCTTTTTAATAGATAAGGTAATGATTCTCCCTGGCCTGCAAGCCGCTCCTAACAAAACTAACTTAGAAAAACTTTTAAGTACTTATGGCATCCAGCTTAATGAGGACTTGGTTATAGATTCCACTGATGAAAATGTGGGTTTTTCTTCGGGCCAAGTTCAGTTTTTACTGCCCTATCCTTACTGGCCCAAGTTAATTAAAAATAATTTTCTCAAAGATCATCCTGTTGTGGCTAAACTGCAAAGCATTTCCCTTCCCTGGGTTTCCTCACTCACGCCAAATCCCCAGCCCAATATTGAAATCAAAACTCTGGCTACCACTACTGAACAGGGCGCGACTGTTAAAGCTCCTTTTGATCTTAATCCCCAGCAGAATTTTAATCCGACTGGACTTAAAAAAATTCCCCTTATTTTAGAAGCCAAAGGTAAATTTAATAGTGCTTTTAGCGATAAACCGCCAAACGATCTTGATACTGCTGGTTTTATTAAAGAAGCGGAAAAAGAGAGCCAGATCATTGTCGTGGCCAATTCTAATTTTATAAATGATAACTATGCCAGTCGGTTCCCGGAAAATCTGGTCTTTTTTCAAAATGCTGTTGATTATTTAACTTTGGATTCAAATCTTATCGGCATTCGTTCAAAAACTTTAACCAACCGCCCCTTGCAAAAAATTAGTGAAGGGACTAAAACCTGGATTAAAGTAATTAATATAGGTTTAATACCTCTTATCATTATTATTATCGGTGTGGTCAGATTTTATTTAAGAAAAAGAAATAAATAGCTACTACAAAATTACAAATCTCATACAAATTTACAAAAAATTATTTTCTCGTTAAGAACTATAGCGTTGACTTGCGTCATAACGCACACTAAAGTATGCTTCCGAAGTGAAAGTATTTGTATTATTTGTAAACGAATTTGTATATTTGTTGGGAGCTAACCGTGCCACTATAATTAACCGAATTCTTTAATTTATATAATTATGACTCAAAAATCAAAGATATTATTAATACTCCTATCCGTTTTAATCGTATTAACCGCAGTATATTACATTTGGCAAAATCCTTTAATCCAAAAATCGAATCAAGCTAGCACTGAGCAGTTACTTACTGGCAATTTGGATAATCTCCAGAAAATTGAAATCACGAAAAATAGCCAAACCACGACCTTAGAAAAGCCCGCCGAAGGCGGATCCGCCTCTGGCGGACAGAGTGATAAATGGGTTGTGGCCACTCAAAACAATGCCGAAGCCAATGTAACTTTAATTGATAATTTAATTTCAGTGCTCAAGGACTTAAAGACCGGCAATATCATCTCCCAAAATCAAGAAAAATTAGCCAGTTTTGATTTATCCGAAGATAAAGCTACCAAATTAAAATTAACTGATAATAAAAATAATACGATTCTGGAAATCCTGATTGGCAAAACAGGACCTTCATACTCTGATTGCTATATTAAAAAACCAAATTCAAATAATGTTTTATTAATCCCAGTAAATTTGGTTTATCAGGTTAATCAAACAGATTGGGTCAAGCCACCAGAAAAGTCAACAACCAATACCAACTCAACTAAATAAACGCTCGGGCATCCCGCCGACGCGGGGTTGATTTTATTCTTAAAGTATGCTAAATTTAAGTAAATCAAGGCACAAAGTGCCGAGGAGGTGAAAAATGCCAAGAAAAAGTAAGAATGATAAAGTTGCTCAGGCAGTGATGTCCATAAAAAGAGGCCCCAAAGGCCAACCAATCAAGCTTAGCAAGGAAAACAAACTTCTTAAGGAGATCGCCAGAAAACTCCGGGGCATGGCCGAGATTGAATTTCAGGGCAGTGAAAAGCTCTTCTTTGTCCATGAAATCCATGAAAAAATTAATGGCGTCGGCCATCATCCAAGCAAAATAATGTCTCAAATGCTCAATAAATTTTTTCTGGTTGTCAGGACAAAGGATCCTGAATCCTACTATGTCTTTCTAAAGCCAGGACAAGGCATGAGATTAAAACCAATTTTAGAAAAAGCTGCTTAAACAAGCAGCATCCCATCACGTCGCACTTGCGGCGTGAATTTTTTTTACCCGCCGTAGCTCCAAAGGAGCGAAGACGGATTTTATTGACATAAATAACCGCATTTGCTAAATTTATCTCAAGTTCTTTTAAAAAGAAAGGGGAAATTGCCATGCCAAAAGTAAGTGAGAAAGTGCAAATTCTTGAAATAGCCACTAAAAAAATTTGGCCCAACCCTGACCAGCCCAGAAAAGAATCTTGGGGAGACCTTGATGGCCTCAAGACTACAATGAAGGGGCGAGGCCTAGTCCAACTCCCTATTGTGATTAAGAAAAAACAGCCAAACGGCACAGGACAATTTATGCTTATTTCCGGGGAACGCCGTTGGCGTGCCGCGCAAAAAGGCAACATTAAAAATCTTTACTGCATCCTGCGCAAAGACATTAAAGAAAATGATATCTTTGTGCTTTCAGTGATGGAAAACCTACAAAGACAGCCACTCAATCCCTTAGAAGAAGCCAAGGCCTATACCAAATTGCTCCAAGAATTTAGAGGCATTAGCATAGCTGATTTATCCCAAAAACTTGGCATCTCCCAGCCAAAAATTTATAATGCCTTAAACCTGCTCAAATTGCCTCCAGAAATACAGGCTATGGTTGCGAAAAAAGAAATCTCGCCTGTTACCTTATCAGGGGTTTCAGCTATTGGCTCAAAAAGGGACCAAATTTCCCTCGCCAAAGAAATCGCGCGGGATCGTCTTACTGGCAAAGAGGCGCAGGACCTGATATTGAAAAAAAAGGTTGAAAGGGGTGATACTTTCCGCGATGGCCGGACTGCCAAAGAAGTCCAGTATGAACGAAATTTCAGCAAATTCTCCAATTCAGTTATCTCACTCTCTGATCTTCATGACTTCTGGGTAAAGCTAGACAACCCGGGCCGAAAAAACTTCTTGGGAACCATCCAAAAAGACAAAAAACTTTTGCGTGATCTACATTATGCCAGAACACTGCTCGATCAAATCGGGGAAAAAGTAGATTAAATTTAAAAGCCACTTAAATAAGCGGCTTCACATCACGTCGCACACGCGGCGTGATTTTTTTTAAAACCCGCCGTAGCTCCGAAGGAGCGAAGGCGAGTTATTTCAACTTTCTTAACTGCCTATGATACTTAATTACAAACCTATGTACTTCATCTCTCCCCTTAATTAAAAGTTTTAACCCGGCTAATTTTTTATCTAGTTTCAAAGGTTGTGTTTTGTTGGGCAAATAAATTTCTTCTTCCCTTTTTGCCAGAGAACAAATTGAAATTTGTAAATTTAATTCATGCAAAGCTTTTAAAGCTGAATTTAATTGTCCGCGTCCACCGTCAATCACAAGCAAATCAGGCAATTTGCTTTTTTCTTTGACTAGCCGATAATATCTGCGCAAAACAATTTCATAAATCATGGCAAAATCATCCTGGGCGTCTTTCCATTTGATTTTAAATTTACGATATTCATTTTTATTAAACCTACCATTAGTCATTTGAATCATGGCGCCGGCATTGTATTTGCCCTGCAAAGTAGAAACATCAAAAAATTCAATAACCTTTGGCAGTTTTTCTAATCCTAACATGTTTTGCAAATCAACAACTCCTGGTTCAAGCCCTAAATTTATTTCCAGATTATTTTTCACCAATTCCAAAAGTTTTAATTTCTCACCTTTGACTGGCACAGTCAAATCAACGCGCGGCATATATGACACCGTAAACTTTTTTGCTTTGGTTTCTTGCAGATATTTGGTAATTAAATTTTGTTCTTCCAATTTTTCCGGCATTATAATTTCTCGCGGAATAAAATTTATAGAATAATACTGCTTAATAAAATCTTCCACCACGCCAGCATAATTGGCAAAACTGAATTTATGGCGCGAAGTAATTACTCCTTTATCAATATTAAATAATTGAAAATAAATTTTATTGCCCACAACCAACCAATTAATAATATCCTGGTCAAAATTCTTCGGTACATCAATTTTCTGCTTTTCCTCAATTAATTTCACGGCTGCGATCTGGTCGCGGTAATTTTTGGCCAGCTCATATTGCTGTTTGGCCGATGCTTGTTTCATGCGCTGACTTAAATCAGTTAAAATGCCGCGGGTTTCACCTTTTAAAAGCCGTTCCGCGTTTTTGATGTTAAATAAATAATCCGGCTCAGTAATAAAGCCCTGGCATGGTCCAGTACAGCGGCCAATGTGGTATTGCAGACAAACTTTTTTCGTCATTTGATTGCAGGTTTTGATTTTAAAAATATCGCCCAGTGTTTTTAATATCATGCGGCGCGCTGAACCCTCGGTATATGGGCCATAATAGCGACCACCTTTGGTAATCTTGCGCGCCGTGATTAAGC
>JAPLYF010000077.1 GCA_026395675.1 Candidatus Parcubacteria bacterium
GGTTTTTTTAATGATTATTAAATTTGAAAATCCTAAAAAAGGCAGTTTTGCCTCAGTCAGTACTGCGCCCCTTTTTAGCCGTCTCAGTAAATTTATTTTGGATTATTATCATGTGGTGCCGGATAAGCTGTGAAAATTAAAAATTTAAAATTAAAAGTTAAAAATTGTGAAATTTATTAAAAACTGCTAAGTTAAAACATATGTTAATATTCATCCAAAACATTTTAGCATTTTTTGCTAAAAAAATTATAAAAAAATATAAGCCGGAAATTATTGGCATTACTGGCAGCTTAGGTAAAACCTCGGCTGCTAATGCTATTTTTGCTGTTTTGTCTGCTCAATATAATGTGAGGCAGAATATGAAGAATTATAATAATGAAATCGGTTTGCCTTTGACTGTGATTAATAGGCCTAGCGGAGGAAAATCTCCCTGGAAATGGCTGAAAGTTTTTAAAAAAGCATTAAGCTTAATAATTTTTAAGGCCAGGGATTACCCTGAAATTTTAGTTTTGGAAATGGGGGCTGACATTAAAGGCGATATTGATTATTTAATTAATATTGCCCAGCCAACTATAGGCGTTTTAACAGCCATCAGCGAAACACATTTAAAGCCGACTAATCCCAAAGCAAAAAGCGACGAGGTCTGGTTTAAAGATATTAAAGGCGTTTTAAGAGAAAAAGAAAAAATAGTCACCAGATTACCAAAAGACGGTTATGCTATTTTAAATTTTGATGATGAAAATGTAATGAGCGTGAAAGATAGGATTAAGACCAAAATAATTACTTATGGCTTTAACGAAGGCGCCAATGTCAGAGCCAGTGAGCTTTTACTCTCGGGCTTGGAAGAAGAATTTTGTGAAACCCAATCACAATGGGATTGCAAAACCTGGGGTACAAATTTTAAGGTTTCTTATAATGGCGCAAATGTACCAATTTTTTTGCCTCATTGTTTTGGCCAGCAACAGATTTATGCTGCTTTGGCCGGCATTGCAGTCGGCTTGGCCAAAGGTCTTAATCTAGTTAGCATTGCCGATGCATTGCGCCAGTATAAGCCGGCCAAAGGACGAATGAATTTAATTGCCGGCATTAAGCATACTTTAATTATTGATGATACTTATAATTCGCCGGCTGCCAAAGCAGCGATTGCGGCTTTAGAAGTAATCAAAATAATAAATTTGCCTGAGGGCAAGAGAAAAATAGCAGTTTTGGGTGATATGCTAGAATTGGGTGAAAGATCAGGAGCTGCTCACCGGGAAGTCGGGCTGAAAGTTGCGGAGTTGGGCTTGGATAATTTAGTCACAGTTGGCCAGGAATCACTGGCCACTGCTGAAGCTGCCAAAGAAGCTGGTTTGCGCGATTCTCAGGTGGCCAGTTTTGATGATTCAGACAAAGCAGGCATTTTTGTGCAGAATTTAATCCAGCCAGGCGATTTAATTTTAGTCAAAGGTTCGCAAGGCATGAGAATGGAAAAAATTGTCAAGGAAATCATGGCTGAACCGCAAAAGGCCAAGGAACTTTTGGTCAGGCAGACAGAGGGATGGGAAAATCGGTAAAAATCCGCTCTGTCATCCTGTACAAAGCGAAGGATCTATTACACAGAAGTAATGGATTCCTCATTTATATTCGGAATGACAGAGCGGATTTTAGGCCCCTTCGTCTAATGGTTAGGACATCAGGTTCTCAACTTGGGAATACGGGTTCGATTCCCGTAGGGGCTATTAATAAATTTATGGGTTCGCCCCGAACTACGTAGAGTTCGGGGCGGCCTGCACCCGACGTGGTGCAGGCCGATTCCCCTTGGTGGTATTACAAAAGTTATGCACAGGCATGGCTTTTTTTAATTAAATTTTAGCTGAAAAAGGATTATAATTAAGTAAAGAGTCAGTTGGCTCTGCTATCAAAACAACCCTCCTTCGCTAAAGCTACGGAGGGTAAAAGGGGGTGGACAACATGGTTGTCTGGAGAAAATGTCCGCAATGCGGAAACTATTACCCGGGCGACATCCAAGGAGGCAAATGTAGCTGTGGCTGCAATTTCGGCAACGGCTTTAAACCCCTGAAATTCATTTTTTCTCTTTTTTATGGGATACCTTAATCGGTATCCCTCTCTTTTTTTAGTATGTTGTTTGAAAATGACGCACCTTGACGGATTAAATTCAGGTTGTTATAATTAAAATATGAAAAATCATACTTTTCATAATTAGCCATACGCTTGAGGAATCTAAGAGATTATTAGTAGCCGATAAAAATAATTTAAGTTTTAATACGATATGATCAAAGTAAATAATCTAACCAAAAAATTTCATAATTTTGTGGCCGTTGATAATATCTCTTTCAGTGTTAATGACGGAGAGATTTTTGCGTTTCTAGGCCCAAATGGTGCTGGCAAATCAACGACCATAAAGATGTTAACAACCTTGCTTTCTCCGACTAATGGCGAGGTAATTATAAATGGGCATGATCCTGTGCGTGAGCCAGATATAGTGCGGCGTACATTTGGCATTGTCTTCCAAGACCCAAGTTTGGACGATGAATTGACTGCTTGGGAAAATATAGAATTACACGGAGTACTTTACGATGTGCCGGATAAATTGCGTAAAGAAAGGGCTGAACAATTGCTAAAGTATGTTGATCTTTGGGATCGCAAAGATAGCTTGGTCAAGGAATTTTCCGGTGGCATGAAACGCAGGTTGGAAATCGCTCGTGGCCTTTTGCATCATCCCAAAATTATATTTCTGGATGAACCGACTCTTGGCCTTGATCCTCAGACCAGAAATCACATGTGGACATATTTGAAAGAATTGAACAAAAACGAAAGTACGACAATTTTTTTTACCACTCACTATATGGAGGAAGCAGAACGTATTGCCCAGAGAATCGCTATTATTGATCACGGAAAAATTATAGCTTCAGGAACTTCGGAAGAACTAAAGAGTCAAACCAATACTAATTCGCTAGAAGAAGCTTTCCTGGCTTTAACAGGGAAAAACATTCGTGAGGAGTCAGCCAGTTCTACGGATCGCATGCGAACGGCGCGCCATAGGTGGCGAAGATAATTTCTTAATTATATGAAAAAGATATATTTTCTTTGGTTGCGACAAATTAAAAGGTATCTGCGCTCCAGATCGCGCATTATCGGCTCACTAGGACAGCCGCTTCTTTTTCTGCTGGCCTTGGGCTATGGCTTTGGTTCTGTTTTTCAAAAGGCGGGCGAGGGTAATTATCTCAATTTTTTAGCCCCCGGCATTATTGGAATGAGTATTATTTTCACTGCTATTTTTTCGGGCATAGAAATAATTTGGGATCGTCAATTTGGCTTTCTTAAAGAAATGATGGTTGCGCCAATGTCTCGTATCAGCATTATGATTGGCAGGACTTTGGGTGGTGCGACCGTGGCCACAGCGCAGGGCCTTATTGTTCTTTTGATTTCTCTGCTTTTCGGTTTTCATCCTTACAATTGGGCTCTAATTATAGCAGCAGTGCCCATAATGTTTATAGTCGCGCTTCTTTTTACGGCGCTCGGCACTATGATAGCGTCACTCCTTGATGATATGCAGGGATTTCAGCTCATTATGAATTTTCTAGTTATGCCGCTATTTTTTCTTTCTGGCGCTCTGTTCCCACTGCAGGGATTGCCAAAAGCGCTCTCAATTATTGCTCAATTAGATCCGCTTTCATATGGGATTGATGCTTTACGCGATCTACTCATTGGCATAAGCTATTATGGTCTAGGCCTGGATATTTTAATTCTTAGCACAGTAACGCTGGTATTTTTATTTTTAGGCAGTTACTTTTTTAAAAAGATTCAAATTTAAAATTATTTATTAAATTTATGGCTCAGAAAAATGTAAGCAGCTTAAAAAATTATGGCTCCACAACTGTTGGTGAGAGAGGACAGGTTGTCATACCCAAAGAAATCAGAAAAGAGATGAAAATCAGGGCAGGCGACAAGTTTTTTGTTTTCTCGCGGCTTAATAAAGTCATTGTCTTTTTAAAAGCCGAAAATTTTGATACAATTATAAGTGAAATGACTAAAACACTAGAAAACTTGAAAAGAGTAAAAAAATAACTTTATGTTGAATTTACAATGGATAACAAATCCTCTTAAAAAATTACTGAAGAGAAAAAGTTTTTGGGTTATTTTGGCAGTTATTATTATTGCCGTGCTTATTTTAATGAACATGACTGGCAGTAAAAAAATCCAGTATGTTACTGATAAGGTTAAAAAAGGAAAATTAACCCAGACTGTTTCAGAGACCGGCACAATTGAATCTGCTTCAGCCATTGATTTGAATTTTAAAAATCCAGGCACGCTGGCAGAATTAGATGTGAAAGAAGGAGCTGAAGTTAAAGCCAAAGATGTTTTAGCCAGATTAGATGCTGGCAGTCTGGAGATCCAAGTTAAGCAGGCTCAAGCTAATGTGGATATTGCGGCGGCAAGTTTAAATCGTCTATTGGCCGGTTCCAGCAAAGAAGATATTAAGGTTTCGCAAGAAAGCGTTAATAATGCAAGAATTGCTTATGATAATGCGACCAATGATTATGATAACCTAAGAGTGAAATTAGAAGCTGACCTTAATACTTATCAGGCCAATGTCAGTGCTAGTCAAACTGCCTTAGATAATGCAAAAAATACTTATGCCAAAAGCCGGGCTGATGCCAGACAGACCTTGCTAACCTCAATCCGCAGCAAGGCAGATGCGGCCAATACTTCTTTAGATTTTATTAATTATCAATTTACTAATAAAGGAAATGTGGCTGATGAGCAGTCAAAAAATAATACCTGGTATTATTATGAATTTGCCAGGGATAAACAAACGAGCTTAAAAAATTTATTGAATAAATCAGACCAAGCAATGAGCGACGATGATGTTAACCAGGCTGTCAGTCTTTCCATTGGAATGTTTGAGGATATTAATACCAGCTTAAACAGTTTATTTAATACCATTGTCTCAACAGTTGTGGACAGCCGTTATTCGCAAACTTTAATTGATAATGCCAAAGCTTTAGTAAAAGCCGAGCAAACAAATGCCAGCGCAAATCTGGCAGCTCTGCAAGCTGCTGATCAATCATATAAAACAGCCCAATTGGCTTATACCAGCGCAGTTGATTCTGCCAGTGCGACATTAGCCAATAATCAAAATACTTTAAATTCTGCCTCGGCTAATAAAGATGTGCAAATCCAGCAAGTCAAAGCCAGTGTTGATAGCGCTTTGGGAGCATATAATTTAGCCCAAGCCCAGCTTGATCTCAAAAAAGCCCCTGCTCGAACCGTTGATCTTAATTATTATCAGGCCCAGGTTAATCAAGCCAAAGCGGCAAAAGATTTGGCTTTGAACAATTTAAAAGATTATACGATTTATGCGCCGACTGACGGCATTATTACTTTTATTAATTATAAAATCGGCGAACAGATTAGTTTTGGCGGCACAAGCAACAGTACAATTTCCAAGCCAGCGATTTCCATGCTAGGCCTTAATGATTTTCAAATCAAAGTTGATGTGCCAGAATCTGATATTGTTAAAGTCAAAGTGAGTAACCCGGTAAAAATCACTTTGGATGCTTATGGCAGCGGGATTGAATTTACGGGCAAGGTGATTTATATTGATGTGGCCGAGACAGTGATTTCTGATGTGGTTTATTACAAAGTGACAGTGGCTCTGGACAAAACTGATTTGGAAATTAAATCTGGCATGACTGCTAATGTTGATATTCAAACCGCCCAAAAAGATGATGTTTTATATGTTCCGAATCGGGCGATTAAAGAAACAGAGACAGGCCAGAAATACGTGGAGATTTTGAAATTTGGCAGTCCTGTAAAAGTGAATATAAGCGTGGGCTTAAAAGGCGATCAGGGGACTGAAGTGCAAAGCGGTTTAAATGAGGGGCAGGAAATAATAATTTATAGCAAGCAGCAATAATCTAATATGGAAAATTCATTGATAAAATTGATTGATGTCCACAAAGATTATGTTAATGAGGAAGTAGTGACCAAAGTTTTGCATGGTATAAATCTGGAAATCAATCAGGGTGAATTTGTGGCCATCATGGGCCCTTCGGGTTCAGGCAAATCTACTTTAATGCACATTTTGGGTTTTTTAGATAAGCTGACTACGGGCAAATATTATTTCAAAAATAAAGATGTCAGTGATTTAAATGAAGACCAATTAGCCGACATTCGTAATTCCGAAGTCGGTTTTGTTTTTCAGGCTTTTAATCTGCTGGTGCGCACTTCTGTTTTTGACAATGTCAAATTGCCTTTGGTCTACAGCGGAAAAAAGTTTGACAAGGAAAAAGTCATCAACGCCATTAAATCAGTCGGGCTTTACCATCGGCTCAATAATTTGTCCAACCAGCTTTCGGGCGGGGAAAAGCAAAGAGTGGCTATTGCCAGAGCTTTAGTCAATGAACCGTCAATTATTTTTGCTGATGAGCCGACCGGCAACCTGGATAGCAAATCTGGCTTGCAAATCATGAAAATATTGCAAGATTTAAATGACAGCGGCAAAACCATTGTTTTAGTGACCCATGAAAGCTATACTGCTTCGCATGCTGACAGAATAATTAAGCTGAGAGACGGCGTAATTGTCAGCGATGCAAAAGTGGAGCAAAGATTACATGCCAAAATGGAAGACGAACTTACTAAATAATCAAACGAACTTACAAATTTGGATACGAATTTACAAAAGCAAGTTAACTGCCCTGATTTGAGATTATAATTTGATTGACTTTAATCATATCAATTCATGACTCAAATCAGCTTAATATAATTATTTTGTATATTTGTAAAGAGATTTGTAGTTTTGTTGGGATTAAGTAAAAACAATGCAATTCACAAGTTTATTTAAAATATCTTTAACAGCGCTGAGAGCCAAAAAGTCCCGAACGTTTTTAACCATGCTCGGGATTATTATTGGCATTGCCTCTGTTATTATAATTATGTCCGTGGGTGCCGGCGCCCAAAGCTTGATTGTTAATCAGATTAAAAGCGTGGGCTCTAATTTAATCTCTATTTTCCCTGGCAAAAGCGAAGAAAAAGGCCCGCCGCCGAGTGTTATGGGCATTGTTAACACCAGTTTAAAAGATGAAGATATTTTTGTCCTGCAAAATCCCAACAATGTGCCCCATGTCGTGGCAGTAACTGGCTATAATCGCGGGACAAGCACTATTTTATGGCGTGACGAAGAAATGGATGGAACTTTTGAAGGCGTTAATAGTTTTTATCCCGCGGTTGAAGATGCCCCGGTTGAGAGCGGGCGTTTTTTTACTGAAGAAGAAAATATGTCCTTGAGCCGGGTGGCAGTAATAGGCAGCGAGGTAAAAAATACTTTATTTGGCGATGCTGATCCTTTGGGACAGAATATTAAAATAAAAAAAGTCGTTTTTACAATCATTGGCGTAATGCCTGTTCGTGGTACCAAAGGTTTTCAAAATCAGGATAACCTGGTTTATATCCCGCAAAAAACAGCCCAAAAATTGCTTTTAGGCATTAATTATAATTCTTTAGTCAGGGTCAAAATTGATAATGAAAATAATGTCAGCCAGTCAGTTAATGACATTACTTTAACTTTAAGAGAGCAGCATAATATTACTGATCCGGCTAATGACGATTTTACTATTAGATCTCAACAGGATGCCTTGAATGTGCTTTTATCAGTGACTGACGCGCTCAAATTCTTTTTGGCCGCCATTGCCGCTATTTCTTTGATTGTCGGCGGAGTGGGCATTATGAATATCATGCTGGTCTCTGTGACTGAAAGAACCAGGGAAATCGGCTTGCGCAAAGCCGTGGGCGCTAAAAACAATGCAATTTTATCCCAATTTTTAATTGAGTCAGTAATTATTACTTTAGTTGGCGGTTTGATTGGCATTATTATCGGCGCTGTAATTTCAATATTAATTGCTTTAGTTGCCCGCTATCTTGGTTATAGTTGGGATTTGGCAATTTCTCCATTTTCCATTGTACTGGCAACTTCTATTTCTATATTGATTGGTTTAACTTTTGGCATTTATCCGGCGCAAAGAGCTTCTAAACTTAATCCGATTGAGGCCTTGCGTTACGAATAGTCTTACGAAAGTACGAAATTGTACCTGCCTGCCGGCAGGCAGGCGAATATACTAATTTTTAATTATGAAATTACCCATTTGGTTAGGACAATTTGAAACACCAATCCAGATTGCCAGGCAGGCACTACTAAAAAATAAAGTCAGAACTATTCTGTCTATTTTGGGCGTGGTCATTGGCATTGCGGCAGTAATTATTGTTTTGTCAGTGGGTCAGGGTATTAAAGGTTTTTTAATCGGGCAACTGACTACTTTTGGCACTGATTATATTGAAGTTGAAATCAAAGTTCCGAACGCGGCCCATACTTCCACGGAAAATGCGACTGGCCTGGCCTTGGGTGTCCAGATTACAACCTTGAAAGAATCTGACATGAAGGAAATTTTAAAATTAGATAATGTCAGGAATGCCTATTCTGGCTCCATGACCCAGCAGATTGTTTCTTACCAAGGCGCTAATAAGCAGACTTTTATTTTTGCCACTAGTGCTTCTTATTCTGATATTGATCCGACCAAAGTGTCTGAAGGCCGTTATTTTACTGATGAAGAAGATAATGGCTTGGCCCGGGTGGCTGTTTTGGGGCCGAATTTAAAACAAACTTTATTTGGTGACGAAGATGCCATTGGTAAAGAAATTAAAGTTGGCCGTGGCTCATATAAAGTTATTGGCGTAATGGATAAAAGGGGAGCCCAGTCATTTTTTGATTTTGATTCCATGATGTATCTGCCTATCCATACAGTCCAGAAATTAATTATTGGTGTTGATTATGTGACTTTTATTTTTGTCCAGGTTAAAGACAATTCCATTTCTGACCTGACTGCGGCTGATATTATACAGCTTATGCGTGAACGCCATAATATTACTGACCCCAACAGGGATGATTTTGCAGTCATGACCGAGGCAGAAGCCATGAACATGTTAAATACAATAGTTGGCGCCATTACCCTGCTTTTGATTGCCATTGCCGGCATTTCTCTGGTGGTGGGCGGCATAGGTATTATGAATATTATGTATGTTTCAGTGGCTGAACGCACTTTTGAAATTGGCTTGCGCAAAGCAGTAGGCGCGAAAAGCGCTGATATTTTAAGGCAGTTTTTAATGGAAGCGATTTTTGTGACTTTTTCCGGCGGTGTATTTGGCATAATTATTGGTTCATTGGTTTCTTATTTGATTACTGTAATTTCCACTTATTTAGGTTTTAATTGGAAATTTGTTATGTCGCCGCTTTATTTACTCCTGGCCTGCGGGGTTTCCATAATGGTTGGTTTGATTTCTGGCCTTTACCCGGCGCGGGCAGCAGCGAATTTGGATCCGATCGTGGCCTTGAGGCAGGAATAAGGTTGGTTGAAGTTGTATGGGGTTTTATGATGTTTTATGAGGGTGCGATGCGAAAATGCTTAATTGGAACGACAGACTTCAGTCTGTTACAGTAACACTCTAAAGAGTGTCGTTCCGTTACTGGCATTTTCGCCTTTTTAGTTTAGGAAGGATTTGTAATTTCGCAGGGCATTGACTTTTTTGTTTGGAAGTGATAATTTTTTATATTATGAGTTCTTTTAAAGCGTCAGTAGGCGCTAAAACTCAAATTTAACGGAGGTCCATCCTTTGCATAAAGCTTCGGATGGCAGGAGGAATGGCGATGAAAGATCGTCAGGAAGATTTGTCTGAACAGGCAAATCAAAAGTTTGCGCGGCAGTTAAAGGAGATTATCAGCCAGTATTTGGCTGGTGATTTAACAGATGACCATTTACAGGCGCTGATTGAGCACCGCAATTCTTTTAAGGAAATTGAATATCCTGAGTTGGATTTTGCGATCAAAGTTTTAGGTGAAAACAAAGTAATCAGTTCTAATGAGGCAGCTAATGCTTGGAAGCTGAGCCCTGGATCAAAAATTTGGTCGGTTGAAGTATTGGAAAATTTGGTGAAAATCAGATATTCCAAGGCAACCTTGCGCAAGGCAGCCAAAGAAAACAAAAAGGGCTTGGCTGATTGGCGACTTGTATATATTAATGGACTAAGTCTGCGTGAACAACGTGAAAAGAGTGGCACTGATCGAAGTAAACAACCTTATTTTAGGATATCCCACACTTGGTGGCTGGAATCAAAGCATGATATTTTTGCAACCTTCAAACCAAAAGCTGGCTATTACCTTATTAACTTTCGAGCACAGTTCGGCAATATGAAATGGGATCAGCAGAAACAAGAGGTCGCTAAACTCGGCATAGAGTACGGATATTGCCATGAGGCGATTTTCATAGAGGCCATTTTGACCATTTACAACACCAATAATGGGGTGAGAATTGCCGAGGAGTGGTCCCATCAGGGAGGTACGCTGACGGATAATGGCGAACAACTCATTGTTGGTTGGTTTACTGAAACAGGAGTCGGGGTCCATTCCTACGGTGTTGATGAAAAAGATCCTGACATGCGGGTCGTTGTCGCACGTAAGTGGGATTTTTAGTTATAATTTTCATCCCCGTCTGGATTTAATATCTGGGCGGGGATTTTTTTGTAATGCGAATTTGGTTAATGCGAATGATGCGAATGTTTGAATGCGAATCTGCGAATATTCTGCAGATCTACGAATAAGTTAAGATAGTGAGGAACGACAGATTTTAATCTGTTACTTTCCTCATAACTAAGTGTAGGTAACACACTTCCGCCGTCGCTTCGCTTTGGCGGACAGGGAAGTTCCGCGAGATAACCAATTCGCAGCATTCGCAGGAGTTTATATTCGCATTAATATTAGCACTCGGGCTTGACGACTGCTAACTCGTTGGATATAATAGGTTTAGTAGCATTATTTTGGCTTTGGGTGCAATTGACTCTATCATACGAAAGTACGAAAACATACGAAAATACTAAAATTTTTAAACATTCGTAAATTCGGGATGTTATAATTAATTTGGTTGGTAAATATTTTAAAATTAAGCTAACAATAAGGAAAAAATCCGGATTTTATGTAAAAATTTGTGTGTATGACCACACAACACATAAAATCCACATGCTGCAAAGCAAAAATAATTCATTACGGAAAGCGTCGCAGGCAATGTACAAATTGCTTGCGCACCTGGCGAATAAATCGCCATAAGTGCGGCCGGAAATTGAAAAGGAATAATCAGCAGCTCCTTAAAAGGATAATGCTAAGGAATCAATCAGTTAAGCATTCTTGTCATTATTATCGCGGACTTTCAAAAATTACGGTGTATAAAAGGTTTCAAAAAACGCTAAGGGAATTTTCATCTAAAACCATTAATTATCCTAAATTTAAAGGCCGATATATTCTGGTAACTGATGCTTTATGGTATAGATTTGGTAGTACGTATTGGACATTATTTCTTTTTCTTTTAAAACCCGTAAGGCGTAATACTGCCTACGTATTAAATCCAGTAATGCTTATGGGAGGAGAAAGCTTTGAAAGCTGGAAAGGGGCAATTGAGAGTATCCCATTCATTGTTAGGAAGTCAATAATTGCAATAACTACCGATAATTTTCGTTCTTCTGCCAGGATTGCAAATTACTTCCGCTGGCCCCATCAACTATGCCAATTTCATCTTATTGCGGCGTTACAGAAAAGGCGTGGTAAAAGAAAAAGGGCAATTCCCGGGGTTAAGCTGCGGGAATCAATTTATCGGGTTATTCGGCGATTACTGGAGACACCAGATCCTGAAGAAACTAACAACTTAATTCATCAGCTTAATTTTTCAATAGGCGACCCGAAGTGTCCCGAATCGATTAGGATGATTGCCAGGGAATTCCTCAGGGAAATTAATCAGTACAGAACATATTTAAAATATCCCGATTTAACTATTCCGAGAACAACAGGCGCAGCAGAATCTTTGGGCAATTTAATTCGTAACAAAACCAATCGTCTAAAAAGTCCGGATTCAGTATATCAATGGTCATCAGGCTTTATTAAGATGAAAAAAACTATCAACTGTAAAAGGTCAAAAGTCCCAAATTACCAACCAAATTAATTATATCTACCCGTAAATTCGTATACTTTCGTATTTTCGTAAGATTTATGAACGAACGTCAAAAAAAACTTCTTAACCTCATCATCAACGAGCACATTCAAACCGCCGAACCGGTTGGCTCGGGTTTTTTGGTTGAAAGTACTGGTTTGGAATTGTCTTCAGCCACGGTCAGGAATGAAATGGCTGATTTGGAAAAAGAAGGTTTTATTTATCAGCCGCACACTTCAGCTGGCCGCGTCCCTACTGAAAAGGGCTACCAGTTTTTCGTTGATAATTTTGTAGAAAAGCGGGAAATCAAAGCAACCTGGCTAAAATCATTTGAGCAGGTTTTAAAAGGCAAATTGGCCAAAGACCAGCTTCTTAAGCAGTTGGCCAAAGAAGTGGTTGCGCTGGCTGATGCCACGGTCATTGTGGCTTTTGATAAGGATAATATTTATTACACTGGTCTGGCTAATTTATTTAAAAAACCGGAATTCAGCACCCAGAATTTGATTCAAGATATTTCTGAAGTCATTGATCATCTGGATGAGGAAGTGGCCAAGATTTTTGATAAAATTAATAAAGTTGAGGTCCTGATTGGCAAAAAAAATCCTTTTGGCAATGATTGTTCGTCAGTAATTGGCAAATATCATTTGAAAGATAAAAAATCTGGTTTGTTTATAATTTTGGGACCAAAGAGGATGGACTATGGAAAGAATCTTGCATTAGTGGAGTATATAAGGAATTCGTTGGTAAAAATTTAATTCTGAATTCCGAAATCTGAAATCTGAAATCTAAAAATCTATAATTTAATCATTATGAGTGATGAAGAAAAAAAACAATCCTCCTCCGCTTCTGCCTCCGCTGAAGCTTCGGCAGACAAGAAAGCTTCGGAGGACATGGAAAAACAAATAACCGAGCTAAAAGCCCAATGCGATGAATATTTAAATGGCTGGAAGCGGGCCAAGGCCGACTATATTAATTTTAAAAAAGAAACTGAAAGTAAACAGCAGATGCTTTTTGAATTTGCCAATGCCACTTTGTTAATGGAATTTTTACCGATTTACGATAATTTTAAAAAGGCAATTGCTGTGGCTGGCGAGGAAAAAAATAATTGGCTGGAGGGAATTAAACAGATTAAAAAGCAAATGGAAGATTTATTAAAGGATCATGGCATTGAGGAAATAAAAACCATTGGTGAGAAATTTAATCCAGAATTTCATGAAGCAATTTCCAAAGAGAAAAAAGAAGGATTTGAGCCGGGTATGATTATTGCAGAATCAAGTTCTGGTTATTTATTAAAAGGTAAGGTTTTAGTAGCGGCCAAAGTGATTGTGGCAGAGTAATTTTGTCAAAGAAAAAGCCGCAGCGCATGGGGCTACGGCTAATGAATCTGTGAATCTTTGATGTTTTTATACTGTTTTGTTTTTTCGTTTTTTAATCCGACTTGAGGTGATGACTTTGATCGCTGCTTCCACCGGATCATGCCAAAGTACGATAGGCAAATGGCCGAAACCTTGTAAGACCATTTCTGTTTCTTCCCCGG
The DNA here is from genome assembly GCA_026395675.1 of Candidatus Parcubacteria bacterium. Lineage (GTDB taxonomy): Bacteria > Patescibacteriota > Patescibacteriia > CAIXNZ01 > CAIXNZ01 > JAPLYF01. The sequence goes on from JAPLYF010000077.1 coordinate 13,564, forward strand.
GATCAAGATGGGAAATGTCCCAAGCCTTGATATTCCCGACCAATCTTTTTGCCCCCAAGTGAGTATCGACTACTTCTTGAGAAACATGGACAGGCGGGACAATGGTTTCTTTTGCCCTTTTCTTGACAAAGAAAAATCCAGGGATTTTTTTCTCCTCATAATGAGGAAGAGGAAATGGGTTTTGGGTTTTGGGCCTTGCCACACTCGCGTCTTTGGTCATCTGCTGCATCAGAAAGTCCTCCTTTATGATTAAAATTTGATGCACTAAAAGAACCATCATAATATTAGCAATATAAAAGTAATTTGTCAAGAAATTTGGGAAGTTGGCCCATGGCAACGGATTGATAGACTTTAGTCTGTTACTTTCATCGGTAACACACTAAAGTGTGTCATTCCAAGAATGAATTAATAATTAATCTTAAATATATGGGTAAAATCTTAGGAATTGATTTAGGAACTACAAATTCCTGCATGGCGATTATTGAAGGGGGCGAACCAAAGGTTTTGGAAAACAAGGAAGGCATGAGAACCACGCCGTCTATTGTGGCGATTTCTAAAAATGGGGAGCGTTTAGTCGGCCAATTAGCCAAAAGGCAGGCCGTGACAAATCCGTCTAATACGGTTTTTTCCATCAAACGATTGATTGGCCGCCGCTGGACAGATAAGGAAGTGCAGCGCGACAAAGAAACCTTGCCATATAAAATTATTCAGGCCGGTGATGGGGTTAAAGTGGAAATGAGCGGCCAGGAATATACGCCCCAGGAAATATCAGCCATGATTTTGCAAAAACTTAAAGCAGATGCTGAGGAAAAACTGGGTGAAAAAATTACCGAGGCAATTATTACTGTGCCAGCTTATTTTGATGATTCGCAAAGGCAGGCCACTAAAGACGCTGGCAAAATCGCTGGTCTGGAAGTTAAAAGAATCATTAATGAGCCCACCGCGGCTGCTTTGGCTTATGGTTTTGACAAGAAAAAAGACCAGCAGATCGCGGTTTATGATTTGGGCGGCGGCACTTTTGATATTTCTATTTTGGATGTTTCAGCCAATATAGTGGAAGTTAAATCCACCAATGGCGACACGCATTTGGGCGGTGATGATTTTGATAAAAAAATAATTGACTGGATAATTTTAGAATTTAAAAAGCAAAGCGGCCTGGATGTTTCCAAAGATCCCATGGCTTTGCAAAGAATTAAAGAAGCAGGTGAAAAAGCCAAGATTGAATTATCTTCTGCCGTGGAATCAGAAATTAACCAGCCTTTTATTACCCAAGGTCCTGATGGCAGTCCTGTTCATTTGGTGATGAAAATGACTCGTGCCAAATTAGAGGAATTAGTCGGTGATTTGGTGGAAAAGACCATGGGTCCGGTGAAAAAGGCCTTAGACGACGCTGGCTTAAAGCCCAGTGAGATTGAAGAAGTGGTTATGGTCGGCGGCATGACGCGCATGCCTTTGGTGCAAAAGAGAGTTGAAGAATTTTTTGGCAAAAAGCCGCATCTGGGTGTTAATCCTGATGAAGTGGTGGCAGTGGGCGCGGCTGTGCAGGCCGGGGTTTTGCAAGGCGAAGTTAAAGATGTGCTTTTACTTGATATTACGCCCTTGTCTTTAGGCATTGAAACCTTGGGCGGGGTTTGCACTAAGTTAATTATGCGCAATACCACAATCCCAACTGCCAAATCGCAAATATTTTCCACGGCGGCTGATTCGCAGACCTCGGTGGAAATTAATGTTTTGCAAGGCGAGCGCGAAATGGCAGCTGATAATAAATCATTAGGCAGGTTTATTTTGTCTGGCATTGTGCCAGCTCCGCGCGGTGTACCCCAGGTGGAAGTTACTTTTGACCTTGATGCCAATGGGATTTTAAATGTCAAAGCAGTTGATAAGGCGACCAATAAAGAGCAGAAAATAACCATTACTGCTTCTTCTGGCTTGTCTAAAGAGGAAATTGATAAAATGCAAAAAGACGCGGAACTTCATGCTGAAGAAGATAAAAAGAAAAAGGAATTGATTGAAGCCAAAAATTCAGCTGATACTTTGATTTACTCAACGGAAAAAACTCTAACTGAATTGGGTGATAAGGTTAATGTTGATTTGAAAAAAGAAGTGCAAGATAAGATTGAGGAATTGAAAAAAGTAAAAGACGGTGATAATGCCGAGGCCATTAAACGCGCTAATGACGCGGTCATGCAGGCAGCGCAAAAGGTGGGGGCGGAAATGTACAAAGCTCAATCCGCCTCCGCAAATGCTTCGGCGGACCAAGGCAATCAAGGTGGCAGTGAACAACCAAAAACTGATGAGCAAAAAAATGATTCAGATAAAAAGCCGGAAGAGGGGGAGTTTACTGAGAAGAAATAAAATAAACCCCTGAGCCAAAGGCTCCCCTTTGGGGAAGGGGTAAATCCTGAACAGGAGTTAAGGATTTAGCTCGCATCGGCGAAGCTGTGCCTTTTATATAAATGCTTAAACAAAAACAACAATTCAACAAAGGCGAAATCATAATTTACCAGCCCAAAACCGGCGGGCCCAGGTTTGAAGTTGCTTTAGAAAAGGATACTGTTTGGCTGACTCAAACCCAAATCGCTCTGCTTTTTGGGACACAAAGGCCTGCTATAACTAAACATTTAAAAAATATTTTTAAATCAGGCGAATTAAGGCCTAAATCAGTTAGTTCCATTTTGGAACATACTGCGGCTGATGGGAAGGTTTATCAAACTCAATTTTATAGTTTGGATGCGATTTAAACCGATTTGACAGGTTAAAATCAAGGGAAATGTATTTACCACCAAATGATTCGGAATTCAGAGCATTTTGCGATAAAAGACATTTAAAAAGTATACGTCGCTCAAAATTTAAGGAGATTTTAATTACCAGGTTGCTGCCGCAATTACCTAAAAATTCTCTTGTCCAAGTTGAAATGCTTGATTCCAAACATAATGCCAATATTCAGATAGCTGATTGGATAGCAGGTGCTATTTCCTGGCATCTGGAGAAAAAGCCTCTAGGTAAAGCATGTTTCGATATTTTAAGACATAATATTTTAAAGGAAGGCAAGGAATTATTTAAAGGATCTTGGCAAGATAATCATAAAAATAAAGAACCCAATCAGTTTGATTGAGTCCTTTATATAGAAGCAGCGTCTCATAGAATGTTGGTCTACGGCTTTAGTCCCGGATGCTCCGGGGGAACACCATAGCACTCCATAAGCTATTATTGCATGCTTCAACTGTATTATAGCAATGTTTATCCACACTGTCAAGCGCTTGCAGAATTTTAAAATAAGAAAACCCCCGGCTTTAGCGGGACGCCTTACGGTATCCCAATGCAGGAGGATTTACTTCTATGATTAAAGTATATCAGAAGATATCCCCATTGTCAATAGTTTAAATAAATCTCATCTCGGCTTTGCCGAAGCAAGCTAAAATAATTTTATGACTAAACAATTTTTAAAGGATTCTTTGGGTTGGGGAGTGCTTTTGTGGTTTATCGGCTATATTCTGGGCTTTGTCTTTTTTGCTTTTGTGCCCGCCGATTTAATTGGCTGGTACATTATGCCCTTTGGCATTATTATCACGCTTTTTGTGGCTTACAAATTTATCAAAAGTAAAAATTTGCAGTATTATCTTAAAGTCGCCCTGGTCTGGACTGCGCTGGCTATTATTTTAGATTATCTTTTTCTGGTCAAACTGCTCAACCCGGCTGATGGTTATTATAAACTTGATGTTTATTTGTATTATAGCCTAATTTTTGTTCTGCCGCTTTTAGTCGGTTGGTATAAAATTGCCAAATCTATCAAATAAAAATTTATGAAATATGACATAGCAATTATTGGCGGGGGACCGGCAGGATTAATGGCCGCAGTGCGATCAGCAGAGCTGGGCGCTAAAGTTATTTTATTGGAAAAAAATCCCCGGCTCGGGATTAAACTTCTTTTGACCGGGGGCGGTCGCTGCAATCTGACTAATAAAATACTAGACCCGCGGGCTTTTGTGGCTCGCCTGGGCAGCCAGGCCAGGTTTTTACTGGTTGCTTTGCATAAATTCGGGGTTAAAGAAACCTTGGAATTTTTCCAGAGTCGCGGGTTAAAAACCAAAGTGGAAAATAATAACCGGGTTTTTCCGGCCAGCAACAAAGCGTCTGATGTGCTTGATGTTCTGCTTAAAGAACTGCAAAAATATCAGGTGGAAATCCGCACTCAAAGCCCGGTCAAAAAAATTGTCAGCCAAGATAATAAAATAGTTAAAATTGTCTTAACTAGCGGCCAGGAAATTCTGGCCAATAATTTTATTCTGGCTACTGGCGGTAAATCATATCCGCAAACCGGTTCTGTCGGGGACGGCTATAAATGGCTCAAGCAAATGAATCACTCCATAATTTTTCCCCAACCAAGCCTGACCCCACTTTTAGTTGAGGCAGATTTTATTAAAGCCTTGGAAGGATTGAGTATAAGTGAGGCCAAACTGAACCTTTATTTTGGCGCCAAAAAAATTGCCAGCTCAAGTGGCGATGTTATTTTTACCTCCAGTGGTTTAAGCGGTCCGGCTGCTTTAGATTTGAGTCGCTCTATTGATCCTGAGGCAATTAAGGATTTACATTTGGAAGTTGATTTTTTACCGCAGCTGGAAACGTCTGCTTTGGATAAAAAGTTGCAGCAAGTTTTGGCAAGTGGCGCTAAGCAGATTAAAAATAGTATTGAGGGTTTGGTTATTCCTAAATTCAAGCCAATATTATTTAAACTGAGCCAAATAAATCCGGAGAAAAAATCCAGCCTCATCAGCCGTCAAGAAAGATTGGCCCTGGTGAAATTATTGAAAAATTTTAAACTTAAAATAAAAGCTCTGGCTGGCTTTGATCGGGCCATGATTACCAGTGGCGGCGCAGTTCTAACTGAAATTGATCCTAGGACAATGCGTTCCAAAATAATCAGTAATTTATTTATTGTCGGTGAGATTTTGGATCTGGCTGGTCCGACTGGCGGTTATAATCTGCAAATCTGCTGGTCAAGCGGCGCCCTGGCGGGTGAGTCAGCGGCGGTTGGTTTAAAGTCCGGGTTATAATTTGTTAAAAATGGGGGAATATTTTAAAAAAATTTATTAAAAAAATATTAAAAAATAATTTAAATTTATGCCAAAAATCATTATCATTTTCGCATTTATTGTTTTGCTGGCAGGCTGTTCGTTGCAGCCTGTCGCAAAACCAAAACAGCTGCCTGTCAACACCAATCAGTTTTGCACCCAAGAGGCCAAACTTTGTCCTGATGGTTCGGCTGTGAGCCGCACTGGACCCAATTGCGAATTCGCACTTTGTCCGGGAGAAAATCAGAATACCACAAGTACGCTTTCAGAAGCCCAAGCCAGGGTCATTGCTGAAAAAACCTGCATTAAAGGTGGTGAGGCCTTGGCTAATGGTGTTTATAATGAAATCACTAAAACCTGGTGGTTTGATGCCAATTTGAATGCCACCAAGGCAGGTTGTAATCCGGCTTGCGTGGTTGATGAAGCAACAAAGACCGCGGAAATAAACTGGCGTTGCACTGGCCTGATTTTGCCAAATAAATAAAAATGTCAGAATTATTTCACAATAAATTTCGGATTGCCTCAACGCGTTTGCAAGATTGGGATTATGGTTGGCCGGGATTGTATTATGTGACTATTTGTACCGAGAATCGGGTTTGTTGTTTGGCAGAGATAAAGGATGAATTGGTTTATTTAACAGAGATTGGTAAAATTGTTTTTGAATGTTGGTTAGAAATTACAAAACATTTTGATAATACAATTTTGGATGATTGGATTATTATGCCAAATCATTTGCATGGGATCATTGGAATAAAGGAAAATGATTTTGGTTCAGGAAATTGTAGAGACGCGAGATCTCGCGTCTCTACGGTGAATAAATTTGGACCATTACAACCAAAATCATTACCCGTGATAATCCATGCATTTAAATCATCGGTTAAACGTTATTGCAATAAAAATGATTTGGCAGGATTTTTTTGGCAACCAAGATATTACGAACACATTATCAAAGATGAAGATGATTATGCCAGGATCAAGGAATACATTGCCTATAATCCCATTAGATGGGAATTTGACAGGAATAATCTCATTAACATTAATAAATAATTTACATTTTATGGACCAACCAAACCAAGGACAACAAATCAATATCAAGGCCATTGACGAAATCTTGGCCGGCAAGTATGCTAATATGATGCAGGTGGCGCACACCAAAGAAGAATTTGTCCTGGATTTTATGAATATTTTGCCGCCCCAGGGCATTTTAAATGCCAGGGTCATTACCAGCCCGGGCCACATGAAAAGGATTATTAAGGCCTTGCAGGATAACATGGAAAAGTATGAGCAGGCCTTTGGCCCGATTAATGAGGCCGAAGCGCCTAAGGGCACCCCGTTTCCTATTATTTGATCACAGGGCGTGGCGAAAATGTTTTGGCTCGTCGGGTTTCGTAGGGAACGGTTTGAAACCGTTCCCTACAGGATTCGGTGTTATGCCAAAACATTTTCGCCTATTTAATCAACATTCATGTCCAATTTTGAACAACAATTAGAACAGCCGATAAAGCCGAGCTTTGATTATAAAGAAGCCGCTCTTTTGGCGCGCCAGAAATTGGAATTGGAAGGCAGCCAGGATAAGCAAAAGAAAGCCCATGTTAAAAGAGAAATTAAAGAAACATATGGCGCTGAAGGCCAGCCAGAGCGCCGGATTTTTGACTTGGAAATCGCCAAGCAAAGATTAGAATTAGAAAAAGTCCAGTCCCTAGCTGAAGGCGGTATTAAATTAAAGGTTGAAAAGCGCATGATTGATTATGATAAGCAGGCGCATGATTTTGATTTCCCGACTGAAAAGGGTTTTTCCCAAAAAGTCAGCAAAGGCGATTTAATGACTGATATTAATTGGGGTTTATATTATGAATTAGGCAATGATGCTCCACCTCAATTTAAGGAGCAATATATTAAAGCTGTTTATGACAAGGAGATTGCCAAATTTTATGACCAGCAATTAATAATCCAAAGGACAGAATTAGAACGAGGTGAAATTGACGAGTTTTTATTTGAAACCTATAAAAAAGTTGGGGCAGCCCTGGAAAAAGGCGGGGAAGAATCTGCTGGCTTGCTTTTTGAGAAAATGATTAAAAATATTTTGAGCAAAGTCGCTTTTGATTTTAAAAAATATGGCTTAAAAATTGAAGAACCACCAGACCGAGTGATTGGGGACGTGGAAGGCAAAATTGATTTTATTATTAAGCATAAGAAAAATCGGGCAGTTAAGATTGAAGACACAAATAAAGCAGAGGGCATGGAAGAAACATTAAACATTCAATTTACTTTAAAAGGTTATGATACAGAAGAATTTGCCAAAAAACAAAGGCAGGTGGCTCGCGCGCTTAAGGAAAATCATAATATCCATGATTTAATTTTAATTTCAGTGCCAGTTGAGCATGATGTGATATTTGGCAATTATAAAAAATGGCAAAAGCATGATAAACTGCCGGGCGGTCCGGAAAATTGTTTTAAATCAGATGTCATTGTTAATTTTATTAAAGAAATATTAAAAAATACTGAACTGGTTGGAAGTGATGAATTTTTGAAAGATGTGCAGAAGTATTTTGAGGGGAAGAGGTAAAATTGGGTCCGCCTTCGCTAAAGCTACGGCGGACATGGGTGGGGCGAAAACGCCCTTTGTCATGCCGACCGAAGCGGAGGCATCCCTTAGTCATGAAAGGGATTTCTCGACTTCGCTCGAAATGACAATTGGACAAAGGGCGTTTTCGCCCTTAATTAAAAAAATAACCAGCCGTGATTGCTGGTTATTGAAATAGAAATTGTACATTTTAAAGGGGAAATCCGATCTTAGCCGCGTTCGCACCATCGGTTTTGCACCAGTCATAGACAATGCGGCAGGCAGCATCAAAGTGCTCGGGCGAAAAGGTGTGGTCGCGGTAGTGCTGGTATAAATGGGCGAAAACTGAGATGTTGATAATGCTCTTTGTTAAGAGTTCGGTTATGATGAGCGACAGGTAAAAAGATAATAGGTCTTTTTCCGGGTGGCAATCATCATAGGATTTGTCCAAGTCGCTTAATTTTTCCAGCAGCTTGGCTCCTTCAGTTTCAGGCAGTAAAAATGTTACTGGTGCCGGTGGAAGTTGAGCGAAAAGTGCTTTTTCTTTGTCATCCATCTAATTCCTCCTTTTTAGGGGCTGGTTAGCTAATGCGGATTTAAGAATTGGCGATTTTTGGAAGACATCCTTTACGGACGTGCTGTCCGCCAGTTCGGCAATAGTCCTGTATGACCCCGCAAGAATTTTCGAATTTTTCCGAGTTAATCCCGCCATGTAGTGTGAACAATTTTCTTGATAGTTCATATGTTGCGACTTTGCCCACCTTAAGTAGCTCATATAAAATTGCTATTTTATATATTGTGCCTATTTGCACTTCTGGCGCTTTGAAACTGTCAAGGCGCTGACG
>JAPLYF010000022.1 GCA_026395675.1 Candidatus Parcubacteria bacterium
TTAGCTCAATGCTTTGCTTAATTGTTTTAAAATCTGACTTTAAACCAGTGACCTTTTCGTATTGGCTAAATGAGGCCTTGATATCCATGGCAATATAATCAACTAATTTATTATCCAGCAAATCCTTTAAAAAATCATAATTAAAGCCATTGGTATCTAATTTAACAAGATAACCTAAATCCTTAATTTGTCTTAAAAATCCCTTTAAACTTGGCTGCAATAATGGTTCGCCGCCGCCAATACAAACGCCTTCCAAAACTCCTTTTCTTTTATGCAAAAAATCAAGCACTTCACTGGCTGTTATAAAATTTGCCTCTGGTTTAATTATTACTAAATCAGGATTATGGCAAAAACCGCAACGGAAATTGCAGCCAGCCAAAAAAATATTGGCCGCGATTTTGCCAGGGTAATCAAGCAAGGTCAGTTTTTGTAATCCGCCGATCTTTATGCTCATATTTAATATCTGTTTATTTTTCTTGTTTTATGCATTTAGAATCTAAAAACCCACGAAATTATCCCAAGGGGATCCCTTCGGGACGAATCTTTTACAAATTTTACAAAAAAAATAATTTCTCTACTGGATTTAAGGCTTTAGCCTTTTATCTTAAATTCAGCTAAAACCCTAAAGGGTTAACTCCTGTTACCCAATTCGTATGATTTGTAACCAAATTTGCCCGCCTGCCGAAGCTTTAGCGTAGGCAGGTATATTCGCAGGGTTATTACCGTGATTCAAAAAAAAGCATTATAAATAAAATTTCCTTCCCAACATGCATAATCGTAGAACAATTGTATAATAAAAAACCAGCCTCGGCAAGTAGGTTGTATAGTTAACATTTAAAGGCGCCAAACTACTAATTAAATTGATTCCCTTAAAGGTTAACTATACGTATTTCCCACTTGCCTCGGCTGATATTATTTAAAGAACTATTTTTTTCCCTCCTTCGTCATCCGACCTGTCTGCCGAAGCTTCAGCGTAGGCAGAAGCCTTGTGCGAAGGATGACTTTTAAAGAACTCTTACCCGGCTAACTGCTTGTTAAATTCTTTTCGATCTGCAAATTCTGCTCTTTTTCCTTTGTTCCATTGGTTGACAGGGCGAATATAGCCAACTACCCGGGAGTACACCTCGCAAGGTGTCCTTTGCATTTTTGTATTCATAAGAATTCCCCTGCTTTTGCCTATTTTTAAAAACAGACAAAATTATTTAAATATTTTTATTAGCAAATTGATTGGTCCGCTCAACATAGCCCATTTCTGTATCGCATTTGGGGCAGAAAAAATGCTCGCCTTCAATATAGCCATGGACCGGGCAGACTGAAAAAGTCGGTGTAATTGTATAATACGGCAAATGGTAATTTTCCGCAATCTTTTTAACTAACTTTTTAGTCGCTTCGGCTGAAGGCATTTTTTCGCCAATAAAGCCGTGCAGGACCGTACCTCCAGTATAGCGCGTTTGCAGGTCATCTTGCAAATCAAGGGCTTCAAAAATATCATCAGTAAAGTCAACTGGCAGCTGTGAAGAATTAGTATAATAGGGATCTGCGCCGTTTTCATGATAAGCTTGCTCATTAGCCACAATAATGTCTGGAAACTTGGCTTTGTCAGCTTTGGCAAAACGATAAGCCGTGCCTTCAGCCGGCGTGGCCTCTAAATTATATAAATTATTAGTTTCTAACTGATAGTCCATTAATTTTTCACGCATGAAATCCAAAACTTCAATGGCAAAATTATGGCCTGCGCTCACAGTCAGATCCTCCCCCAATAAATTAAGAGCTGCTTCATTCATCCCATTGATGCCAATGGTATTAAAATGATTTTTCCAGTACTCTCCATATTTGCTTTTAATATCTTGCAAATAAAAACGAGAATAGGGATAAAGTCCTTCATCTGTAAATTTCTCCACGATCTTGCGTTTAATTTCCAAACTGGTTTTGGCAATAAGCATCATCTTTTCTAATCTTTCAAGAAACTCTTTTTTATCATGCGCCAAATAGCCCAGGCGCGGCAAATTAATAGTCACCACTCCAATTGAGCCGGTTAAAGGATTGGCTGCAAAAAGACCGCCGCCTCTTTTTCTTAATTCACGGTTATCCAGGCGCAGGCGGCAGCACATTGAGCGGGCATCTTCTGGCTTCATGTCGCTATTGATAAAATTAGAAAAATAAGGAATCCCATATTTGGCGGTCATCTCCATGATTTTTTCAACTACTTCGCCCTCCCAATTAAAATCCTTGGTTATATTATAAGTCGGGATAGGAAAAGTAAAAACGCGTCCGCTCGCATCACCCTCGGTCATTATTTCGGTAAAGGCCAAATTAATCATTTCCATTTCTTTGGCAAATTCCTTGTAGGTCTTATCCTGAAATTTTCCGCCAATGATTACTGGCTCATCTTTCATCATGTCGGGAATAACCAAATCCATAGTGATATTGGTAAATGGCGTCTGAAAACCAACCCGGGTCGGCACATTCATATTAAACAAAAATTCCTGAATGCATTGTCTAACCTCTTTATAAGAAAGGTTATCATAGGCAATAAAGGGCGCCAGATAAGTATCAAAGCTGGAAAAGGCCTGAGCGCCAGCTGTCTCGCCCTGTAAAGTATAGAAAAAATTAACAATATGTCCCAAGGCAGTACGAAAATGTTTAGCTGGCTTGGCAGAAACTTTACCCATCACACCGCCAAAGCCCTTCATTAATAAATCGTGCAAATCCCAGCCGCAGCAATAAGCAGCCAAAGTCTGCAGATCATGAAGATGCAGGTCAGCATTGGAATGTGCGTCTCTGACTTCTTGCGGATAAACTTTGTGCAGCCAGTAATGGGCTGAAACAGCTGAAGCCACGTGATTATTCAATCCCTGGAGCGAATAAGCCATATTGCTGTTTTCCTTAACCCGCCAATCGCTTTGGGCCAGATAACCCTCCATCAAGGCATCAGAATCAATCAATGATCTTAAATCCCTTAACTGAGAATGCTGTTCTCGGTATAAAATATAGGCCTTAGCTGTTTTAATCTGACGATTTTTGATCAAGGTTTCTTCAACAAAATCCTGGATTTCTTCCACTGCTGGGATGCTCCTTTCGTGAAATTTCTTATTAATTTCTTTTTCTACCATTAAAGCAAACTTCTTGGCTCTTTTCTTATTGGGATCACCAATGGCTTCCATGGCTTTGTAAATTGCAATTTCAATCTTATTCAAATCATAATCAACAATCCGGTCATCTCGTTTTTTAATTTTTGTTATTTTTCCCATTTTATTACTTAAAATTATAAATTGATTTATTTTTTATTAATAAGAAAAAATTAACGCTTTTGCTTTTGACTCCTTTTACGTTTTGCACTTTTTACCCTTGGTCTGCGCGGCTTTTCACCCTTTTTTTTAAACACTGCCTTAATTTCTTTTTGGAAAGTATCTATATCTTCAAAGGCCCGATAAACCGAAGCAAACCTGATATAAGCCACTGGATCTTCTTTCTTTAATTCTTTCATTATAATTTCACCAATCTCCTGACTTTTGATTTCATTCTTCTTTAAGGCCTGGATATTACGCTCAATTCTATTAATTAAAACCTTAAAATCTTCCTCAGCAATCGCTCTTTTTTCAAAAGCCCGCCTTAAACCTTGCTCTAATTTTTCTCGCAAATAGCTTTCCTTGCGGCCATCGCGTTTAAGCACCATTAAATCCAATAATTCTACTTGTTCATAGGTGCTAAATCTAAAACCGCATTTTAAACATTCCCGCCTGCGTCTGATGGTAATTTCATCAGAGGCAACACGCGAATCAATGACCTTGGTCTCTTTGTAATTGCAAACAGGACATTTCATAATTATTTTAAAGAAGCAAAAGCACTTTGGCAAAAAAACATTTTGCTTTTTTAAAAATACTATATTTAGTATTACCTATTATTATTTTAATACTAGATATAGTGTTGGTCAATGTACCTGTCAAGGCCCTATTTCAGCCAATTGACAATTTATAAAAAATTTTCAGGAAAAAATATAAAAGCTCAACAAAATGAAAACAATTTCTGTGTCGCAAAAATTATTGAAACAAAAAATCAGTGGAGTTATCCACAGATTTTTTAAAATAACCTACTAAAAATCCCCCGCAACGCGGGGGATTTTTTATATTAGTTATTGCTTATTAATTATTATTTATAGTCCGAAGCTTACTTGTCCGCCGTAGTTCCGCAACGCGGAGCGAAGGCGGAAGCGAAGGACTACATCATTTTTTTCCTGATGAAAGCTGGGATATCCAAATCCTCTTCCTGACCTTCTTCGGACTTGGCTGAAGAAAAAACCTTATAATCTTCTTTTGGTTTCTTTTTTGCTTTTTCTTCTTCCTTTTCACCCTCTTCTTTCAAAAACTGGCTTGGTTTATAGGGAGTACCCTCTTTAGGTGTAAAAACTTTTGTCTCTGCGTCACGGTTTTTAAAGGCCTTGGCTTCAAAACCAGTGGCAATGACTGTGATTTTAAGCTGATCGCCCAAATCTTCATCAATAATTGCGCCAAATATTATCTTGGCATCGCTTTCCGCTGATTCTGTTATAACTCTGGCTGCTTCATTGACTTCATGCATGCCTAGATCAGGACCGCCAGCAATAATAAAGAGCACTCCTTTGGCGCCATCCATTGATAGTTCCAAAAGCGGACTGGAAATTGCTGCCTTGGCCGCAGCCACTGCCCTGTTTTCACCACTGGCCTGGCCAATGCCCATCAAAGCAGTGCCTTGTTCTTTCATAATAGATTTAACATCGGCAAAATCAACATTGATTAAACCGGGAATGGTCACTAATTCTGAGATGCCTTGAATGGCTTGCCTTAAAACATCATCCACGATTGAAAAAGCTTCTAAGAGAGAGGTTTTCTTATCAATGATTTGCAAGAGACGATCATTTTGAATAGTAATAATTGTATCTACCTTTTGTGACAATTTATCCCAGGCCCCATCAGCAATGGCTTTTCTTTGCGCCCCTTCAAAAGAAAATGGCTTGGTGACTACGGCTACGGTCAAAGCTCCTAGCTCCCTGGAAATCTCACAAATAATCGGTCCTGCTCCGCTGCCAGTGCCTCCGCCTAAACCGCAGGTTATAAAAACCATATCAGCGCCCTTGAGCACATCTCTTATTTCATTTTGAGATTCTTCAGCTGCCTTGGCTCCTAATTCTGGATCCATGCCTGCGCCTAAACCGCGGGTTATATTTTTACCAATATGTAATTTTTTATTAGCTTGCGAATAATGCAAAGCTTGGACGTCTGTATTTATGCTAACAAATTCAACGCCTTTAATTTTCGAATTTATCATCCGGTTAACAGCTGCTCCGCCACTTCCCCCCACGCCAATTACTTTAATATTAGCGAAGGTCTGGATGTCTGGCTTTATTTCCATAGGGTTTTATTTTAATTAAAATGCTTATTTACTTTATTTTAACACCCAGGGTAATATCTGTAAAATGTTTTTTGCACAGTTTTGGACACATTTTTTGTTCACCCGTCTTGGCCGTGGCCAGATCAAATTCTTGCCTTAGGGCATTAAGGACTTAAACCATTTTCTCATTTTATTAGAAATCTGATTGACTGTCTTAAAGCGTGAAATTCCTTTTTTCTGCTTGCTTAAATCAATGCCCCATTTGACTAAGCCAATCGCGGTGGTAAATGACAAATCATTAACTTTATCAATCACACTGATAATGTCATAGGGGTAACCCAAAGCCGCTGCTAATCTCATTTTTCTTTTGCACACTTCAATTATTTTGGGTAACTTTGCTCCGGCTCCGGTTAAAATAATGCCAGCTGGCAGAGCGCCGCTCCGCTCTATCTTTTTAAGCTCAGCATCAACTTTTTCCAAAATCTCTTCTACCCTGGCCTCTATAATCTCGGCTAAATATTTGCGGCTGATTAAGCCCTCCTCATTTTCGTCAAATTCATGCAAATCAAATTCTTCTTTTCGTTCCAGCCCTTTACTGGTGGCCTGGCCATATTTTAATTTTATTTTTTCTGCTGCTTCAATAGATGTTCTTAGGCCAATGGCAATATCAGAGGTGATGTGTTCTGAGCCCAGCGGCAAAATAGCAGTGTGCAATAAATCGCCTTGTTCAAAAACAGCCACGCCGGTAGTCGACCCGCCAATATTAACTACTGCCACGCCTAATTCTTTCTGACGATTATTCAGCACTGCTTCGCTGGTAGCCAAAGGCGCTAAAACTAAGTCCTCAATATCTAAACCGGTTTGATAAACGCACTTAGTTAAATTTTTAATTTGCGAACTTAAACCCTCTATAATAAAGGTCTCAACTTCCAAACGCACGCCAGTCATGCCTACTGGGTCTTTAATATTACTCTGTCCGTCAACTGTAAAGCTGCGGGCTATAACATGAATAATCTCATAGTTGGGAGGCGTAGTTACTGTTTTGGCTGCTTCAATTGCCCGCTCCATATCTTCTTCCCTGACTTCACCATCGGTTTTCGAAACCGCCACCACTCCTTTGCTGATCTGAGTTGTAATATGACCGCCAGAAATGCTGACCCAGGCAGATTCAATTGGAATACCGATTAATTTTTCAGCTTTATCAAGCGCTTTAGTCACGCTCTTAACCGCATCCTCAATACTGGTAATTACACCGCGATTAATACCTTCGGCTTCCTGTTCTAAGGCGCCGATAATATGTAATTTTTTGGCATTACCTTCAGTCGCTGAAAACTGGCCCACCGCAATTTTTATTGAAGTTGAGCCAATGTCTAAACCGACAATTATTTCTTCATGTGCCATTTTTAAGAGAATTATCACCGCCTCTGGCGGGATGCCGCCACAGGCGGCATGAATTATGAGATTTGGCCTTCGCCAACCGTAGTCCCGCCTTGCGGGACGAAAGTTGGTGGGGCGAAAACACCCTTTTGTCTTCGCTGTCATTCAGAGCGAAGCGAAGAATCCAGAAGTCATAGATTCCTCACTGCGTTCGGAATGACAAAAGGGCGTTTTCGCCCCTCACCCTTATCTGAAAAATCTAGCAACAATATAGGGCAAAAATATCAAAATGCCAATTATAACAGAGGCCAAAGCCCCAATAAAAACAGCAGCAGCTGTCATATCTTTTATATCTTTGACATACTCATGTATCCTGGGTTTTAGCAAATCAACAAATCTTTCAAAAATGCTATTTATTATTTCTAAAATCAAGACCAAGGCAATGATCAAAACTAAGATTATAAACTGCCAGACCATGATCTTTAAAAAAACAGCCAGCCAAAGTATTATGATGGCAATAATAAAGTCAATTCTAAAATTCTGTTCTTCCCAGAAAACTTTATTTAAGCCGGTTAAGGCATACTTAAAACTTTTAAATAAGCGTTTAATTCTAATCATTGATTTTGGCTAAAATATAATCTTGTTTTTTTTGCATTTTTAAATTGCTGGCTTGGCTTTCATCTTCATAGCCCAAAAGATGCAAAAAGCCATGAACCAAAATCAGGCCAAATTCTTTTTTCCCTGATGTTTTGAGCGCTTTGGCCTGCCTTTTTACCTGCGCATAAGCAATGATAATATCGCCTAAATAATTTTTTCCTTCTGGCGGCAAAATTAGCTGCCGGCCCTCTTTTTGGCCAAAGCTTAAAACATCCGTCACTTTGTTTTTATGTCTAAATTTTTTATTAAGTTTCTTGATTTCCTGATTATTAACAATTAAAACTGTTAATTCAAGATTTTGCTTAACTTTTAGGATCAGGGCCGCTTTAGTAATAATTTTTTTTATCTTTTTTTTATTAAAGGGCAGCTTTTTTTTTGCCTTATTATAAATATTTATTATCATAGTGGATTTTGGGGCTGTGTCTCAACTGTTCCAGCTGGCTGACTGATTAATTTAAAACTGTTTTTCATCATCAAAAAGGTGGTTAAAAAATTGACTTCTTTTTTATCGCCAATGTTATAGGTTATGACATAGACCTTATCGGGATTTTGCGTGTCAATCAGATAGTAATTAAGATGATCAGCGCTGATCAGGGCCTGATAGCCATTTTTGGTTGTTTCTTTCTGCAGCTGATTCAAATCAGCGGCAGGTGATTCTAAAAGATACCACTGCACCAAATCCAGTTTATCCGGATTATCTGCCACTAAAACCTCAACATATTCGCCAGTTGACGATTGGAAAATTACCTCTCTTAAGCTTTCATCATTGGGCTTGGCCAGCCAGATTGACGGCTGCAAAATTTCATAATTAAAAAGAGGATTGGAATATTTATTGACCAGACCAGAGGTTTCCAAAAGAGCGCCGCCCCCAACCTTGGGATTAAATAAATTAATGACTTCTGCACCGTCCAGATAGCCATCGCCGTCCGTGTCTGGCTTTCTTTTCTCAGTGCCATATATTTCTTCTTCAACATCAGTCAAGCCATCACTGTCTGAATCCAAACTGCTTTTATAAGTTATTACTGGCTGGGCAGAAGGCGCGTTAACATTGGTATTTAAATTAAGATTGGCATTTTGATTGATGTTTTGGTTAAGATTCAAATTGGCATTAAAATTAGCATTGGCATTGGCATTTAGATTAACATTCAAATTTTCATTTTGGTTAACATTGAGATTGGCATTAATATTTTGGTTTTGGTTCAAATTGGCATTAGCATTGGCCTGGTTAACATTCTGGTTCAAATTAACATTAACTGGCTGATTCAAATTCAAAACTGGCTGGGCAGCGGGTTTGGGCCCGAGCAAATTCAGATAATACAAAGCGCCTAAGGCAGTACCGCCCAGGACAAATAAAATGCTTAAGCCAATTAAAATTATTTTACCCAGCCCTCCTCTTTTTACGCCCAAATACTTATGGAATTTTGTGGGCATGACATGGATTTCATAGGGTTCAAACTTTGGCTTGGCTTCTGCCTGAGGCAATTTTTGTTCTGGCTTTTTTCCAAACATAAATTAAATAAAACTTTAAATTTTAAGTCAATAATTAAACTAAAAAATATGCCCTTTAATCCTTCAATAATTCAGCTTTTTAGGGAGTGGGCAAGGGCAGCTTGCCTGGCCCATTGGGATTAAAGCCGTTTTTTACTTCCAGGCCATCTAAATAGCCGTCGCCATCCGTATCTGGATTTAGAGGATTAGTGTGATAAATGTTGATCTCTTCGTAATCAGTCAGGCCGTCATTATCAGTGTCAGCGTTATAAGGGTTGGTGCCCAGATTATTTTCCTGTTCATCAGTTAAGCCGTCATTATCACTGTCTGGGGCAGCTGGAGCATTAATATTGGCATTGGCATTAAGATTAGCATTCTCATTTAAATTAACATTGGCATTAGCATTAAGATTCTCGTTAGCATTAAGGTTGGCATTTTCGTTTAAATTAAGATTGGCGTTAAGATTGGCATTAACATTAGCATTCAGGTTGGAATTGGCTTTAGCATTTAAATTCGGCTGAACTTGAGGCGCTGGCTGTTTTATAAAGCTCAGGTAAGCCAAAACACCGCCGGCCAATAGTAAAATAACAATCAAAACAATTAAAATAACCAGCACTAACCTCCTGGCGCCGCGCCGTGCTGGAGCCGGCGGCATTGGCCGACCTGGCATTTGAGCTGGGGCTCCGCCAGTATTAATGCCAGCAAAAATATCTTCTGGCTCAGCAGCCGGCCTTGGCGCTCCTGGCTTGGGCCCGCCTTGGCTCGCACCGGCCGAAGCTGTGCCGGGGCCAGGCCATTGCCCTGGCTGTTGATTTGGTTGAGGTTTTGTAGGTTGTTCAAACATAAGTTTAGGTATTAATTCTAAAAATATTCTTACTTATTGCCTAATAACTGTCACTGGATCTGAAGTGAAATTGCCCTGGCTATCATAGGCCTTAGCGGTTAATTCATAAGTACCCACGGTCGGGCTTGCCCAGATGTAACTATATGGCGCGCTATTATCTGTAAATAATAATGTAGGAGTTGCCGCTGTACTTTTCTGTTGATAAAATTCTACTTTAGTAACAGGATTTAGGCTGAACGCTGAAGCCGCAATACCAATATAGCTTGTAAAAGCCCCAACGGTTATGTTATCAGCTGGAGAAGTTATAGCTACCCCCCTGATGATCGTTGGACTTTGAACTCCACTTTGAACATGTATTTCAAAGATCCCTCGTCCAGGTCCAGTAATTTGTTCATCACCAGTATTTGAGGGAGAGCAGGAAGTGCCATATAGACCGGCCGCCACGTAGACATTACACATTGTGCTTTTGAACGTGCAAGTGTAAAAATTAGCACTATTTTGCACACAAACATTGGGATTGGGGCAATAATTAATCGTACAAGTAGGGTATATTTCAAACGCTCCGGCACCATTGCCATAGGGAACACTTACGATAGAGCCTGGTCCGCCACTGATAATAACATTT
>JAPLYF010000087.1 GCA_026395675.1 Candidatus Parcubacteria bacterium
CAGCTTGTCGCGTACTCCAACCTTGTTTTAATACTAGCTTCGCAGTCTGCATGCGCAGATGTGGTAATTTTGGATTCATAGTGTATGGCATATACCCCAGCTTACCACAGGGTGGTGCAAAGGTATTGAACCATAACAAACTCTTGACATATTTTATAACCTATGATATAATGGAAGCATAATGTAAGGGTAATACCTTATTGCAATGGGAAAAAGTCCAAGGCGCAAGCCTGGGATTTTTTCTTTATACGAATTTTAGGATAACGAATATACAAATTGGTTACGAATAATACAAATATTTCATAGTAGTATTTTGACTAATTCGTAGAATCGTAGTTTATTTGCCTGCCGGCAGGTAGATTAGTATCATCTTGACAGAATCAAAAATTTCTGATATCATCTTAATGATGGGGATGTTGAAACCCTTACATTTACATTGTAATTGGGGTTAAATCCATTCCCATCACTAAAAAAATCGTCCCGTAGTGCGGAACGATTTTTTTATTTTAATTATTCTGTTATTTCAAAGTCGCATTCCTTGTTGCTGCATTTGATTTTGCCTTTGCCTGCAGTTACTAAAAGAGAAACACATTTTGGGCATTTTTCTCCGGTTGGTTTTGACCACAGGGCATAATCGCAGTCTGGATAACGATTGCAGGCATAAAATGTTTTGCCGCGTTTGCTTCTCTTGGCTACGATTTCACCTTGTTTGCATTTGGGACAAGTAATGCCAGTTGAGGCCTGGATATTTTTTGTGAATTTACAAGCCGGATAATTGGAACAAGCTAGAAATTTGCCAAAGCGTCCAATTTTGACAATCAGCGGAGATTCGCATTTGGGACATTTTTCTTTGGTTTCTTCTGCTTCTTTTTCTTCTTTGGTGACCAACATGGGCTGGATGTTTTTGCATTCTGGATAATTAGAGCAAGCTAAAAATTTGCCAAAGCGGCCAGTTTTAATGACCATGGGCGAGCTACATTTGTCGCATTTCAAATCAGTTTTTTCCTCAACCAAGGCCTTTTTGGAAATTTCTTTTTCTTTGGCTTTTAGCCTTTGAGCAAAGGGTTCATAAAACTCCTTGATTACGGGCTGCCACTTTCTTTTGCCTTCGGCAATTTCATCCAGCTCTTCTTCCATCTTGGCTGTAAAATTCAGATCCACGATTTGCGGAAAATGTTCAACTAATAAATCATTGACCACCATGCCAATATCAGTTGGCTGGAGTTTTTTCTCTTCATTTTTCTTAACATAATTTCGTTCCTGAATGGTTGCCAGAGTTGGAGCATAAGTTGAAGGTCTACCAATGCCATATTCTTCCATGGCCTTAATTAAGGTTGCTTCACTGTAACGAGCCGGTGGCTGGGTAAAATGCTGTAATTTTTTTAGTTCAATTAATTTTAATTCATCATTTTCTTTTAAAACAGGTAAAATATTCTCTTTGATCGCGGTTTTATAAATTTTTAAAAAGCCGTCAAATTTAATGATTGATCCTGTAGCCCTGAAAGTATAATCATTGGCCTTGATATCAATAGTAGTAGAATCTAAAACAGCTGGCTGCATCTGGCAGGCCAAGGTTCTTTGCCAGATTAATTTATAAAGTTTTAATTGTCTGGGATTTAAATAATTGGCAATTTCATCAGGCGTGCGATAAGCATCGGTGGGCCTAATAGCTTCGTGGGCTTCTTGCGCGCCTTTGGCTTTGGTTTTGAAAAAGCTTGGCTTGTCTGGTGTATAATTTGGGCCGATTTTATTCTGGATATAATCTCGGACATTATCCAAAGAAAAGCCAGAAAGATTTAAAGAGTCAGTTCTCATATAGGTAATTAGGCCGACTGAACCTTCTGAACCCAATTCAACTCCTTCATATAATTGCTGGGCCAGCATCATGGTTTGTTTAGCAGAATAACCTAATTTTTTGCCAGCTTCTTGCTGCAAAGTGCTGGTGGTAAAGGGAGTGGGCGGCTGTCTCAGAGTTTCTTTTTTATCAATACTGATGATTTGATATTTGGCTTTTTGCAAATCAGCAAATATTTCTTGGGCTTCTTTTTCATTTTCAATGGCCAGCTTGGTTAGTTTTTTATTGCCCACTTTAATTAATTGGGCAATGAAATTCTGCTGGTTTTTTTCTAATTCAGCTTCAATTGACCAGTATTCTTCTGATTTAAAATTTTGGATTTCTCTTTCTCGGTCAACAATTATACGGACAGCAACTGATTGGACGCGGCCAGCGCTTAAGCCGCGGGCGACTTTTTTCCAAAGCAAAGGAGAAAGCTTGTAGCCAACCAAGCGGTCCAAAATTCTGCGCGCCTGCTGGGCATCAACTAATTTTAAATCAAGATGGCGCGGATTTTTCAAGGCCTCTTCAATGGCTTTTTTAGTAATTTCATGGAAGACAATTCGTTCGGCTTTTTTTTCATCTAAATCTAAAGCTGCGGTCAAATGCCAGGCAATGGCTTCGCCTTCGCGGTCTTCGTCAGTGGCCAGAATAACTTCATTTGCCTTGGCAGCTAGTTTTTTCAGTTTATCAACGGTTTTTTTGGCCTTAGTGGGAATTTCATATTCTGGCTCAAAATTATTTTTAACATCAACGCCCAATGTTTTTACTGGCAAATCGCGAATATGACCAAAAGAAGACTCCACTTGGAAGTCTTGGCCTAAGAATTTGGTAATTGTTTTGGCTTTGGTGGGGGATTCGACGATTACTAGGGATTTGGGCATGATTTTGAAATAGGAAATTAGAAATAAGAAATTGGGATTTTGATGCCGAATGACGAACTCCGAATTACGAATATTGGAATATTTTAATTTCAGATTTCGGCTTTCGGAATTCAAGTTATTACTACTATTAATAACATTAAATTCTTGACTTGTCAAATTTAGGTCAAAAGTATGTAATTCTGACCTCCTAAATTTTTTATCAAACCTTTCATTTCCATTAAGCTTAGACAGCCAGTAACCAGGGAGACGGGTAGATTGCTTTTTTGGATAATTTCATCTATATGGGTTGGTTCATGATTTAATGTTTGGATAATGATTTTCTCTTCTTTGGTTTCAGGCAAGACCTTTTGATTGGCCACAAAACTTTTTACTTCCTGTAAATTTAATTCATCCAAAATGTCTTGATAACTCGTAATTAACTTTGCGCCTTTTTGAATAAGTTTGTGTGTGCCAATGGAATTGCGATTAAATAAAGAACCTGGCACAGCAAAGACCTCGCGGTTTTGTTCCAAAGCCAAAAAAGCAGTAATCAAAGCACCTGAAGTTTCAGCGGCTTCAATCACCAGCGTGCCTAAACTTAAACCAGAGATAATTCTGTTACGAGTCGGGAAATTATGTTTTAAGGGCAGCATGCCAATGGGGAATTCAGTAATAATAGTACCGCCATTATTTAAAATGCTTTGGGCCAGATAGCGATTGGAAGAGGGATAAATACTTTTTTGGTCTAGGCCGCTGCCTAAGACAGCAATAGTTTTGCCTTGGGCTTCAACAGCGGAATGATGTGCAAGGGCATCAACGCCTAAAGCCAAACCGCTAGTGATTGTAAAACCATTTTGCACTAGGGGCTTAACGATTTCTGGCGTGATTTGTTTGCCGTAATTAGAAATTTTTCTAGTGCCCACTACTGCGAGATTAAATTTATTATTTAAATTTTGCAAATCGCCCTTAATGTAAAGCAAAGCCGGCGGAGTAAAAATTTCTTTTAGAAGTTTAGGATAGCTATCATCCTTGATTGTGATGGCCTCAATTTTTTCCTGCTTAATTTTTTCTAATTCTAAATCAGGATCAATATCTTTTCTAACAATGATAAATTCTTGGGCAATGTTTGGTTCCAGACCGCTTTTTTGCAATTCTAAAAATCCTGCTTGCCAGGCAGTTTCCATATTAGGAAAATAATTGTATAGTTTTTTAAATCTGGCTGCGCCAATTTTGGCAAACTGGGAGATGGCTAGCCAGTATTTAAGATCGTCGTTCATTTTTTTATTAATTGATAATGGTTTATTAAATCAAACGGTTTTAATTTTAAATTTCTAATTTCTAATTTTAATTCAATGATTTAATGAATAAATGTTTAAACTTTGTCATTAAGACATTTAAGCATTGTTTAGGAATTAAAAATTAGTCATTAGTCATTTTAAGATTAGCATATCAAGGTCAAACTTGACAAAAGCGTATTGAAATGCTATTATGAAAAGTATTGTAATATGATACTAATGTACTAATTTTTACTAATAATACTAATAGTAAAAGCAGGAAATAATTAGTATATTCGTAGCTGATTCGTAAATTAGTATCCATAGCTCTATCTGCCAGCGGGAAATTGAAAAGAACCTCCTTCTTTTCGAAAGTACCAGGAGTTAGGGTATTTAGCTTAATGCAAAATATTCTACGCTGGTAGGTAGTACTGTGGGTATTAAACGCACTGTCATTCCGAACAAAGTGAGGAATCTATAACACCGATGTAATAGATCCTTCGCTACGCTCAGGATGACAGTGCGTTTTGGCAATTTGCGCTGGCTTGGCTGGCGCTTAAGGAAATTCAGAAATAACCCATAGTAATGGGTAGAAAAGAAAAAGGAGGTTAATATGAAATTTTTGCGCGAATCTTTTGAAAGCATAATAGGAACGGTCGTGCTCCTGGCATGTCTCTTTGCTATCGGGTTGATGCTTCGGGAATTAGCCCCGATCATCACAATTCTGGTTGTTCTTTTGTTCACGATTCACTCTTTCGAAAAAAGGACAACTGCCTTGCTGGCGATTATCGGTATACTTTTTTACGCGGTTTCCTGGCACGCTGTCCATTCTTGGGGCGTTACATCTGGGCAGCTCATATGTTTTGCCGGAATCTTATTCTGGCTTTCAGCTGTCTTCGGATCATTCGAAAGGGGTTCTGTCTCAGTCTGCGTGAGTTCAAATTAAACAGACTATAAACAAATTTAATAAGGGCGACTTGTGTAAACGAGTCGCCTTTTTTAATTGGGGTAAGAGGGGTAAGAAGGGAAAAGAGGAGTAAGAAGGGATAAAAAAACGCTCGGATGCATTATAAAACCCTAAAGGGTAAATTCCTGGGTAGGAGTTCAGGCTTTAGCCTTTTATAGTACCGAGCGTTTTTTTAGTTATATAAGTTCTGGACTTTTAATAAAGGTTCGCCTTCAATTAACATCTGAACAGCATTAAGGGTATTTAGAAAAACATTTTTTAATTTTTTTTCATCTTCCAGGGAAAATTTTTGTAAAACAAATTTGTCAGCCGGGATTTTTGCTCTTAACTCATTGGCAATGCCAATTCTAAGGCGAATAAAGTTGTTGGTTTTAATCTCTTTAATAATTGAATCTACACCTTTGTTTCCGCCAGAACTAGATCCTTGGGAAATTCTGATTTTGCCAATAGGCAAATCAATGTCATCGTGAATAATTATAATATCCTGAGGTTTGATTTTGTAAAAAGTTTTGATTTTTTTGATAGCTAAGCCAGAATTATTCATAAAAGTTTGCGGCTTGGCTAAGATAATTTTTTCATTACCAAAAGTTCCCTCACAGATTTCGGCCTGGAATTTTTTATTGGGCTTAAAGGACTTTAAAATCAGGTCTTCAGCAATTGTGTCAATAATTTGAAAACCTATATTGTGTCTGGTTTTTTGATATTCTGGGCCGGGGTTGCCGAGGCCGATGATTAGTTTCATATATTTAGTAGAAAGTATAGTAGAAAGTTTGTAAGGTTGAATCTTTTTACTTGATAAACTTTATAACTTTTAACTTCACGGTAGTTTAATGGCAATAATATTTAAGGCAGAGGGCAGAACTTTAATATCCAGATAAGGCAGTTCAATCACTTCGCCGTCAATCTGCATGTGCGTTTTTTTGTTAAAAGGCAAAATATAAATCTCTTTGACTTTATGAAATTCATAACGCCAATCCTTTTGATAATCTTCAAATAAAAAGCGGCGGATTAAAATAAGCAAATCTTTTAGCCGCAGTGTTTTTAAAATACTGATATTCAAATAGCCGTCATCAATTCTTGACTCTGGATTTAAAGTAAGATTAAAGAATTTGGCGAAATTGGAAATAAAAATACTCTGAGCAGTGACTGTTTTGGAATAGCCATCAAATTTAAGAAAAAATTTATTGGGCTTAACATTAAAAAAGTTTAAAATCAAGGTGGTCACGTAGGCCAAAATGCCCCAAGCTTTTTTGGCCTTGCGCGAAGTGTTTTTTATGATTCTGGCATCAAAGCCGCAGCCAGCAGCAATCAGAAAATAATAACGGTTATTAATCAAGCCAACATCTATTTTATGAACGTTATTAATAAAGCCCAGGTTAAGCGCTTTGTTAATTTCTAAAGGAATAGCTAAAGATTGAGCCAAAATATTAGCACTGCCGATCGGAATTATGGCCAGCGGGGTTTGGCTGTGCTTGCTTAAAATCCAAGCAGCCACCTCTTTAATTGTGCCATCTCCGCCACAGGCAAAAATGCGGGCAAACTGATCAGGATCATATTGGATAAAAGAACCAGTTGAAGTATCGTGCCAAATAAAATTTACATTATATTTATTTAAATAATTTTTTATGGCCTGGTCTTTCTTGCTCTTCTTGCCAGCTTCAGGATTATAGATAAATAAGATGCGCATTGTTCGGATATTTTATTTTTACTTATTCATTTTTAAGGGTGAGACTAAGGGGAGTACCAATAAGATTAAATTTTCGCCTTAATGAATTCTCCAGATATTTAAGATAGGATTGTTTCAAGGTGTCATGTTTTCTGATTTGGATAGTAAACTTGGGCGGGTTTGTCCTGATTTGCTTTAAATTTGATAAATAAGGAAATTTGCCGGCCGGACCGACGGTTGGTCTTTGTTTTTTTAAGGCCTGCTTGAGGAATTTACTCAAAGCGCTGTCAGAAATTTTGATTTGGCGCGCCTGATAAACTTCCATGGCCAAATCCAAAATTTTATGAACATTCTGGTGAGTTTGGGCTGAAATGAATAAGACCGGTGCCCAAGTCAGATATGGAAAAAATCGATAAATCTTTTTTAAATATTGGCTTTGGCTTTGGTTTGTTTTATCCTCAATTTGATCCCATTTGTTGGCAATAATAATTATGCTGATATTAGCATCTAGTAAAACCTTGCTGAGTTTATTATCCTGGACAGTAATTGGTTCAAAGATGTCCAGGACTAAAAGACATAAATCAGAGTGCCGGGCATTGATTAAGCTTTTTTTAACTGAAATTTTTTCCAAAGTTCCGCTGATTTTGGCTTGCTTTCTAATGCCAGCTGTGTCAATTAAAATAATGTTTTGCTCTTTATATTCCAAATTCGTATCAATGGCTTCACGGGTAGTAAAGGGAATAGGGGAAACAATGACCCTTTCTTCTCCGAGCAGAGCATTTAAAAGCGATGATTTGCCAACATTGGGTTTGCCAATTATTGAAATTTTAATCGGCTTTTTTAATTCGAATTTTTCGGCTTTTTTAACCTTTTTTATTTTTTTCAAATTAACAATAATATTATCTAAAAGGTCGCCAGTCATAGAACCATTTATGGCAGAAACATAAACTGGCTCACCCAGGCCGAGCTTAAAAAATTCTGCCCCTTGACCTTGATATTTCAGAGAGTCAGTTTTATTGGCAACCACGATTATTTTTTTATCAATTTTTTTTAGGGCTTGGGCTAGTTCTTTATCTTGGGGCAGCAGGCCAGCTTGAATATCTACTAAAAATAATATTAAATCAGCTTGTTTTAAAGCGGCTTGGGTTTTTTTGATAATATCCAAAGAGTATTCAATATTTAGCCGGGCAGGCATTTTCTTTAATTTTTTTGAAGGGATGATTGTTTCAAGTCCGCCAGTATCAATTAATTCAAAATTAATGCCCTGCCAATAAACCAGGCCTTTTAATTGATCACGGGTGGTGCCGGGAATTTTCGAAGTCAGTGATTTTGGTTTTTCAAGCAAACGATTAAAAAGAGTTGATTTGCCAACATTGGCGCGGCCGAAAATAATGACTTGAGGAAAGGTTTTCATATAAAAGTAAATAATTGGTCAGATAAAAAATAGCTAAATTATTCTAACTTGGTTAAGCCCTGCTGATTTTGCCCTAAAATTATTAAAAAATCAATGTTGGCGGAGTGCGGAATGGTTTCCAGATTTTCAGACAAGACATCTGCATCAAATTTATTTTTTAAATTTTCGAGTGCCGCATTTTTCTGTCCGGCTGTGAGATCATAGATGACAGTTTTTTGGTAGCTTTGCTTTTGAGCATTGCCAAATTTCACAACTTCATAGCCGTTATCCTTTAAGGAAAGATAGGTCCGATAAGCCAGCCCTTCTATCCTGGTGCCGTTCTGAACTTCGATTTTTATTCGCTCAACTTTTTTGGCCTCACTCGCCGTAGCCGGTTCAAAAACATACTTTACCATTTGTTGCAGTTTAAAAAAGGACATATCCTTGGGCAGCAGCAAATAGGCACCATTAATATTGGTGGCATAAAGAGGGCCATCCGGACCGTCTTGTAAAACCAGGTTGGTTATATTTTCCGGTTTGACTTTTTTAGCCAGTTTGACCAGTTTGAAAATTTCCCAGACATTTAAATTGGTGGAAACATGATTTTTATAAAGATCCATTAAGGCCGAAATTTTCCGATAACTTAAAAAAGTCGTGAAAGAAAGAGCTTTATCTTTAATAGCCCGCAAAACCTGCTGCTGTCTTTTACTGCGGGCAAAATCAGAGCTTTCATTATTCGTGCCATGCCTGGAGCGGGCATAATTTAAGGCAGTCCGGCCGTCCATGTTTTGCCAGCCCTGTGAAAAAGAAACAGTTTGAAAACCATAATTGTCAGTCGGGAATTGATTATCAGTAAAACTATTTTCAACATAGATATTGAGTCCTCCCAGTTCATTGATTAAATTTTCAAAACCAGAAAAATCCAAACGAATATAATAATGAATGGGTATATCGAAAACATTACCGATAACATCAGCAGCGGATTGGGAGCCAGAGTCAGGATTTTTCATTTCACCAAAATGATTGGCCTCATTTATTTTGCGCCAGCCATAACCAGGAATGGGCACTGATAAATCTCTAGGAATTGAAATTAAAGAGGCTTTATTCTCAGATGGCTTGAGGGAGAGCAGGAGAATAGTATCTGTTAAATAGGGTCCAGGATGACCTTCGCCGCCCATGCCCAGCAGCAAAATATTTATCCGATCGTCTGATTCACCTTTAAGCAATTGGTCTTTACTAAGGGAAAATCCAAAATTTTGGAAGATATTAATTTTTTCAAGGTTATTTATAACACTGTCGCCAGAGAGAATTATTTGTATAGAAAATATTAAAATAAAAATACCCAAAAAAATTAAAGGGTAAAAAAGAATTCTTGAGAATGCACCTTTTTCTCTCCTTGGTTTTTTCTCAAAGGGATTTAAAAAATTTATTTTTGGGTTATTCATTTTGATAAATAAAATAAGGTCAGTAAAAGTTTATTACCTCTTATTAATTAAATCAAAAATTTTAAATTTGTTCAAGTCCAATAATTTGTCAAAAAAAATTTTTTATGATATAATTTTGTAAACCACTTTTTTATAATTAATTTTGCTAAAAATGTCCTCAAATAAAGACGACCAGTTTGAGTGGAAAACAAGCTCAACCTATGATTCTCTGGGTAAAACAATAGGTGAATTTGTTTTAGAGATAATTAAAGTTGTAGTTATTTCACTGGCCATTATCATTCCAGTCAGATATTTTTTAATTCAGCCGTTTTATGTCAAAGGCGCTTCGATGGAGCCGAATTTCCATGATCACGAATATTTGATTATCAATGAAATCGCTTATCGCTTCTACGAGCCCCAGCGCGGCGATATAATTGTTTTTCGCTATCCCAAGGACCCGAGCCAGTATTTTATCAAAAGAATTATTGGTTTGCCAGGTGAAAAAGTAAAAATAAAAGATAACAAGGTTTATATTTTTAATGATAAGTATCCAAACGGTATTGAGCTCAATGAAGAAACTTATTTGACTGAAGATAAGGAAACTCTCAATTTTGGTAAAACAGAATTTATTCTTGATAAAGATGAATATTTTGTTTTAGGGGATAATCGCAATTCAAGCCTGGATTCGCGGAAATTTGGGCCAGTGCCCAGGCATCTAATTATTGGTGAGGCCTGGATTCGCGGCTGGCCATTTGATAAAATTACAATTTTTCAAACACCAAAATATAATATATAATTTGGCAATTAGCCATTAGCTCTTTGTAAGAGTATGCCCAAAATTAAGAAAAAAAATATTTCGAAAAAATATAAAAAAATAAAAGTCGCGATTAAAAAAATAAAAATCGAACCCGCGGCTAAGGTTTTTAAAGTTTCCAAAACAACTCCCCAAGTTTTGAGAGGATTTAAGGATATTTTACCAGGCGAACAAAAATATTGGGATTTATTAAGAACAAAGGCAGAACAAATAGTTCAAGACTTTGGTTACGAGAGAATTGATTTCCCCTTGCTTGAAGAAACAAGTTTATTTATCAGAGCCGTAGGCAAAGAAACAGATATTATAGAAAAAGAAATGTTTTCTTTTGAGGATCGGAGTGGAGATCAGGTGAGTTTGCGGCCAGAAGGCACGGCTCAGGTAGCGCGTGCTTATATTAATCATGGCATGCTCAATCTGCCTCAGCCGGTTAAACTCTATTATCTGGGCCCCATGTTTAGATATGATCGTCCTCAATCAGGCCGCTACCGTCAGTTTAACCAATTTGGTTTTGAGGCCCTGGGTGAAATGCATCCAGTTTTAGACGCGCAGATCATTATCATGACCTATAATTTTTTCAAAGAACTGGGTTTAAAGATTAGTTTACAGATCAATAGTATTGGCTGTTTAAATTGCCGCAAAGAATATAAGGTTCAATTATTGAATTATTACAAAACACAAAAAGCAGACTTATGTGAGGATTGTAAAATTAGGCTGGGCAAAAATCCTTTGCGGCTTTTGGACTGCAAGGAGGAAAAATGCCAGGCAGTTTCTGAAGACGCCCCGCAGATTGTTGATTGGCTTTGCGAGGACTGCAAGAATCATTTTGTCAGAGTTTTGGAATTTTTAGATGATTTGGAAATACCATATAATCTTAATTCGCGTTTAGTCAGAGGTTTGGATTATTACACCAAAACAGTTTTTGAAGTTTGGCCTGGCCCTGGCACGCCTCGCGAGGCGGGGCAAGGAGAGACAGAAGGCGAAGAAAAAAAAGCGCAGATAGCTTTAGGCGGTGGCGGACGTTATGATAATTTGATTGAGTTATTGGGCGGCAGACCCACGCCTGCGGTCGGAGCTTCGCTTGGTTTAGAAAGGATAATTTTGAAAATCAAAGAAGCCAATCTTGAAATGCCGCTAATTCAAAAAGCTGATATTTTCGTCGCTCAATTGGGCGAGACCCCTAAAAGAAAAGCCATGGCGCTTTATGAAACGCTCAGGCAGGAAGGGTTTAAAATTGCCGAGGCTTTTTCCAAGGATGGGCTTAAAAATCAATTAGAAATCGCCAATAAATTAGATGTAAAATATACTTTAATTTTAGGCCAAAAAGAACTTTCTGAGGGTACAATATTATTGCGTGATATGGAGGGCGGAGTGCAAGAAACCATCAATTATAATAAAATCATCAAAGAATTAAAAAAACGTCTGGAAAAATAAGTTTTTTAGCATATTTTGTAGAAAAAGCTTAAATTCTAATAAGGGCGTTTTTTTGTTAATTTATTCACATTAAATTGATTTGACTTTGATTTAAGTTCCTGTTAAAATTAGATTAACCTTTAAGGAAAGGAGAATTTTTGAATTATGGCTGAGGTTAAAAGAAAAAAAGGGGAGACATTTGAAAGTTTGCTCAGACGTTTTAATAAGAGAATTTTGCAAAGCGGTAAATTATTACAAGCAAAAAAGGTTAGATTTTTAGAAAAACAACCTAATAAAAATTTAGCCAAAAAATTGGCTTTAAGACGTTTGAAAATTAAAGCCCAAAAAGAATATTTGAGAAAGATTGGCAAATTGATTGAAGAATAATAAGGATACGAATATACAAATTGCCCCGAAGGGGCCCCTTTGGGGCTACAAATAATACAAATTATTAATCAGTAAATTAATAATTAAGCAAAGCCAGTAAATGAAGATTGATTCATTTCTTCAGCTAAGCTACCTATTTGTAAAATTTGTCCCGAAGGGATCCCGCTGGGATATAGTATTCGCCTGCCTGCCGGCAGGCAGGTAAATTTGTAACCATGTCAATTTTAGAACAAATAGAAAAAGATTTTCAGCAAGCTTTCAAAGAAAGAAAGGCAAGCGAAGTTTCAACCTTACGCTTAATTTTGGCCGCTTTAAAAAATGAAAGAATTAAAAAAATGGCTGACTTAGATGATGATGATGTTTCAAGGGTAATGAAAAGCGAAATTAAAAAAAGAAAAGAGGCCATTAGTGATTATGAAATAGGGGCAAGACAAGATCTGGCAGATAGAGAAAAAGCAGAAATAAAAATTATTGAAAAATATTTACCCGCCCAATTAGAGGAAAAGGTGATTAGGGAAAAAATTAAAGAGATTTTAAAAAAGACAGATCAGGATAATTTGGGGAAATTAATGGGACAAATAATGAAAGATTTACAGGGCCAGGCCGATGGCAACCAAGTTAGAAAAATACTGGAGGAAGAGATAGCCCATAAAAAATAAACATTCAATTTAAATAAAATCCCATGCAAAAAAAATTTCTCCTGACGAAAAAGAGCCAGGGGCAAAAAAAGAAAAGATTTGACAGCCGGACTGCCAAAAAAGTTTTATTACTTATTTTGATTTTGGCAGTTTTTTTATTTTGCAATATTGAATCTGTTTTGGCGGCGACCATAGAGCCGGGCTTAAATGAAATTGCTTCACCTTTGGGCTTGGGCACGATGGATATCAGAGTAACCATTGCGCAAATCATCAGGGTAGCTTTGGGTTTACTGGGCATTGTCGCGGTTGTGATTATACTTTATGGCGGTTTTTTGTATTTAACCTCAATGGGCGAGCCGGAAAAAATTAAAAAAGCTAAAGATGTGCTGCGCGATGGGGTAATTGGCTTAATTATAATTTTAATGGCTTTTGCCATTGCCAGTTTCATTATCAATGCCATAATGCAGGCAATCTATGGCCCGAATTTGGGCGTGCCGCCTAATTATGGCGATGGCGGCGGAGCTTTGGGCAATGGCATTATTGAAAGCCATTATCCAGGGCGCAATGCGGTTGATGTGCCCAGAAATACAAGTATTATAGTGACTTTTAAAGTGCCAATGAGCGTGGCTAGCATTGTTAATAATAATGGGACGCCAACTGATCTTACAGATGATACAATTGCCCTTCAAAGTGGCGTGCCAGTAGTGAAAATTCATCAGACAGGAGAAATAATTAATGTTACTAAGGTGCGGGTTTCTTATACTCAGGATTTTAAAACATTTGTCTTTAAGCCCATTGATTATTTGGGCAGTCCTGACCAGCCGCTTAATTATACGGTTGAACTGACTAATGATATTAAAAAGAGTGACAGGACTTCGGCTTTTGGCAGCTTTGGCGGCTATAAATGGAGCTTTGATGTGTCAACCAGGCTTGATTTAACGCCGCCCCAGGTTGAGTCAGTCATTCCCAAACCGCAAAATGAGTCCAAAAATTCCGTGCCTCGCAATATGGTAATTCAGATCAATTTCAATGAAGCAATTAATCCCATGACCATTAACGGCAAAGTTGATCTGGAAAATGGCGGCAAAGTCGGACCAGAATTATTAAAAGCAGGCACATATGACATTATTAATGTTTTGCAATTATCAAATAAATATTTTGTGGCCGGGCAGTTTAATTATGGCAATCAGTATAGAACCGTGGAATTTGTTTCCAATGATCTGTGCGGTAAAAATGCCTGCGGCGAAGATGTTTTTTGCTTGCCCAGTTCTCAAAATATTGAGGTCTTGATCAAGGCCGCTACTTTAGACGGCAAAGGGCCGTCGGCCTTATTTCCTTATGATGGCATTGTGGACATGGCTGATAATTCTCTGGATGGCAATAAAGATGGCCAGGCACAAGGGCCTCAAACACAAAGTACTTATCCGCCATATAATTTCAATAATCCAACCGTAATTACCAGTCACGGTGATGATGCCCAGTGGAGTTTTTATACCAATGACATAATTGATTTAATTCCGCCGCAATTAGAGACAGGTTATTTGCCAGAGGCCGGGGCCACAAAGTTTAGCCCACTTGCTAGCATTATTATTCCTTTTGATAAATTAATGATGGCGACTTCTATTAAGCCAGACCGGGGATATGGTGACGGCTATTGTAAATGCACGACTGATGTAGATTGCGGCTGCGCCACTAATCCTGACAGCCCTCAGTGCGATACAGCCAATAAATGCGACTTGGTCCATGGCTATTGTTTAAATAAAGATAATACCCAATTTGTCTGCACTGAAAGCATTCCTAAAGTTTTGTGTCCGAAACCGGCCAGGCAGGACTGCCAGGAAAAACACCACCTCACTTTAGTCCAACCAATAGAATCAACTTATATACCTAGGGGCTACTGGCTAAGCAGCCAAAATAATCCAGAGGAAACAACCATTGCTACGCTTGATCATTATCCTTTGGCAGAAGAAACAATTTATAGCATAATAGCAGGTTCAGGTCTCAGGGATCTGATGCAAAATTGCTATCAGCCCTGTTCTGGTCCGGGCTGCGCGCGCTTGGAAAAGTCAGGCGGAAAGCCAGGAGAGTATGAGAAAGGCGATCCTTGGTCTGGGACTTATCCTTCCTGCCAAATGCCGCCTAGCGGGCCATAAAGATTTTTGAATTATGAAAAAAAGGGTTTTATTGAAAAAGATTTTGTTAACCCTGCTTATTGGGGCTGGTTTGTTTTTTATTACTTCTTCTGTTTCTGCTCAGATCCAGCCCGGCTTAAACGAAATTGCTTCTCCTTTGGGCTTGGGCACGCAGGATATCAGGGTAACAATTGCCAATATCATCAGGGTGGCTTTGGGTTTATTGGGCATTGTGGCAGTGGTTATAATAATTTATGGCGGCGTGCTGTATCTGACTTCAATGGGCGAGCCGGAAAAAATTAAAAAAGCCAAGGATTTATTAATCGCGGCCATAATTGGCCTGGTTATTATTCTGACTTCCTTTGCCATAGCTAGTTTTATTATCAGCAGTATTTTAAATGCCACTGGTGTTGGGCCTGGTGTTAATGGAGTAATCATTCCAACTTGCGAAGAAACAGGAACATGCCCTCCTCCCCCTTGGCCCGGCTGTGCTGATCCTGATACTACAAGCATACATAAAAACGCGCCTTTTATTTGCAATTTAGATCCAAAACATGGGCCTAAGGGACAATTTGTTACTATTCAAGGCGGAAAATTTGGCAGTTATTTAGCCACTTACACTAAGGTTTTTTTCAGACAGGGAAGTACTGATTATGAAGCAACTGTGGCTTTATGTAATGGCCAGCCGTCCTGGAACGATAACCAGATTGTGGTTGAAGTCCCAAATAATTTGCCTTTTAATGTAAGCGGCTCAAATAATTTTAAGGTTGTGGTTAAAATTGAAGGTTATGACAGCAGTGAAAAGTCAACTGGCGGTTTTCCGCCCAATGATCAATTTACATTAGATGAAGGTCAGCCAGGGCCTGGCATTGCTTGCATTGTGCCTGATAGCGGTAAAGAAAATACAGCAGTTAATGTTTTTGGCAAAAGATTTGGAGCAACTCAGGATTTTAGCACTTTAAGATTTTTTGGAAGTATAGATGCAACAGTAACTACTTGGGCAGATGAACTATTAAATAGCAGTGTGCCAGTGGGGGCAAAACGAGGCAATGTTTATGTCAGGGTGAATGGCCGGGAAAGCAATGGTTATGGCTTTATAGTTACTTGCGAACAAGATACTGACTGCGGTTCGGGCTGTTGTTTTGACGGCTATTTTGGCAAGGAATGCGCGGATTTAAATTATTGTTTGCCAGGCCCTAATCAGAGTTGCGATACAGATATCAATGCGTCTGGCTGCCAGGCCGGCGATTGCCAGACCGGTCTTTTTTGTGATGTGACAAAAGGTTGCACTTGTCAGCCAGCCGGTCCGGGTACGCCTTGCGATCGAGATCCCCTAACACCAAGTTGCGAGCTAGATAATAATAAATGCGGTCAAGGATTATACTGTTCAGTACATGCCACACTTTCCTGCACTTGCCAATATTTGCCGCGCATTGATGATGTCCAGCCCCGGGATGGCGCGCCTGGTAATTTTATTACTCTTTGGGGACGCGGCTTTGGCAGTAGTTTTAATCCTAGCCGGACAAAAGTCATATTTTTAGGTGATACTACTGATCCCACTGATGATAAAGATGGTATTTTCCCT
>JAPLYF010000060.1 GCA_026395675.1 Candidatus Parcubacteria bacterium
GCTCGTTCTGTATTGTCGCCCATTGTAAATCTGGCCTTGACATTGATATTGTCTCTGGCAATCTTATCCAATTTGCCGATTCTGGGAATCTGGTCTGTAAAGCCATCTACTTCGGCCACAGCATAATCAGGTGGATTTTGCATAATGTCACCCATGTTGGCTATTTTGCCTGCCTCATTTAGATCCCCTTCAGAAGCAGTGGCAATGGCCTTTCTGATTTCACCATATTTTTTCGTCCTAATATCATTGCTTCTGGCAATAGCATAAAAGTCCTTTTTATTGGCAGTGGTCTGGCCGCCGGTTGCCAATTCGCCCTGATAATCATGATATAAAGTTTGTAAATGGTTCTGAGTACCGGGATCTAAATTTGTAAATTCAGGGGCTGAAGTATCTAAATTGAAAGTCCCAGCTTTTTTTGGATTTGGAGGGGCAACTTTATTAAAATCAACTTCGCTTAAATTATGACCCGAGGCCTGGGCCTGTGCCGTGGCCTGATTGCCTCTTTCTTCCAAACCATTTACATCTTCATACTCATTGGTCTCAGCATTGTAAATCAAGGAAGAAAAGGCCTTTTTAATATGGGTTTTCTTTTCATATCTTTTTTCCATGTCTTCCAAAAAGACCTGCTTGCCACGGCCAGCCATACCCGTTTTCTTATTGAACAGACCCAGCTCTTCCATATCATCAACATCTTTGTAAGATAATTTGCCGGCATCAGCCAGGGCAGTGTAAGTTGATTCCCAAAATCGCAGGTCTTTATTTTTATTCTTGAGAATCTTGCCAGTTCTCTTCCCGGTTTTTGGATCTACTTCTCTTTCCAGAGAATTATTTTGCAATTGCCTGATTTGTTCTGGATTTTCCCAGTTCACATCTTTTCTGATTTTTTTATAATCCTGGGCTTGCTTGGCTCTCATGTCTCTGATGGCCAGTTCACCAGCTCCGCCCACACCTGCAACACCCGCCGCTTCACCTCTGGCTCTGGCTCCTTCTACTGCTTGATCGCGGCCTTCTTTAGTCAATAAACGCGTAAATCTGCCTCTCTGAATACTTTCCTTTGCGCCCTGAGCCCTGCCGCCTAAATAAGCGCCGGCTGCTCTAAAAGGCGCTGCCATCACAGCTCCGGCTGTCCTGACTGGAGCAGTGGCATAAGCCATGCCTGTCCTGCCCACGCTGGTCGCTGCTCTTTCCAAGCGTCCGGCTGTCTGATCCTTTATAAAATTAGCGCCCTTAGTGGCCAAAGAAGCGCCAGCCCCGGCAAACCTGGCTGACATTTGCAAACCAGCTACCAGCATGACAATGCCCAGTAAAATAGATATTAAATTATCAATCCTCATATTACCCAGGTCTGTGACGTCATTCTTGGCCCTATCTGCTTCAGTATAACCCTTTACCATTTCATTATAATTCAGTTTAACCATGGTCACCAAAGAAAGCCATAAGAAAAAAGCAATAAAAGGCCCGACAATGCAGTAATTAAAAAATTGAGTCCACCATAAATTGGCAAATTCACCGATCTTGCCAGATATGCCTGATATTGACCAGGCAAAAAAAGCCAAAGGCGAAAAAACAATCAAAATCCAGAGCGCAATCATTCTGATGGCTAAAATAACGCAAAAAATGCAGACAACTATCAGGGTCACAATGGTGTAAATAAGCCCTAAGAGAGCGCCAGCCACCCCAGTTACGCCAGGATCACTGCCTACTACTCCTGTCTGTCCGAACCATTGGGTCATATTTAAAGCATTTTCAATATTGCCGGCTGTAATATCCTTATAAGCATTGACAAAAGTGATCATTAAAACCTGGAAAAAATCAATAATCAAACCGCAGATTGTTTTGCTGAAATTGACTAAAATCGCCATGATTAATAATCGGCCCAGCATTTTATTCCAGGGCTGTTTTTCAATTTTTAAAACAGTGACAAAAGCAATAAAAAGCAAGCCCAGCACAAAAAACATATTAACCAAATCGCGCAAAACCACCCAGCCCTCATTAACATAAGGATTATCAATATAACTATTAAATTGGCTCAGCCAAACTACAATAAACATCAGCTGGATTAGCAGACTGCCACCTAATTTAATTAAAGCAGAAATCAAATCAATTACCAGGCCAAAACCAGCACTCATGGCATTTTCCACTACTGATGCTGCTTGAGCTGAAAAAGGCAGCATGGCTAAAAGAAAAACAATAAAAAAACCAATTGCCATTATAAATGTTTTCTGGCCCATAATCTTTGGAAATAATTTTTTGTTTTTTTCTTTCATGTCAACTTATTGCTTATGAATATTATTTAGCTACTACGCAATTGCCACCTGACGAAACACAACCTGGGTTTAATCTGCAGCCCGTAGGATCGCCCGAATGCAAGGCGCAAGTGTCAATTAAGAAAGGAAAATAAGACAAGCAAGCATAGGGCTGATAATCAAATCCTGGATAAAAATCCTTGTAAATATCTTCAAAAAGCG
>JAPLYF010000010.1 GCA_026395675.1 Candidatus Parcubacteria bacterium
GGATAA
This sequence comes from Candidatus Parcubacteria bacterium, assembly GCA_026395675.1. Lineage (GTDB taxonomy): Bacteria > Patescibacteriota > Patescibacteriia > CAIXNZ01 > CAIXNZ01 > JAPLYF01. Next base: position 7 of record JAPLYF010000010.1, read on the forward strand.
AGATTGGTAATAATGAAAGTAAAAAAATAAGCCACAAAAAAAATAAGACCGACAAGCTGTAAGCCAAAGTATTGGTTAAGATAAGTTGATTGCGCATAGGCAAATAGAGCATCGCTAATGGCAAAAATAAAAATGGCCAGATATAATAATCTGAACTTATGATCTAAAATTTTGGTTTGGAGTGTCATGTATGATGATTAAAATTAGGTTATAATCCAGAAAATCTAAAAATATGCTTTAAAATTCAAAAATCAAATAACAAACCTTCGTTTGCCAAAGCAAACTTCGGTTTGCGAAGGCAAATGACAAAAAAATTAAAATTTTTTATTTTGAATTGCAATATTAAACTTGTAACTTTGAATTTTAAACTTATTCCACCACCTTCCCCCCAAATGTCTTAATCAAGTTATCAATCATGGCCTGCTGTTCGCCATTGGCAGTGTTGGGAATTTCTTCAACTAATTCAACTTCATCTGATTTTGTCTGCTCTTTCATAAATTCACTTTCATAATCCTTAGGCAGCAAACTAGTTTCGATCACAATTTCTTCATTAAAAAATTCCCCTAAAATCTCCTCAATCGAATCTTTAACCTTAGCCTGATTAATTCTCTGCTCGTGAAAAGGATATTTAAAACCGATTTTTAAAATATTGCCATTTAGTTCCAATGGTTCTGCGACTTTTAAAATAAATACCAAAGAGGCATTGTAATCCTGGAGCTTAACCAAAAAATTGTGCCATTTATCTTTTATCTCACTTAAATTAATTTTAACTTTTTTCTCTCTGTCTGCCAAATTAGAATTTTTTAAAGTGGTGTTACTTACACCACTTCCATTCCTTTCTTTAACCTTGTCCTCCGTCCTGTCTACCGTAGCTTTAGCGGAGGCAGAAGCTTTAGCGTAGGAGGGCACTTTTTGATCGCCACTTCTTGCCGATTTACTTCCATCCAACGGCTTGCCATTGCTCGTTGGCCCTGAACCTTTTCCCTTATCATCCGAAGCGAAGGATGACCCCTCTTGACTGCAATATTCAATAATCGCCAATTCCAAAGGCAGCTGAGCAATAGCCGCATTCTTGATTTCTATTTTTTTAGCGCTAAAAAGATTGATCAGTAAAAACAAATCATTAAGTTTAAAACTCTGAGCCAAATTTATAATTGTTTTTTCTGTTTCCTCATCAAGTTCCAGCGCAAACTCTTTAAGTCCGCTGCTGATTTTGCTTAAAATCATTTTGCGCAAAAATTCAATCAGTTCATCCGTAAATTGAACCAAGTCAATGCCATCTTCAACTATTTTATTAATTAGAGACAGACTGGCTTCAATGTTTTTATAAACCAAATGATTAACCAGTTCCATAACTAAATTAAAATTGGTGGGCGGAATAATTAAACTGGCTTCCTCATCCGTCACCTCTTTTTCACCCAAAGATAAAATCTGACCCAATAAACTTTCAGCATCACGCAAACAACCCTCGCTGAAACGGGCAATATCAGTTAAAACTTTTTTGCTGATTTTAACATTTTCCTGCTGACAGATCCAGGCCAGGCGCTTGATTAATTCCTCGCTGATGATTCGTTTAAAATCAAAACGCTGGCAGCGGGAAATAATGGTAGCCGGCACTTTATGGATTTCCGTGGTTGCTAAAATAAAAATGGCATGAGACGGCGGTTCTTCCAGACTTTTTAAAAGGGCATTAAAAGCTGAGATGGAAAGCATGTGCACCTCGTCAATGATAAAGACCTTGTATTTTCTTTTGGCTGGCGTAAAGCGGGCATTAGCAATTATATTTTCCCTGACATTATCAACTCCGGTGTGAGAAGCAGCGTCTATTTCCAAAATATCAAGGTCATTGCCAGCAGTTAGTTCTAGGCAGGAATCGCACTTATTGCACGGTTCGCTCTGGCCTTCCTTATGATTTTCGCAATTAATTGATTTGGCCAAGAGCCGAGCTGTCGTGGTCTTGCCTATGCCCCGCGGACCAGTAAAAAGATAAGCATGGCTAACCTTGCCTGACTCAATTTCATGCTGCAGAGTGATTTTTATGTGATTCTGGCCGGTTATTTCCTGCCAGGTCTGGGGCCTATATTTGCGATATAAAGCTAAACTCATATAAGCATATTTTAAGCCAATTAACTTTTAAAATCAAGTCCCCAAAAACACATTTTTTTATCTTAATTTTAAAAAAGAGGCACTAAACCCCTTTTTATTTCTTCGCAAAATTGGATGAAGATTCGTGTAATTCGTGAATATAAATTCGTGGTTCAGCCTACTTTTTTACCACATTTTCCACTGCCGCCCATTTACTGACCGCATCTTCTGGAACCAATATAACAACCTCGTCACTTGGCTGTCCTTTAAAATAAGTAACGCTGGCCGGCAATACCTTCCATTTTTTCTTGGCTACAGCCACAAAATAATCACCGTTTTTATCAACGCCCAAGCTGCCAACCATTTTTTTCCTTTCCACTGGTCCAATTTGTTTAAAAAGAAAATCGCCGCGGTTATTGATAGTTAATTTTAAAATATCTCCCTCGACTAATTTTGATTTGGAAGCATAATTGGCTGGCACAATATATTCCTGGCCATCATTAGCAATCATTTTTTCACCATCAAAAACGCCCTCAATTACTCTTTCCCCGCCGACTACATCCAGATCCTTTTCAGCCATTTTTAAGGTCTGAGAAATTCCCAGAAATGTCTCTTCAGCATTATTAAAATCATCTGGCCCCTGCTCCAAAATCTGAATTACTTTGCCCAAATTATCATGAATGTTTTTTAATATTTTTTGAATCAATTGATATTTGCTTTGCGAAATGCCGATTGATTCCTGATTTTGATTTTTATTTTTCATATTTTAGAATTATGAATTATGAATGTCGAATTATGAAATCTGGAATAACAAAAATTCAGAATTCAGCTTTCGGAATTAAGCGAAGATATCTTCTTCTTCCTCTTTACTGACAGTCATTTTTGTACGTTCAGTAATTTCTGCCTCCACAATATTGCGATCGCGTCCGTATTTCAAACGCGAAAGTTCTTTAATGGCTTGGGCTAATTCCGGATTGGCTTTAGGCCGACTTTCAAAAGGCATTAGATGAAAGCTGAAAGGCGGCACCACACTGCCATTAACCAAGGGCTTAATATAACCATTTAAATTGGGAATATTCATGACATCATAGTTATTAAAAACTGGGGCAAATTCTTTGGCAAATATTTCTGCATCTTCAACGCCAACCCGGAAAGCAATTTTGGTGCCCACATTGCCAAAAACCGCATCTTTAAATTTGGTATCATTATTCTTAACCAATTGCCCGATAAACTGATGGGCAACTGTTAAGCTTAATTTATATTTGCGCGCTTCTGATAAAATTATTTGAATACCTTCGGTTAAGAAGTTCTGGAATTCGTCAACATAAAGGTAAAAATCCTTTCTTTGTTCAGGCGGAATTGATGCTCTGCCCAAAGCCGCCATCAAGATTTTACCAATAATCACCATGCCCAACAAATTAGCATTGATATCACCAATTAAACCCTTGGTTAGCTTGACCAAAATTATTTTCTGTTCATTCATTGCTTGCGAGAAGTTAAAAGAGCTTTTTTGCTGAGCCACAATTGGCCTCATGATATCATTAGCAATAAAAGTGGTTAGCTTTGAGGTAATATAGGGCACCATATTGGCCAAAGATGCCTCACCGCCGGCCTTTTCAGCTTCTTTTTCCCAGAAATCTTTGACAATCTGAGTTTTTGTCTTGCTTAACTTGTAGCGTCTAAATTCTTCATCGGATAAAACTTTGGAAACCTCAAGCAGGGTTGAGCCAGATTCTGGATCTTCCATCATCAAAAGCATGGTGTTACGCATATACTGCTCAAAAATTGGCCCGCCCGTTGTTTTTAAATCGTACAATTTATCAAAAATATTCATCATTTCATTAATAACAAAGGTTTTTTGTTCCGGCCTATCAAATTCCAGCATGTTAATAGCTAAAGGCCTCTGGGTGTCTGATGGATCAAATATTATCACATCTTCAGCTCTTTCTTTGGGCACAAAAGTTAAAAGTTCATCAATGGCTTCACCATGCGGATCAATAAAACAGATTCCTTTGCCATTAATGATATCCTGCATGGCCATATTGATCTGTAAGACGGATTTTCCCGTACCAGTTTGACCAATAATATAAGTGTGCCTACGTCGATCATCATCTGTTAATCTTATTTCGCGATAAACGCCGCGAAAATCATTATAGCCGACTAAAAGACCTTGCTCCGGTAAAATTGCTGGCGGGGCTGATTTCCTGGCCTGCAACCAAACAATATTTGGCGTTTCGGTGTGACCCAAAGGAAAATGGAAAAGAGAAGTCACTTCTTCAGTATTCATAATCATCTTGGCCTTTTCATTAAATTCACGGTAAATAAAATCATTGATTAATTTTTCTCTTGACGGGCTGTATCTTTTGAAAGCATTGCCATATTCATAAATATTAAACTGGGCAAAGCTGTTTAAGATATTATCCAAATAAATCTGGGCTTTCTGCTCCAAATCAGTGGAAACAACCACTCTGATATTGACCTCTAAGCCGCCTTTGGCTGCTTTTTCTTCAATGCCCTTTAATATTTCCTGCTCTAGTGCAGAAAGCTGATAGGTTTTGGGCGGTTCGCCTTCTTTTTTAGGCGCGGCAGCCAAACCAAAGCCCTCCAGCATTTTCCCTGCTTTTTTAAAAGAAAACCCTCCGCCGGCTTCGCTAATGGCATCGCTTATCTTCTTACCTTGATGAGCAATGGAAGCTGTTTTTCTGCCCCACTTGTGCCAGGAAGGATGAGCTGTTCTGGTAATCACCTGAATGGCCGCGCCAGAACCTTTATCTAATTTGCTTAAAGCGCCGGTTAAGGCATTCAAAGAATCGGTCTCCAATTTTCTATAAGTTTTGATGGGATAAATATATTCTTTGCTATACTTGAGCATGGCGCCAGAAATTGTGCCCTGGGGACTAAAAATATTATAATCCTCAACTTCTTCAATATATGCCTTGGGAAACTGGGCCATAATCTGCTGTTCAATGAAATCTTTCCAATGCTCGGGCACCACCACATAAAAATAAATCAAACCTTCTTTTAAGACAATTTCAAAAGAAATATGGTCATTTCTGCCCAGCAAACTATATTTTAGGCCATTTTGCTGGGGCAGACCAGCGATATTGGAAAAAAATGACTCCATGATGGAAATTTTCTCTGCTAATTCCTGCTGGGTCTTGGGCCCGGTTTTTTCACCTGCTTGCACGGTTTCATATTTTGGCATCTGCACTGCTAAAATAGCATGCTTGAAAGTGCCGGTGTTTCTGACAATTTGCCGGATTATTTTTTTGGCCAAAAAAAACAGCACTATTAAAATAATGATGCTGCCAAATAAAATTAATCCGCCTAAAATCAATAATTTAGGGCCGCTGATCTGAAAATCCGCAAGTTGTATAAAAATATTTTCCATTTTTATTTAAATTTTGTTTTGATTTTCAAAAGGTGTGATTTCTCCTTTTTCTTTTAATTCCAAAAGTTTGTCGGTTTTTATTTTTACCTCCTGTTCTAAGAAAAATTTATTAACGCCAGGAATTAATTTCAGCCAGTTGCGGATTAATTCCAGAACCTTTTTAACTTTTATTTTTACGGCCGAGAGCAAGATAGCAAGTTTACCCGCGGCTTCCTCTCCCCTGGCTTTAAATTCAGCTTTTTTTTCCGGCGGCAGCTGAAAATAGATTTCCTCAAGATCTTCAGACAAGACATTTTCAATTTTTTCTAGAGCCGGGCTTTTGGCTGGAACTGCTGCCTGACTAATTACAAGCCCAGGCACTGCTTCAATTGGCTGGGGCATTTCTTTTTCTTCTTCAACTTTTAGCTCTGGCGCTTTTTCATATTCAAATTTTTTCTCAATTTCAATTTTAGCCGGCTTGATTTCTATTTTCTCTGGCTGGCTTGGTCCATTGGGATCCCCTTGTTCTTCTTTTCTCGTGATATCTTGTATTAATTTAGCCATTTTTGCTGTAATTAAATAAATATCTTTAATCTAAATATAACATATCCTAAAAAAAATTAAAAGCTTTATTAACAGCCAGCCAATTCCCACTTCTTACTCTTTTGTGTTATAATATATTTAACCTCAAATAAAAATTAAAAAATATGCCCCAAAGTCAAATCATTAAAACTTCTAAGCTTAGCTGGCTCAATATTACCAATGCTTCGGAAAAAGAAATTTCTTATTTAAGAAAAAAGTTTAAATTTGATCAGCTGGATTTGGCTGATTCATACGCCCATAAGCACGCCCAAAGGCCGAAAATAAACATCCGGCCCAATTATTTATTTATAATCTTACTTTTCCCGGTTTATCGAAGAAAGACACGAGAAATCATTCCTGCTGAGGTTGATATTTTTATTACCAAAGATCATTTAATTACTCTCCATTACAATCAGCTCGAACCCCTGCAAAATTTTTTTCAACTCTGTCAGGCAGATACCCAGGAAAGAAATACTTATCTTAATGAGGGTAGTTTAATGCTTTTGTATGAAATCTTAGATCGTCTTTATTTTTCTCAATTTCCCATGCTTGATCATATCAGCATTGACATTAATAATATAGAAAAAAATATTTTTGCCGGCCAAGAGCGGGCCATGGTCAAAGAAATTCTGGTGGTCAAAAGAAATATTGTTTTCTTCCGCCAGATTATGCAGTCCCACCGTAATGTCCTAATTAAATTAATTAAACACCAAGGTAAAACCAATGGACAAAATAGAATGGCTAATTATTTTAATGATTTAATTGACCGCACGCATAATATCTGGGATCTTTTAGAAAACTTTCAACAAACAATTAATGCCCTGGAAGATACTAATAGCTCTCTTGTCACTTTCAAATTAAATGATATCATGAGAACCTTAACGATTTTTTCTGTCATTGTTTTTCCTCTTACTTTAATGGCGGCAGTTTTCGGCATGAATGTAAAAAACATTCCGATTGCAGGTACAGATTTTGATTTTTATAAAATAATCGCCATTATGGGCACTGCTTCATTAGCTATGTTTCTTTATTTTAAACATAAAAAGTGGATTTAAAAGCGCTCTGGCCATCAAAATATAAATATAACATTTCGTAGGCGACACAAGCTTGTGTCGCCTACAATATTTTATATTGTCCCGCCAGAGCGCTTTTTATTTCTTTAAACGAATTTACCTTTATCAATTTCTGCCGCAAATCACTAGCGCCCGTAAAACCTCTAAAATACCAAGCCAAATGCTTGCGTATTTCCAGAATTCCCTGTTTGCCTTTTAATTTATAATTCAAAGCCGCATGTTCCAAGGCGGTTTTTTTTATTTGAGTAAAATCAAATTCTGAAAATTTCCCAGTTTTTAAATAATCCTTCACTTGCTTAAACAGCCATGGTTTACCTAATACACCTTGCGCTAAGCCAATGCCGTCAACTTGAGTTTTATCAAGCATCTCTTTGGCCTTTTGTGGATTTACAATTCCCCCATTACCCAAAACTAGGCCTGAAAAATTTTGCTTAACTTTTTTAATCATGGCAAAATCAATTTCCCCGCTAAACCCCTGGCTATAACTCCTGCCATGAACCATAATTGCCTGCACTGGCAAACCCCTAATCTTTTTAACTAAATCCAAAGCTATCACTTTTCCCACTGAACTCCTGATTTTTATGGAAACAGGTATTTTAACAGCCAAACAAGTGGCTTTGGTAATTTCATAACACAAATCCAAGTCCTTCATTAAACTAGCTCCAGCGCTAGCTTTAAAAACCTTGGGTGCAGGACAGCCAAAATTAATATCAATCCCGTCAGCGCCCTTTTTCTCAACTAATTTCGCGGCCAAAGCAAATAATTCTGGTTTTTTGCCAAACAACTGAATTACTATCGGCTTTTCCTTTTTTGAAAATTCCAGCATTTTCAGGGTCTTGGCAGAATTATGCGCCAAAGCATCAACGCTAATCATTTCAGAATAAACCACATCAG
>JAPLYF010000040.1 GCA_026395675.1 Candidatus Parcubacteria bacterium
ATTTTTCAACTTTTATAAAGGTGATAATTTTGTCAAAAGGACCTTCAATATAAAGCTGAATCTGTGAATGCTGATCAGTCGGACCCAGGGCAGCAATGGGGGTGAAACCCCTTTTGGCTTTGCCCAAACTTTCACCTAAAAGCTGTTTAAACCAAAAACCAAATTCATTTAAATAATATGAGTAAGGCATTAACACGCTAATATTTTGTTTGCGCTTTGTATAAGCCAAAAACTGTAAGCACGCGAATAAAAATGGCAAATTTTTAATATAATTATTATTTTGGCAAACCATGTCCATGGCTTTTGCCCCGGCTAAAATTTGTTTGATGTTAAAACCCGCGCAAGCAGCTGGCAAAAGCCCATTAACTGACAGAACCGAATATCTGCCCCCAACTTCGGCATGAGGCAAGATTAAATATCCTTCCTTTTTAGCAATTTGTAAAAGACCACCCTCTTTGTCATTAGTTGTAATAATAAAATGTTCTTTGTGCCTTTTATTGCCCACTTTTTTAATGACCTGTTCGCGCAAAAATAAAAAAGCGCTTAATGGCTCAATCGTATCCCCTGATTTGGAAATAACATTAAAAACAGTTTTCTTTAAATCAATAAGTTTTAATAAATCAACTACTGGCTGCGGATCTGTTGTGTCTCCTAAAAAATGGATGCTCATGGCCTTTTGACCTGTTAGGCAACAGCCGTAATTTCCTGCCAAGGCCTGATAAATAGCCCTGGCGCCTAAATCAGAGCCGCCAATTCCCACTACCACCAAATTCTGAAAACGCTTTTTTAGCTGTTTAGCCAGCTGCTCAATTTTTTTGGCCATTTTTAAATCATCAGGCAGCTGGCGGAAAGAAAAATTTGGGCTGGCCTGATTTTTCTTTAACTTTAGATTTAGGCCAGACAGTTTTTTGGCCAAATTTAAAAGTTCAGCTTTTTTAAAACCATACTGGCCGACTTTTTTACCAGCCATAAAGCTATAATCGTATTTTAGCGTCTTGGTTATCATATTTTCTTAATTATACCACAAAATTGAATTTGACTTAATATTCTTGTCAAAAAATGCTATAATAAAGCCAGAATAATAAACCCACATATGAGAAGTTTTATCATTATAATTTTTATCTTCTTTTGCTCTTTCCTGATCATTTCCCTTTTTATTTTTGATCCCCTGCCTCTTTTTCTGGTCTTATTTTTAGCTTTTTTAATCTCCTTTATTTGTCTGGCCTATTATTTTGGGCCAGCCAGGGGTATTTTAACGGGCTTAATTTTTCTTGGCCTGCCTTTTATACTGGAATATGAACTATATAAGTTAAAATTGCCATTTTTTGGCGTGCCTCTGATTGAATATTTAACCTTAAAGAGTCTCGACATCCAAGTAACCCTAACTAATCTCTTTATTATCATCACTGTGCCCCTGCTCTTTATTTCTGCCTTATTTTTTACGCAAAAAATCAAAATCCTAGCCAATATAAAAAACTTTCACAAAACATTTTTGATTATTGTCAGTTCACTTTTGGTTTCCTTGGGTTTTTTAACCTCCAGAAATAATCAAATTGATTATCGGTATTATTTCAAGTGGCTGATCATTGCGTTTATTTTAAATATCCTCTTGGTAAAACTCTATAAATTCAAACCCAAAATTGATGAAATTTATAAAGAACTGCCCATTATTGTTTATCTGGCGGTCTTTGGCTCCAATGCGCTGAAAAGAGTGGACTCGCTCCAGCTTTTAATTGCCGGTTTTTTAACCATTGTCTATCTAATCCTTTTGTATAATGAATACCGCATCCAAAGAATCAAGCTGCCCTTTTAATTCTTTTTTTTATTTTCTTGACTAGTAAAATAATTAGACAAACTCCGATAATTATTAAACTGACAAACTGAGCCCAGCGCAGACCCAAAAAATACGGACTATAATCAATTCTCAAAAACTCATTCAAAAACCGGCCAATTGAGTACAAAATAAAATAAACCAAAGTAATATTGCCTAAACCTTGAATTTTTTCAAGGTTATTTTCGTATTTGGCCTGGCTTCGGCTTGCCTTGCAAAGCAGGCCAAGACGAGCCAGGCGCTGTTTGTGCCAGACCCATAAAAATGCAAAGGTTATAAAATTCCAAATACTTTCATATAAAAATGTCGGATGAAAATAAGCATTATTAACAAATTCCAGCGGCCGTTTTTCCGGCAGAATAGGAATCCCCCACGCTAAATCAGTCGGCCGGCCAAAAAGTTCCTGATTAAAATAATTGCCCCAGCGGCCAAATGCCATGGCCAAAGGCAGAGCAATAATAAAAATATCAGCTAAAAGCCAGGGATTAATTTTATTTTTTCTGCTATAAAAAAATATCACTAAAATACCGGCAATCATGGCGCCATGTATGGCCAGCCCGCCTTGCCAGATTTTAAAAATATCCAGTAAATTATGGGAATAATATTCCCAGGCATAAAAAACATAATATAGACGATCACCGATTAAACCAAAAATTATCAAATAAAAAGCCAAATCATAGATTTTGTCTTTTTTAAGCCCGTATTTCTGGCCTAATTGCCAGACCACCATAAAAGCCAGGATAGCTCCCAACGCAATTAAAAAACCATACCAATGGATTTCCAGCCAGCCGATTTTTACTAAAATCGGCTGGGGCGAATAATTATGCAACCAATTAAATAATAGCATTTTTATATTTTTAATTTATAAATTTCCAGCTGGCCCTGGCTAAAAACTTTTTCTAAATATTTTTTTTCTTCTGGCTTAAACCTACTTGCCTGCCTGTCTGTCTCTGAAAAAAATAGATAATTAAGATTGTATTTTTGTAAAAAAGCTACTGTTTGTTCTGCTGAATAATTATCATTAAAAAAATCTGCCAGTTCTTGTCTTTTTGGGTTATAATTCAGGGTCTCGATGCTATGGGCGAAAAAAACCTGCTGATCTAAAAAAGCCGGTATCAGATTGCCATTAAATTCACTGGCCAAAATAGGACTGCGGTTCTGGTTATTATTTTGCAGCCAGCTGGTTGCCTGCAGGTATTCGTTGGGTAGATAAAAGTAGGGTAATCTTTTTTCATAGTAATAAACATCTCTGACTAAATTAAAAAAAGTGGAAAAGCCAAAGAAGACCAAGAAAAAAAAGCCCAAAATAACATAATTTCCCTTTAATAAATTAAAAAACTTTTGACAGCGCTGTTGCAAAATCGGGCCGAGCCATTCCAAAAAAATAAGAGTTAAAAAGACCATGGGAATCTGCAAGCCCTGTAAAAACCTGGCCTGGAAAAAAATCGGAGAGTAGACTAATAAAAAACCAGCAACTAGCCAGGCAAAGATAAAAAAATATTTTTCATCTTTTAACAGTTTACGTTTATAAATTAAAACCATGATGCCTAAAACTGCTCCCACTAGTAAAAAGCCAAAACCCAAGCTCACAAATAAAAAGTCAGGGGTCCTTGTTACATTTTGAATTGCCCTTCCCCCAATGGCAAAATCCGTCTTGATTTTATAATAATGATAAATTATAAAGGGTAAGCTTAGAAATAAAGCCAGAAAATAATTAATAAAGAGTGTATATTTTCTTTTTTTAAAAACCAAAAAAATCAAATAAATAAACATGATAAAAAAAACATAGGGAAAATAAAAAGGATGGAAATTAAACCAAAAAAACCCAAGCAGTCCTGCATAAAAACTATATTTCAGGTTTTCATAATTTAAAGACAGGATCATGAGCAGAAAAAATAAAATCAGCAAGGTCAAAGAAAAAATAAAATGCGGACTCTGATAAAGGGAAAGAAAAATATTGGAGTCAGGAATCCAGATATCCATCAGCCATTTGTAAGCAAAGGATTTTGTAGCAGGAAATAATTTATCAAACCAATCAACAAAATAAGCGCCGATCCCTGAACTAAAACACAAAAAAATCATGGCAATTTTTCGCCAAAAAACTTTGGCCCAAAAATAACTAACCAATAAATATAAAACAAAAATAAAAAGCGGAATTAAAAAAATTCTGGCTAAATGAAAGGTTATAATCGGCGATAAATTAAAAATTTTACCTATTAGCCCTAGAAATAACCAGAACAAATTTAACAACCCCCCGCTCTGCGGCTCAGAAGTATAATTATCCTGTAAAAGCCAGTGCTCTGCTTTAACCTGAGTCAGGTAGGAAAAATAAACCAGAGAATCGCCGGGCGTGATAGCATGAATGCCATCCCAAAAATATCCAGTCGGCGCATTTAAAGCAGCGTAAAGATAAGGTAAATTGGTAAGCAAAATTAAAACAATCGTTAAGAGAATGACCCAACGCCATTCTTTTTTTGATATTGAATTTACTAGCTCCTTTAAAGTCATAAACTAATTATACAAAAATTTCAGCAAAAAATAAAACATAAGCTAAAATTAATTTTTAACCGCGTAAATTTCTACCTGACCATCAGAAAATACTGGCTGTAAATAATCTTTGTCTGCCGGCTTGATTTGACAGTATTTTCTTTCTACATTTGTAAAAAATACATAGCCAATCCTATTAGCTTTTAAAAATTCCTTGGCCTCAGGCTCCGTAAACTTGTCGGCAAAAAATTTAGATACCTCATTCCTCTTTTCTTTATAATTAATCGTTTCAATGCCATGAGCCAGATAAACTTGCTGATTGATAAAGCCAGGAATAAACTGCCCGGTTATTTCATAGCTTAAAATTATTTTTTTTTCACCATTATTATCATTCAACCAATTAAGACCTGTCTTGAATTCTTTGGGCAGGTAAAATTGGGGAATATGTTCGTGAAAATAATAAACATCCCTGACTAGATTAAAAAAAGTTGAAAAGCAGAAAAAGATGACAAAAAGCATTACCAGCAAAAATTTATTGGCTAGTATTTTGGAGTTTGGATGAGACGCAGCCCAATTCGCCAAAAGAATAATAATTAAAAAGACCATGGGAATTTGCATGCCCATTAAAAATCTCCTTTGAAAAAAAATTGGCGCATAAATTATGGCCAGGGCAGCTACCAGCCAGATGGCTAAAAAAACATGTTTATTATTTTTAAATAATATTTTTTTTGGGGCTAAATAAATAATGGCGATGATTGAAAAAATTAATAAAAAGCCAAAACCCAAAAAGACAAAAAGGAAAGGCGGCGTAGGCAAAATATTTTGGCTGGCTCTGGCGCCTATGACCAAATCAGTTTTGATTTTATAATAATGATAAAAAATAAAAGGCAGGCTTAAGGCCATGGCCAAAAGATAATGCCCGCTTAATTTTATTCTTTTAGTTTTGCCAATTAAATATAATAGGTATAGAAACAAAATAATAGCCACATAAGGAAAGAAGAAAGGATGGAAATTAAACCAGACAAAACCGCATAAACCAGCGGCCAAGCTATACCAATAATTATTATTATCCCAGGCCAAAAGCATTAATAACATGAAAGCAACCAATAAAATAAAAGAAAAAATTATATGAGACGAATGGCTTAAGACCGAAAAAACATTGAGTTCCGGAATCCACAGGTCAAGCGGCCATTTATAGATTAAATCATCCGTGCCAGAAGGAAATTTAAGTAAATAGCCGGCAAAATATGTGCCAATGCCAGAAGAAAAAGTAATAAAAAGCACAGTTAATTTTCTTTGATTTTTGGCAGTAAAAAAATAAGCAGTAAAAATGTAAAAAATTATAAAAAAAACAGGGATCAGTAAAAGCCGGCTAAGATGGAAAGCGAAATCAGCTGGCAAATAAAAAAGCCTGGCCAATAAGCCGACGGCCAGCCAGAAAAAATTTATAAGCCCCGCGCCGCGGGGCTGGGCTTCGGAAGTAAAATAATCCCTTAATTGCCAATGGCCTGCTTTAATTTGATTGATATAGGAAAAGTAAACAGGATAATCGCCTGGGGTAAAAGAATGCAGGCCAGTATAAAAATAGCCTGGCTGGCTATTTAAATAAGCATAAACATAAGGCAGGCCTAAGATCAAAATCATGACAATACTCAAAAGAATGACCCAACGCCATTCTTTTTTTGATATTGAATTTACTAACTCCTTTAAAGTCATAAACTAATTCAATTATACAGAAATTAAGACATAAAAAAAAGAGGCCCTTTTTGGACCTCAATAACATGAATGGCGGAAGCGATTAGTATTTGGCGACGTAGGCCTTATGGCCTTTTTTGATGCGTCGCAATTTTTGCTCGCGGTAGCGATAGTAGTAATATGGAAGTTCATCAATGACAACCGCAGTTGTTAGCACTACTGCGAGAATGCCCACTGAGTAGATTGCTGGCACTTGAGCCAAAAAAGTTACCTTGTTTAGGTCTATGCAGATAGCATAAACCCAGTAGATGAATGCGATCGAAACGAAGACCGCAATTCCACAGATGATTTCTTCTACTATCTTCAAGATTCTAACCTCCTTAAATTTACTATTTTAATTATAGCACATTTTTGATTATCTGTCAAGAGCTTTGGGCTTTAATCCTACATTATCACTTGTTTTTGCCCTGAAAGGGCCCCTTTGGGGCTTAAATCAAGACGCGTTTTGATAACTGTATCCGGAGTTAAAGAAATACTATCAATTCCCTCTTTCATTAAAAAGCGGGCAAAATCAGGGAAATCACTGGGCGCCTGACCGCAAATACCGATTTTTATTTTGTTCTTTTTGGCTATTTTAATTGCCTGAACAATTAATTTTTTAACTGCCTCATTTCTTTCGTCCCCGATTTGTAAAATCAATTCAGAATCGCGGTCCAGTCCCAAAGTTAATTGGGTTAAATCATTGGAGCCAATGGAAAAGCCATCATAAATTTTGGCAAATTCATTAGCCAAAATTACATTACTGGGAATCTCCACCATGACATAAATTTGCAAACCATTTTGACCCTGTACTAGGCCGTTTTGCCTTAAAATTTTAATCACTTTCTCACCTTCCTCAACAGTGCGGCAAAACGGCACCATAACCTTAACATTGGTTAACCCCATTTCATTTCTGACTTTTTTCATAGCTTGGCATTCTAAATCAAAGGCAGGTTTGAATTTTGGGTCATAATAGCGCGAGGCACCGCGCCAGCCAATCATGGGATTGGATTCTTTTGGTTCATAAAGTTCCCCGCCAATCAGATTGGCATATTCATTACTTTTAAAATCGGAAAAGCGCACTATCACATCCTTGGGATAAAAAGCAGCGGCAATTTGGGCAATGCCAAAAGCCAATTGTTCTACATAAAAATTAACTTTATTAGGATAAGCCAGGGTTAGATCATTAATTTGCTTTTTCAAATTTGCTGGCAACTTCAAAAAATTTATCAGAGCCAGAGGATGAATTTTAATGTAATTAGTAATGATAAACTCCAGACGCGCCAAGCCAATGCCTTCATTTGGTAAAAAAGAATATTTAAAGGCCTGGGTTGGATCGCCTAAATTCATCATAATATCCACCTTGGGCTTTTTCACCTTGCGCAAATCCGTTTTCTTTATTTTAAAAGGCAAAAATCCATTATACACATGACCAGTTTCTCCTTCAGCGCAGCTTAAAGTAATTTTTTGTCCATCTTTTAAGAGTTTAGTGCTGATTTTTGCGCCCACAATCGCTGGTACACCCAATTCCCGCGCCACAATAGCCGCGTGGCAGGTTCTGCCGCCTGAATTAGTAATAATGCCAGCAGCTTTTTTCATCACTGGCTCCCAATCAGGATCTGTCATTTCCGTGACCAAAACTTCGCCTGGTTTAAAAGAGCCAAGCTGCCTGACATTTTTAATAATGTTAACTTTGCCAGTCGCGATTTTCTGGCCAATGGCTTCGCCGCTTAAAATTACTTTGCCTCTTTTGGGTAAAATATATTGTTCCAAGACATTGGGATTAACTAATGATTCTACTGTTTCAGGACGCGCTTGCACAATATACAACTTATTGGTTTGCCCGTCTTTAGCCCATTCAATATCCATGGGACGCTTATAATAACGCTCAATAACTTGCGCCCATTTAGCTAATTGTAAAATTTCTAAATTTTTTAAAGAAAATTGCTGACGTTGCTTATCAGAAATATATATATTCTTGGTCGGCTTTTTTAGATTATTTGTATAAATCAATTTCAATTTTTTACTGCCCAGCTCTTTTTTTATAATTTTCATT
>JAPLYF010000076.1 GCA_026395675.1 Candidatus Parcubacteria bacterium
TTTACAGTATCAGCATTTGCGCCAACACCACCCCAAGCGTTATCAGCTCCCAAATCCCAAATTGTAATCGTAATTGTGTAAGTGCCTCCGGTTGTGGGCGTGGTAATATGGCTATTAGTAATGTCAATTGTGACTGCGCCGCTGGGCGTATCACTTTCAGTTGTAATCAGCATATTGACAACTTGGAAGCCGCTTTCAACAGCACCCGTGACAATATCTGGAGTGTCATTTTCTTGAGTTACAGCCACATCTGCAGTTTCAACATCATTGACGTCAAAGTCGCTTTCAAACACTAGAGCGATTCCATCACCGGTATTAATGTCGCCTTCAGGATCAAATAAAATTTGAGTGCTAGGAACTGCTGTGCTGGGAGCAGAAATATTATTTCCGCCGGGGGCATCTTTTAATGTGACTGAAACAACGCTCAAGCCGGCATGAGCTGCATTTGGGGCAATAAAACCTCCTCCTAAAATGATCATTATTGCCATGAAAATGTAAAACAATTTCATTTTCTTTTTCATAGTTTGTTTATTATTGTTAGTTAAAAAAATACTAAAAAATTTAGTATTTATAATATATTAAATATTTATTTTTTAAGCTAATTTTAACGATAAAACTTAAAGCAAAATTCATTGCTAAAAATTAAAGTTAAATAATTTTAAATTCTAGTTTAATTATAGCACAATATCTCATAATCCACTATATTTCCAGCCTGTGGAAAAGTCCGACTCAAAAAATAGGTATAAATTCATAAGTCAAAGTCGCCCCATAACTGCCAGCTGTTGTTTCTGGCGCAATATTAACAATGACTGATACAGTAAAATCTGTCTGATAAGAAAAGCTTGCTGACTGGGCAATAATATCGCCGTCATTATAAGCAAATTTATTAGCCGTATTATAATTAGCCGCTGCCTGACCAATACCTCCGGCTGGATCTGCACCGATAACAGGGACTGAATTACTGACTAAATTAAGTCCGAATTGCTCTGTACCAGCCACAGAATCATTGGCTGTCGTGCCAATGGCAGTGATCGTATGATAAGAATTATTGAGGGGCGTGCCATAAACTTTAATCGTATAACCCGAACTTGAATTTGTATAAGCAGAAATAGTGTGACTGGAATAGGCAGTTGAATTGGGAGATAATTCACCGAAATTTAAAGCAGCTGATTCAACATTAAAACCTACGGTCGGTTCAGCCTCAATAGGTGAAAAACTCACTTTTTCACTAAAATTCTGGCTTTGGGCAGCACCGCCTGTCTGGTTAGTAAAATTCGAATCAATTTTATAATTTGTAGAATTGACTAATCCCCCACCGGAACTTAAAGTGTCCAACCAAACTTTATAATTATCGCTAGTCATGGCAGCCAAAACCTGTTGGCCAAAAACAAGTAACCCCGCAACTATGACTAGTTTTATAACTCTTTTAACTTCTTTCATGTTTATTTTTGAATTTAAGTAAAAATTTGTTTTTCTTTAGTTTCTTTTTTAACTTATGGCTTTTTAACGCCAGAATCAGAATAATGATTAATAAGATTATAAAAATTAAAAGCCACAGCCACCAGGGAATCTTAATTTCCTGGCTGGGCACGAATTTTTCTTTCAAAGTGAAATAAACCATTTCTGAAGGCAAGGAATTAATCCCGTTTAAACTCGCAGTAGCAAACAAACTGTAACGCCCGGGCTCTAAAACCTTATTTAAATAAATCAGCCAAAGGCCCTGGTCGCTTGTTTTAGTTGCCACAATTGTTTCAGGCACTGTTGAAAGGTGCAGAGTGACAGTGGAATTTTTTTCCGCTCGGCCAGTCACCATTAACACATTTTTTACCAGAATTGTGCCAATCTGCACTGGCATTATGACATGGTCAATGAGCGGAGGAGTCACAATTACTTTCAAGGGCTGAATTAAATTATAGATTGCTGGCTCTTTTTTTATCACTACAAAATTTTTCAAATCCACATAGGCCTCTATTGCATTACCAGCATTATCTACTGCTCTCAAGGATAAAATTTTGCCCTGCTTGTCAACCTCATTTAAAACATAAGGGCTTTGCGCTTTTTGCCATTCTCCATTATCTATTTTCATTTCATAATAAGCCATACCAGAACTTTTATCCAAAGCAGAAAAATAAAGCTTATATTGCTTGCTGCCATCGGCTAAAATTCCAGTTTCAATGCTGGGTTTAAAAAATTCTGGCGGGGTGGTATCAATTTTAACTTGGTAATGGCTAGTCGGGCCATAACCATTATCATATTTAACTTTTAAATGGAAAAACCAAAGGCCATCAGCTATGCCTCTGAAACTAAATAGCTTATCCTGGCTAAAAGTATAGCCCAAGGTAGGGTCAGATCCAGGAGTCTGGTTTAAATTAAAGACATAACCTATCCCCTCTTGGCTAACTTGCCAGACAAACTGGGGCTGGTTATTGGCATACCATGTGTCTTGAATTGGATGGCTGGGAGAACTAATGACTGGCGCGCCTAAAGGCAAGGGTGAGGGAAAGACCTGCTCCTGGCACTGGCAAATCGGGCAGGCGCCTCCCCCGCAAGGCGGACAAGCCCCGCCAAAAACAGTAATTCTAACGCTCAAATTACTGCTTAAAGGATTGGTCTTGTTGTCATCCTGGGCAATAAAAACAGCGTAATAAACCCCAAAATTCTGCGGTGTCCAGCTAAATCTGGAAGTAGAGGTTATGCCAGTTGTGATAGGCGTTAAAATTGCATTTTCCAAGGGTTCCAGAGTCAGAGCAACATTATCTTTATCAGGATCAGTGGCTGTCACATTAAAAGTCAAGGTCTCGCCGGCATTAATAGTTTTTTCTGCCACTGGCTCAAAAACAGGCGGATGATTTGGCGGTGGCAAAGGGACTGAAACTCCGATGCTCACTGTTAAATTAGAACTTTTGGGGCCTAAAGTACTATCATCAGTCGCGGTAAAAATTACAGTGTAAACACCTTGGCTGCTTGGCGTCCAAGAAAAGTCACCGCTTACAGTTTTTGCATCATTAATGACATTGTTAAAAATTGCGCCTGAAGGGATATTCCAGGTTAAATTTATTTTATCATTATCAGGATCAGTGGCTTGGACATGAAAATTTACTGTCTCGCCTAAATCTATTTGCTTATTGCCAACTGGCTGAAATATTGGCGCATGGTTAACTGGTACAGGAGGAACTGAAACATTTACCAAAACAGTTAAACTGCTGGTTTTTGCGCCTTTAGGGCTGTCATCTGTAGCATAAAATTTCAGAGTATAGGTGCCTTTAGCTGTCGGTGTCCAAGCCAAATCACCGCTAGCTGTCGGGCCGCTTATTACATTGCTAAAAACAGCATCGCTCGGGATATCCCAGGTTAAAGTCACATTATCATTATCAGGATCAGTGGCTGAAATATGGAAATTCACTAGCTGGCCCAAATCAATTGACTTATCGGAAATTGGCACAAATGTTGGCGCCTGATTTGGCAACGGAGGAGCGCCCAAAACATTGATAGTAATCCCCTGGCAGCCGCTTAAATTAATTTGTTCTGCTTGATTTATGTCAATTAAATGCGAACCAGTTGCAAAAGTAATTGTTGAGGAGCCAACCTGATTGGCTTTAAAAATCAAGGTGCCAAATTTTGAATTTTGCGATACATTATCAACCAAAATAAAACCGCCAACATTGATTTGCTGATTAACATTATCTAATGACCGTCCTGGACTTTGGTAAGGCCAAGCAGTACCAATGCTAAAATCGCTAATTGACAAAACAGTGCCCCCAGTAAAATTCATAATTGCCCTAACAGTGTTTAAAGATGCGCCATTTGGTTCAACCATAATATCAACATAAATCGTGTCCCCAACATAATAGTCGGTTTTGGCTGAAGTTAGCTTCATTATGGCATTGCCAGCGGCCTGAACTGGAAAAATCGGCAAGATTAAACAAATAACTAAAAGGAATAGAATTGTTTTGGTTGTATTTTTCATAGATTGAAATAAGAAATAAGAAACAAGAAATATGGAATTGGAATTATTTAAATAATTATTTTTTCCTTTTCCTTATTACCTATTTCCTATTACCTATTATTTCAATAAACCCCATCCCAGTGCGCTGCCAAACCAGACAAATCAAAATCATCAACAACGCCATCTTCATTAAAATCAGCATAACACCAATTCGTATTCCAATGATAAGCCAAGCCAGCCAAATCAAAATCATCAACAATGCCATTGCAATTTGTATCCCCCACTTCGCAACGAACAACCGTGGCATTTAAAACATCGCTGTTTTGCCCATAATTATCCCGGGCAAAAATTAAAAATAAATTATTGCCTAAAATTAAATTAACTAATTTTTCCCAAGTTACAAGCGTTGGATAATTAACATTTTCATTGGAACCATTGATAAATATTTCCGTGCCTAATGGCTTTGTGCCGCTTAGATTTGTAGTTGATAAAAAAATCGGGCACAATCTGGCATCTAAAGTTGGCATGGCTGGCCGTGGTGGAATATGCACGCCCCCGCCTAATGTAATTGCATTAACTTCATTTGAGAGTGTAAACAAGGCCTCTGTATTATAAACATAAAGCACAAAATAATATTGGCGGCTGCTAGCCAAACTAGAGGCGGTTGTATAAGTCAGTAAATGATCAGTGGTTGTAAAAATCAAGATTCCGGTTAAATTTGTTACCCCGGGATTATCTCCGATGTATAATTCATATTTATCAAAATCAACATCAATATTAGTGCTCCAGCTTAAATCCATTGAATCAATAGTAATATTGTCTGGATTATTTAAAATCACCGCGTTTGGCGGCGCATGCAATGTTTTTCCGCCTACGCCAATTTGGTCAGTAAAAATAGCCACTGCTAATTTGCCGGAATCCCCATAATTTCCAGATAATGTTATTATTTTTGAACCAATTGTGGCTGGATTAATTATCTGATGGCTAGCGCCACTCGCATTTAAACCTAGCCGCACAATAACCTTGTCATTGGGCGCAATATCACCATTGGCATTATTTAAGGGATGGTTAAAATCAATATGACCCCCGCTCACATTTACGCCCCAAGAATTTAAATTAGTTACGCCAGTTAAACTTTCTTCTGTTTCCAGGCCGCTAACTGGCCCGTGAAATAAATCAATATCTGTATAATTAATGGCCGCGAGATTAAAACCAGAATCAAAAATAATTCTCAAATACTGCCCGCTATCCCCTATTCCGCTGGGTGTGGTAAATTTTATTTCATGGTTAGCAGCTACTAAAGGGGCCTGGCGGCTTATTTTATCGCTTAAAGTAGTTAAACTAGAGGCCTGGGAATTTTGCGGCAATAAAAAAATTACAGTAATTAAAAAAATACTAAAAATTATCCAAATTTTCTCCTGTTTTGAACATTTGAACATTTGAAATTTGAATTTGTTTAGAATTTAGAATTTCGGATTTAGGATTTAATTTAATTATACCTTAAATTCGCTGATTTTACTAAATTTAAAAATTGCCAACCACTGTAATTGTCACTAATTGCGAATATGCTCCGGCCGGGGTTGCGCCAGTAATGGCAACTGCATGGCATAGATAAGTTGTATCAGAAGCAATCGGACTGCTTGAAGACGCAAATGTCTGATCGCTGGTTGTTAAGGCGCTGGCTGTCATGGCAGTGCTCCCTTGATTATTTAAGGCAGTGCAATCTGCCTGGTTATAAAAAGTATCGCTATTAGCGTCATTAATTTGGCTGATTGCTTGCGAGGGTTGTGTTGTGGCCAGGCCATAACTTTCAGTTGCTGCTATCACACTGCCGCCTGAAACATTAGTAATAGAATTAGTGGCATTTCTTAAATTGCCGTCAGCTTTAATCAAAGCAGTATAGCCAGAAGAACCATTGGTGCTGACTTCAGCCCCATAACTGCAAGTTTTTAAGTTAATCGAATCAAAGCTGCCCAAATCACAGGCATTTGAAGTCAAAGTCAAGGTCAAAGAAGGATCGACTTCAGCGGTTAAATTCACCTGGCCAGTAAGCGGTGCCAGACCAAAGGTGCCCCATTTAGTAAAATAAATATCATAGGTTGAATAATCTAGCCCTGAAAAATTCGGATTATTGCTTGAATCAAGCGCCATAAGATAAACACTTGCCGTGCCTGTGTTGGTAATATTATCCATGCCTGGTGTCCCATCCATTTTGACCCAATCTGTACCTGACCATTTAGTAAAATACATGTCACTACTCGACCAGCTAATATTTGGCCTGCCATTTGAATCAAGCTTTAAAAATGGATATCCAAAACCTGCATCGTTATGTATTACGTCATAGCCCGAAGTATCATCCATTTTTAGCCAATCAGTGCCACTCCATTTAGTAATATATAGATCAAGGCCCCCTGCTATCCACAAAACAAAAGGATGATCAGCAGAATCTAATTGTATTAAAGAATTGTAAGAATCCCCAATTGAAAAAATATCTTCACCAGAGGTACCATCCATTTTGGTCCAGGCACTGCCTGACCATTTGCTAGTATAAATAGTATGATTCCCTGTTGAGTATGAGTACTCCGTCCAAGTAACATAGGGGAAATTATTAGAGTCAAGCTGGAAATTCTGATTGCCCGCAATACTATCATGATCTTTTATATTATCAGTACCTGAAGTCCCATCCATTTTAGTCCAGGCACTGCCTGACCATTTGACAAAGCGCAGATCCTTATTTCCGCCGGCATCTCCATCTAAATCGTCTTGCCATAATATATAAGGATTGCCATTTGAACCGATTTTTAATTCCGGAGTCCTGGCTTGCGGCCAGCCAGGCACAGTATAATTGGTTATATTATCATGCCCTAAAGTACCGTTCATTTTGGCCCACTTTGCCCCATCCCAATGGGTAAAAAAAATATTCTCCCCGTCGCTGCCATCTGCCCATGTAAGATATGGCGCGTTATTAGCATTAAGTTCGGCTGAAAGGGGCGCTGATATTCCGCCTGAATTGGAAATATTTTCATTGCCTGCTGCTGTGCCAGCCATATTAGTCCAGCAGTCAGTCGGCCCCCCGCATACGCCTGCTCCTGCCCCAACTGTCCATTTGCTAAAATAAATATCACCACTGTATTCCCAAAACACATAAGGTATATTATTAGTCCCAACTTTGATTCTGGGAAACATTGCCCAAGATACCACAGCACCGGATAAATTATCACGACCAGCCGTGCCATCCATTTTTGTCCAGCAACCGCTGCCGCCACAAGCATTAGAAGTCCATTTGCTAAAGTAAACATCCGCTTCTATTGGATTGCCGTCATCGTCTTCGAGGTAATATTCCCAGACAATATAAGGAATACCGTTTGAATCCAGGGAAAAATCATAAGCCAATGGAAACATTCCAGAGGCATGACCATCATTAGAAATATTATCAGCGCCAGTATTATTATTCATTTTTACCCAGCTGGCTTGGGCTATGTTTAACAATCCAAAATTAAAAAATATGCTCAATATAAAAAATCCTAATATTAATTTTGCAATTAATTTGAATCTCATGAAAACTATTTTAATATTCAAAATTTAAAAATTACCAATGACCGTAATTGTCACCAATTGCGCATAGACGCCAGCCGGAGTTGTACCGGTAATGGCCACCGCATGGCATAAATAAGCTGTGTCAGAAGCAACTGGCCCGCTGGAGGAGGCAAAAGTTTGGTCGCTTGTTGTTAAGGCGCTGGCTGTCATGGCAGTGCTGGCCTGATTCTTTAAGGCAGTACAATCTGCCTGGGTATAAAAAGTATCGCTGTCAGCATCATTAATTTGGCTGATTGTTTGCGAGGATTTTGTCGTGGCCAGGCCATAACTTTCAGTAGCTGCTTCCACGCTGCCGCCTGAAACATTGGCAATGGAATTAGTGGCATTTCTTAAATTGCCGTCTGATTTAATTAAAGCAATATAGCCAGCAGAACCATTGGTGCTCACTTCAGCCCCATAACTGCAAGTTTTTAAGTTTACTGAATCAAAGCTGCCTAAATCACAGGCAGTGGAAGTCAAAGTCAAGGTCAAGGAGGGCTCAACTTCAGCGGTTATATTCACCTCGCCAGTAAGCGGCGCCAAACCAAAGGTGCCCCATTTAGTAAAATAAATATCACTGGTCAAATAATCAAATCCAGAAAAATTCGGATTATTGCTTGAATCAAGCGCCATAAGATAAACACTTGCCGTGCCAGTATTGGTTACATTATCCATGCCTGGATTGCCATCCATTTTGACCCAATTTGTGCCTGACCATTTAGTAAAATACATGTCAGTGCCGCCATTCACCCAGCTGATATTTGGTCTGCCATTTGTATCAAGCTTAAAATATGGATTTCCAAAACTTGCGCTGTTATTTATTACATCAAGGCCCGAAGTTCCATCCATTTTTACCCAATCAGTGTTGCTCCATTTAGTAATATACAAATCATTGCCTCCTTCTATCCACAAAACAAAAGGATGATCAGAAGAATCTAATTGTATTAAAGGACTGTAAGAATAGCTTGCACTAGTAAAAATATCAGAACCAGAACTACCATCCATTTTGGTCCAGGCGCTGCCAGACCATTTTCTAATATAAACAGCCGCATCCCCTGACGAGTAATCATAATCATTCCAAGTAACATAGGGGATATTATTAGAGTCAAGCTGGAAATTCAGACCGGACGCATTACTATCATGATCTTTTATATTATCAGTACCTAAAGTCCCATCCATTTTAGTCCAGCCAACGCCTGAAGTCCATTGGACAAAGCGCACATCCTTATTTCCTCCGACATTAGAATCTAAATCGTCTAGCCATAATATATAAGGATTGCCATTGGAACCGATTTTTAATTCTGGATAATGAGCTTGCGGCCAGCCAGGACTTGTATAATTGGTTATATTATCAGTCCCTAAAGTGCCGCTCATTTTGGCCCACTTTGTCCCGTCCCAATGGGTAAAAAAAATATTCTGTCCTTCGCTACCATCTCCCCATGTAAGATATGGCGCATTATTAGCATTAAGTTCTACTGAAAAGGGCCACGATATTCCGCCTGAATTGGAAATATTTTCATTGCCTGATACTGTGCCGGCCATATTGGTCCAGCAGTCATTGATTCCCATACCGCAGACTGATGGCCCTGCTCCCACTGTCCATTTGCTAAAATAAATATCATTATGGTATTCCCAGAACACATAAGGTATATTATCAGTCCCAACTTTGATTCTTGGAAACATCGTCCAATATACCACGGCACCGGATAAATTATCATGACCAGCTGTGCCATCCATCTTTGTCCAGCAACCGTTGACGCCACAAGCGTTAGATGTCCATTTGCTAAAAAAAACATCCTCTTCTAGGTAATTACCATCCTCGTCTTCGAGGTCATATTCCCAAACGATATAAGGAATGCTGCTTGAGTCCAGGGAAAAATCATTAGCCAATGGTAGCATTCCAGTTGCATGACCATCATTAGAAACGTTATCAGCGCCAGTATTATTATTCATTTTTACCCAGCTGGCCTGGGCTATATTTAATAATCCAAAATTAAAAAATATGCTCAATATAAAAAAACCCAGGATTAATTTTGCAATTGATTTTAATAACATAAAAAATATTTAAATAAGCAAATTTAATATCTCAGAATTCAGCTTTCATAATTCAGAATTCATTTATATTATACCCTAAATTTAAGAAAATTCCTAAAATAAAAAGGGCTATAAAAAATATCCGTCTTGCTTTGTTTCTGATTAGAGTTATCTGAATACTACTTGTAGATTCGTAGCCAATTCGTAGATTCGTATCAAATCCTAAATTCGCAAATATCTCTAAAATCGCAGAAGCTGCATTTATGAAATTCTGGAGTTGCGGCAAACTGGCTGGCTTTAATTTCTTCAATTGTGGCTATAAATTCATTTTCAACCTTTTCTAACTCTTTGGCAGAACCTAAAAACGACAACTGAGAATTATTATCAATATAATAAAATGTTAATTTGCCAACTGGATAACCTCCGGTGATTTCTGGCAAATTTAAACAAGCATATTGATATAAAAGAAGCTGTGTTTTTTCTTCCAAACTTAATTTGTCTTTAGGCGTACCGGTTTTATAATCAATTAATTCCACGGTTTTATCAGGCAAAAGATCAATGCGGTCAATAAATCCCCGGATAGTATAAAATTCATTTAGCTTTTTAGCGCGTCCCATCTTGATATTAAATCCTTTTTCCAAACTTAAAGTTGCCAAGGGCTTATCTTTATTTTCGTCATAAAATAATTTGATAAATTCCCTGCCCTTTTTCAAATATTTTTCTTTATCTTCTTTGCTTGAAAACCATTCATCAATCCAGGAATCTTCAAAGATTTTTTTAATTTCTTCAAAACTAACTAAATCGCCTATTTTTTTACTTACTGGCCCTGAGGGGGCCCCTTCGGGGCTAATTTTAGCGCTAAATAGATCGGTTTGAGCGCTCTGAATTTTTGAATTAGCTAAAACAAAAAATCTTTGCAAGGCCGTATGCATGCTTTTGCCATAAGAAAAAACGCCTTTGCCAAAAACCGGAATTTTAAAAATGTGGGCAAGTTTATATTGATAAGGGCAAGTGCGAAAAGCAGTAATTTGCGAAAAAGAAAATTGAGTCGGCAGAGCATAAACTTCTTTTTGCTTTTTTTGGGCTGGCGAGGTTGGAATTTCAGTAATCTTTTCCGTCGCTTTTGGAACTTTTTGGTCAAGTTTAAAACTTTTATTTGTCTGCGCTAATTCTGCCAAAAACTGCGAAATTTTCTTTTTTCGAACCCCTCCATAATCATCTGCTGAAGTAAAAAACAAGCCCTTTTTAGCGCGCGTCATGGCCACGTAAAATAAACGCCTTTCTTCCTGCAAATGAAAATCGCCAGAAGGCAAAATATCCTTAACCAAAGGTTCTGGAATTTCAATTGGCTCTCCTCTTTTATTAGTCGGGAAACGCTGTTCAACCAGATTGGGAATAAAAACATATTCAAATTCCAAGCCCTTGGCCGAATGCACGGTCATAATTTTAATTACTTCAGGCCCCATCTCAATATCAAATTTCAATGGCCCGCTTTCGCCTGATTCCAATTCTAAATCCAATTCAGCCATGAAATTCTGTAAAGAAGGATCAGCTGCGCCTTCTTCAAAAGTTTTCAAACGATTATAAAATTGATTAAGATAATCCGCATTTTGCTTGGCCAATGCCTCATCAGCGCCCAAAATCTTTTCCAGATATTTGGAATCCCGCATAAAAGCCAGCATCACCTCGCCAACTGTTTTTTCCCGCGTCAAAGCAGCATGCTTTTGGATTAAAGATAAAAAGAAATTAATTTGCGAAACAGTTTCCGCGCCTATGCCAAAAATCGTGGAAGCAATTTTCAAAGCTTCGTATAATGAAATATTTTTCTTATTGGCATAATGGCAGAGCTTTGTTAATTCCTCATCAGAAATATTAATTATGGGCGAACGCAAAAGTCGAAAAAGCGCCGGACTTTCATGATAATTATCAAGCAGCTTAAAATAATTAAGAATATCCAGAATTATTGGCTTATTATAAAGGCCACGCAGAGCCACAAACTGGTAGGGCAAATTTGTTTTGCGCAAGAAATTAATAAAACTTGTGGCCGAATCATTAGCCCGGACTAATATAGCAAAATCCGCCCAACTTGCTTCCTTATCTTTCTTCTTTATTTCCAAAATTTTATTTATCACTCCCCTTACCTCATCATCCAAATTTTTAAAATGCAAATGCTCAATTTGGCCTTGGCATTTTTTACTGGCTTTTAATTGCTTTTTAATTTTAGAACCCTTTTGCGCTTCCAAACGATTAGGATTATTTAACTGAATAAAATTGTAAGACAAGTCCAATATATCCTGGCAAGAACGGTAATTCTCGGTTAAAACAATATTTTGCGCCTCGGGATAATCTTTTTTAAACTGCAAAATATTAGAAACAGATGCGCCTCTGAATTTATAAATTGACTGGTCATCATCAGCCACGACTGTTAAATTTGCCCTCTCCCCTGCCAAAAGCTTGACCAGATTATACTGGGCGAAATTTGTATCCTGAAATTCATCAACTAAAATATATTCAAACTGTTTCTGATATTTCTGCAAAATATTTTTACGCTGTTTAAATAAACGCAAAGTATAATTAATCAAATCCCCAAAATCAAAAGCATTATTATCCAGAAGTAGCTGCTGATAAACATGATAGGCATTGGCAATCTCTTTTAAACGCCTGACTTCAGCAACTAATCCTTCGTCCCCTTGTTTGGTATCCAAATCCAATTCTAATTTTTCCGCGTAAGCTAAATAATCCTCGGGATAAATCTCTTCATCCTTGCAACGAGAAAAATGAGTTAAAAGGGCATGGATAAATTTTGTGGGATTTCCCAATGGCTTATAATAATCCAAATCAAACTTATCCAAATTTTGCCGCACCAAAAGCCAGGCGCTGGTTTGATTGAGTAATTTAAAATCATTGCTTAAGCCAATATCCAAGGCATGCTGCTCTAAAATTTTCTGGCAAAAAGAATGAAAAGTGGAAATCCACAAATCAACATAACCATAAGGCAATAATTTATCAACTCTTTCCTGCATTTCACCGGCTGCTTTGTCTGTAAATGTTAAAGCTAAAATTGCATCAGTTTTAACGTTTTTATCTAAAATTAAATGGCTAATCCTCTGCGTTATAACCATTGTTTTGCCAGTGCCGGCCCCAGCAATAATCAAAAGCGGACCATTGCCAAAGGTAATGGCCTTTTTCTGCTGCGGATTAAATTTAGCATTGCCTTTCATAACACTAATTTTTTGATGCAAGCCTGCCGAAGCTCTGAAGAATGAAGAGCGTAGGCAGGGGCTGGATTAAATTTCGACTTACTTTCTGCCATATTTAACTTAATTTTACAGGAAAAACTGAATTTAGCCAATTTAATTTCCTCCGAGGCTAAGCCTTGAACTAAAGCTCACATTCTGGAGTCTCAAATTACTTCAAGGCTTAGCCTCAAACGTAATCCAGTCAATTTGACCAAAATTCAAAATATTGCTTTAATTAAGATAACTTTGAACATTCAAAAAAGGAGGTAAATAAGAGATGAATCAGAATCGTACCGATGAAAATTTTCCCCATTTTGTTCCTAGGGAGGAAGAATATGAGAAGACATACGGAAAAAAAATAACACTCACCCCTAAAGAACAAAAAATATTTAAAAAGCTGCTCCAACCCCAAAGGGGTGGTGGTGCTATAAATGGCAGCTTAAAAGAGAGAAAAACAAAACGCAAAATGTGATAAAGGAGGTTTGAAATGTCAGAAAATACTACCCCCCAAAACACAGAAGATGAATCATACGATGAATTCTACCAACGAGCTCTTAAAGAGTCAGGCTTGTCAAAAAAGAAATTCGATAAGGAGATCTACGACGCAGGCAAACGATTAAGCAAAAGGTAAGTGATCGTATCCGGTGGGAAAATAACTGGTGGGTTAATTTTACTTTTAGAAGTGACCACCAGCGTACGCCCAACGTGTTCAAACGATGTTTGTTCCGACTGAGGAGTAAACTAAGGTTATCCCCCTTACAAAATTAAAAAACTCAAAAGACCTAAAAGGCGCCAATAAGCGCCTTTTAAAATTGCAGTTTTAACAATTCAGGGTCTTTTAAATAATCCGATATCATTATCGACGGCTTTAGCCGTCGTACGGCCGCTTCCGCCTACGCTTTTGCTTCGGCGGACAAGAAAGCGGCCGATAATTGTACCGACACAAGCCGTTTTTTCCAAAACCTTGACAAGCATCATTTTTTTTGCTTAAATTCAATTAATATCAACCCAACCCAAGGAGGGAAAAATGAGTCAAGAGGAAAAGAATCCTCAAATTGTCCTTGAAAAGCATCCGTGTTTAGGCTGCGGACAAAAAATCTTGATTTGCGACCTGCATGAAAATCAAGGCATAACAGAAAAAGACAGAAAAAATCTTAAAAAAGCAGGGGTAATTTTCGTCAGAAACGGTTATAAGGTTAAATGCCCTGGCTGTAAAAAGATAATGGTCATCAAATAGCTTAATTACCCAAAGGAGGAAAAATGTCAGAGCCAGATGAAAAATTTGAAGCCAAAGACCTTACTTGCCCTAATTGCGGCAAAATAAACAGCATTGCTATCATAGAAGAAGGACAAGCTCTTAGCGAGCGATATCAAAGCTTGCTTAGAAATGCTGGACATAGAATCACAAAAAAAGGCGATACCTTTGACTGCCAGAATTGTGGCCAAAAAATAAAAGCGGATTAATAAATCTGCAAATTAAAAGCCGATTCCGCGGCGCGGAACCGGCTTTTCCCTTGGTTAAAAACCCCAGATTAAACGGCAGATTAGCCACATGAAAAATATGATGATTAACGGCGCACTGCATGCCAAAGCTGTTTTAACCCTTGATTTTGTGATTTGACAAAACCATTTTTCAAATGGATCGTCTGCCTGCTCCATCTCCTTAAACTCGGCTTTGGCCATCTTTCCCTCCAAATTTTTGAGGTAGATTTTTTGGTTAAAACTACATAGCGCCTTGGCCTATATTTTTAATCTGAAATTTTCTTAATAAAATTTTTATAACTTTTGAAAATTTCTTTATTAAACTTTTTCAAATAAATATTAAATAAACTTTTTCTCATGGGCACGCCAGTAATTTCTAAAAAACCCTGGCCACTCACCTTTTTATCCTTATATTTTCCTTGTACTTTAATCGCCCCCTCCCAATAATTCAATGGCCCGAAAATCATTTCTTGTTTTTTATTTATTGGCTCGGCTTCTAATTTTATATCCCAATCAGGCAAATAGATTTCATAACCCAATTGATAAGTCGCGCCAGTATCAGGACTAACATATTTTGACGATCTTGGTTTTAAAAATAAATTATCAGTTATTTTTTGGCGTTTATTTTTATCCAGCATGGTAGCGTGAAAAATTTTATTCTTATCTCCATAAACAAAACAAACAATATCAATACCATTATTCAATTGCAAAGAAAACCAGGTCCATTTGTCATTTTTGGTAAAAGGGGTCTGCGCCCATTGATGGTCCATCCAGGAAAGTCCGAAAACTTCCAGCCAATTCTTCCCTGCCTTAATTAAACCTTTTGTCTTTAACCTGCTTAACGAGTAATAATAAGTTGCCTTTTCACCCAAATCAATAAATCCTCTATTATTTATCAAAAGCGGTTTTTTCATTGAATACAAATTTAGATCAACAAAATCATTAACCACATGATAATTAAAAGGTTTGGTTTCTTCAAGCAGGCACGAATTGTCATATTGCGCCCAAAGTAAGGGCAAGGTAAAACTTTTTTTATCAACAAAGGAAACTGGCACAATTTTACTCCAAAGTTTATGCTGCTCATTATCAGCCAGCAAATAATGGGCGAAATACCAGGTTTTAAAAGGTAATCTTTTAGCATAAGGGATGGCCACTTTCTCCGGCTTGGCCGCAAAGAGTGTATTCATATAAGAAAAAGTCCTGCCATCTTTAGTTTTTAAATGGCCATTAAAATACCACCATTCTACTATAACATCATGCTTTTGCTCGTCGCGAGGAAATTTAATTGGTTTAAATTTTTCTTTTAACATATTTATATATCCAAATAATCAATCAATTCGGGATAATTTAAACTTGTATATTGCCAATTTTCCGGCAAACCGTGCTTTAAATGATTATAAATTGTGTAATCATAATGATAATCCCAGTCCTTTTGCCTGCGCAAATGGTCGTCGTGGAAGCGGATGTAATGGTCGTAAAATGATAATTGCCAGCGGAATTTAGGATAAGGATTTTTATCGCCGAATTTATCGAAAAATCGATTTTTTAAATCATTTATACATTTAAATGGGAGTTTTTTATCGGATCCGATATTTTTAAACAGCTTCCATCCTCGTAGGCGAGACAAGCTTG
>JAPLYF010000011.1 GCA_026395675.1 Candidatus Parcubacteria bacterium
CCTTGACCTCGCCATTGACCTGATGATTCTTAATGGTTCCCTTGGCCAAACCAAATAAGATTACGAAAAAAATAACCAAACAGCAAATCAAAAAAAATTTTGATAAAATCAAATCAGAAAAAAATATTCTATTTTTTCTTCTTTCCTGCATGTTAAAATTATATCATTTTCCTTATAATCTGTGAAGCTCTGCCGCCAGGCCTTTGCTAACGCAGTAGTCTCAGACCTACTTAGGCAGAAAAGATGGACTCCCTGGAAATGAAGCAAGCGTAACCCCGCACCGAACCGCACTGCGGGTCTGGTGCGGGGTAAAATATTTTATAGTTTTTTCTGCCTAAAATTGGCCATTTCTTCTTCACTTTGTTCATCAACTTGCAAAGTCTTGGCCAAAGCGTCTCCCCTATCTTTATTACTTTTATTATCTGATTTTTCTAATTCTTCCACCAATAGCTTTTTTAAAGATAAGTCGCCAAAGGTTTCTTTATACTCCTCAATTAATTCAGCCAGATTATATTCCGCATATTGTGCCAATTCTTCCTGATTCAGAAAATCATCGGTCAGTTTTTCTTTTTGCTTATCAGTTAATTGCTCAACTTCTTTAACCTCTATTTTTTTGCCTGTCTGTTTTCTGATTAAGTCAATTAATAATTGATTGATTTTGCCGACTTCCTTAATATTTTCAATCAAAAAGCCAGCTGCCGCCGCCTGAATTTTAATTGTGCCTAATTTTAAAATCGTCTGCCAAAATCCTTTGACTGAATAGGAAATATCTAAAATTTTGTCAAAAGGGATTTCTGAAACAGTTTTATTAAAAAAGCCTTTTTGGTCAATATCAATAACACGCTGATTAGTAATAATGCAAGCATTAAAATACCAAAGATAAAACTCTCTGCCTCCATAAAATATGCCCATTAATAAAAGAGCCAAAAAAAGCGCCACCCCCAAGGGTCCGCGACTGAGCAAGGCAAACATTAAAAAAAATGTGACCAAAATTAAAACAGCCGTGACAATAATTTGCTTGAGATAAATAATGGGATGGCAATGCAAAACAGCTAGAATTTCCTCATCTGGCCGCTGATTAATTTTTTTGGCAAAATATGCTTCGGACATAATATTTGAGTTATGAATTCTGATTTCTGAATTATGAAATTATTTCAAATCTCAGATCTCAGATTTCAGAATTAAAGTTAATAATTTCTGTTTTACTAATTGCTTTTTCCAGTATCCTGTCAAAATCCCAATCCTTTTCAGTATCCAAAATCAAGTTCAAATCTGCGCGTGTGACCGGATGCTTGGGCACATAGAGCGAACAGCAATCGCCAAAGGGCTGGGCCGAAAGTTCAAAAGTTCCAATCTCGCGCGCAAGATTAACAATCTCTTCTTTATTAAAGCCAATCAAGGGTCTTAAAATTGGCAAAGGAGTGGCTTCAGAAATAGCACGGATGTTTTCCACTGTTTGCGAAGCCACCTGGCCCAAGCTCTCGCCCGTGACCAATGCTAAAATATTTTCTTTTTGCGCTATCATTTTCGCAATGCGCAACATCATGCGGCGATAAAAAACCACGCGGTAATCTTCTGGCGCTTTTTGTAAAATTTCTTTTTGGATTTCCAAAAACGGCACAATATATAATCTGGACTTAAACTGATACTCGTTCAAAACTTTTACCAAATCTTTAACCTTTTCCTGATTTTCCTTTGGCGTGGAAGGATAGGAATCAAAATGAATGTAAACAATCGACGCTCCTCTTTTTTGCATTAGATTGGCCGCAACCGGCGAATCAATGCCCCCGGAAATCAAACACAGCAATTTATCAGAAACGCCCACTGGCAACCCGCCTCGGCATTCTATTTTTTCAAAATATAAAAAAGCAAAATTTTCCACAATATCAACATAACAATTTAAATCAAAATTTTCCAAATCAACTTTTTTCTTCATTTTCTTAACCACCATGGCTCCCAATTTTTCTGCAATTTCCTGTGACTTTAAAGGGAAATTTTTATTAGTTCGCCTTGCAGTCACTCTAAACTTTATAAACTTTTTACTTTTAACTAAGGCATACAAATCTTTTTCCAGTTCTTTCAAATCCTGCGATGAATTCCAGGCCAAGGCAAAATACTCAATGCCAAAAACCTTTTGCAATTTGGCTTTAATCAATTCCCAATCATAATTCTCTTCCATTAAAACAATAATCCTTCCACTAACCTGCTTAAACCAAATTTCACCCAAATCTATCAAGGCCAGTTTAATATTGGCAATTAACTTATTTTCAAAAAAACTGCGATTTCCGCCCTTTAACGCAATTTCCCCATAGTGGATAATTATGTACCTTTCCATAATCTTAAATCTTATATCTTACATCTTAAATCTTATTATAATTCTATCAAATTTTAGCCATTTCGCCAACTCTTGACTTATTTCAAAAAATATGTTAATTTTGGATATAGCTCAAACGAACCTTGAAAGGAGGAAAAAATGAAGAAGTCCTATCTACTCTTAGCAATTGCTTTAACCCTATTACTTGGCGCAGTTGTCAGCTGCAACACTACCCAGGCAGAATATGATCCTTATATTATTAAGGATCTCTCCACTCTTAAAAGAAATGACTTTGTCCAGTTGAAAGACGGCCGATTAATGGCTGTCCATGATATCTGGTGTGAAAAAAATAATCCCACACGATGCGAATTGAACCTCAGACAAGGATATGAACTTAACCATGAACCATTCAGAATGAGACTGGAATATTGGGCGCCGCTGGTTGAGAAGATTACTCGCTATGGCGATCCTACATGGACAATTTTAGCCAAAAAATATCTTGACAATCAATAATCGAAAACCAAGATTCACAAGAGCCAAAGCAAAACGCCGCGGCTCTTTTTTTTGTTGACAAAATAACACCGATCTGCTAACTTAGAATCAAAATCTAATGGAGGTAAAAAATGAAGCCAAATACAAAGAAAATTCCGAAAGAAAAGTATGAATATCATCATGAAGAATTCCATAATCTCCAAAAATTGCAAAAAATTAATGAAAAAATGGAGCGGGAAGGATGGGAAAAGGATCCTGTAAATAAAGGCGGAAATCCTTCTCATCCTCATCTGATTGAGTTTAATAATGGTTATAGCATTTATTATCACGCACATTACAAACGAACACTCAAAAAAGCAATGGAAGAAAAGGAAAGAAGAAAAATAAAGCATAATAGCTATCATGAGGGAAAAGTCCAATCACTTGGCTTTATCACCTGTGATAACAAGCATGCAACAGTAGGCATTGTTTTACCAGGCAAGTATGACTTTGGCATTGCCAAAGCACCTGAGTGCATTGTCATCACCTACAACAAGATCAAAATCAATGGCAAGGAATATCGAGCCATTTCATCCTGCGATATCAAAGTCAATGATCCAATCGTCTTTGAAGTAGAGGAAACCGCCGCATATATTTGTTACTATTAAGTAAGTATAAAAAACTAATTCCAAAAGCCCCGGCACCAAGCCGCGGCTTTTTTTTATTCGGGCCTGGCCTCGCCAAAGCGGGCGATTTTTTGATTGGTTTTCCCCACATTGAAGGAGCGATTCGCGAATCGCTCCTCCGTCGGGGAATATATTTTCATTCCCAATCAAAAAATCGCCCATCAAGGCGATTATAATTTAACCTAAATCAAAAAACTCTAAATCTGAATTTTAGGAAAAATTTGTAAGTTATCCAAATCATCCAGATCTGCTTGCGGCACAACTTTATGCTTTTTCAATAATGAAATTATTCTATTTACCTTTTCATCTTCTTTTCTAAGTTTAGAAATTACTCCGCCTTCCAAATCAGCTAATTTGTCATCAAGATATGATTTAGTTACCATTTGGGATTCAATTCTATTCAATCTGGTTTCAACGCCTTCAAAACGATTTTCTATCCCATCAAAACGTTGATAAACATCATCAAAAGCAGGGGCAATATTTTTGTCCCAAATTTGGCCAAATTCTAATTGAAATGCTTGTTTAAAAGCATTAGGAAATTCTTGTTGAAATCCTTTTTGAAAACCCTGATCAACAATTTCTTTAATTTGTTTAACATCTTTTTCTTCCATAAATTAAGTTTAATTTAAATTATCTTTATTATAGCTTAAAACTAAATGTCAGGCAAATTTTTAAAATTCTGAATTAACTCAAAAATTCTTTCAATACTTCCCTCGTTACCTTCCTATCATCCCAGGGCATTTCTTGGCCATTTGACTTAATGCTCTGCTCTGTTCCTTTACCAGTAATCAAAACTAAATCCCCTTCTTGTGCCATCTGGCTAGCAAATTTAATGGCTTCACGGCGGTCAGGAATTTTAAATAAATTTTCATTTTCAACCTTGCCTGCCTCAATCGCGCCAGCTGCAATTTCATTTAAAATCTTTTCAGTTGGTTCATCATAAGAATCTTCATCAGTCAAAATGGTAATGTCAGCATTTTGTCCGGATAATTTGCCCAAAACCGGACGCTTAACATGATCACGCACTCCGCCGGCAGAACCAAAAACATGGATGATGCGATTTTTCTCAAACATTTTCAAGGTGTTAAACAAACCTTCAAACGAAGCCGCATCATGAGCATAATCAACCAAAACAGTAAAATTCTGGTCCTCATCAATCAATTCCATTCTGCCTGGCACGCCAGTCACTTTGGACAAGGCCTGTTTGCATTGCTCCATATTTAAGCCAAAATGTTTAACAACGCAAATTGCAGCCAGGCAATTATAAATATTAAACTTGCCGATTAAATTTGTTTTAAAATCTGTGGTGCCAATTCTAAAAAACGTACCATTAATTGAAAGGCTGATATCCCCTGCTTTTAAAACTTCTGCTTCTGGCAATTTGCTCACAAAATCAATAGCATAGCAATATTTTTTATCAGCCGGAAAATTAAAATAATATTGCCAGTGCTGGTCATCCAAATTAACCACCAAGGCCTTTAAAATTTCTTGGCCATTAATCTTTTTGTGTGGGAATTTGCTTATGCAGGCAAAAAGTTCGCCTTTGGCTTTTTTATAATTTTCAAAAGAGCCATGGGCTTCAATATGTTCTGGCGTTAAATTAGAAATGACTGCCACATCATAATTAATGCCCCAATTGCGGCATTGCATAATGCCTTCTGAAGAAGTTTCCACCACCGCATACTTACAACCTACTTTAACCATCTGTCTTAACATTTTTTGCAATTTAAACCTGCCCTGCATGGTCATATGCGTATCATTTATCCATTCCTGATCAGCGATTTTAAAATTAACCGTGGTCATCAGCCCGACTTTGGCCCCATTATATTCCAAAACTTTGGCAATTAAATTGCAGGTCGTTGATTTACCATTTGTGCCGGTCACGCCAATCACGATCAATTTCCTGGAAGGAAAGCCATAACGATAATTAGCTAAAACCGACTCTGCTTTATGGAATTCTAAAATTAAAGGTTTGGGTATTAATTTTTTAAGCAATTCTTTCATAATGTTAAAATTTTAGCATATTAAACTAAAATAATCAACCTTGACAAAATAAACAAATCTGCTAATTTATAGTCAGAACAGTTTGTTCTTTTTATCAATCAAGGAGGTGGACTAATGAGCTATGATCAGCTAACTGATTTAATAAAACGGATCAGTTTAAAAAAGGGCGATAATTCAGATTTAAGGTTTGACTTAGAACAATATGGCGAGGCCGATCAATTCAATTTAATCGGCAAAG
>JAPLYF010000062.1 GCA_026395675.1 Candidatus Parcubacteria bacterium
AAAGACCATAAAATTTTAAAAGAAGAAGTGACAGAAGAAGATATTGCCCAGGTAGTTTCGCGCTGGACCGGCATACCTGTTTCTAAAATGTTAGAGTCAGAAATGTCCAAATTAGCCCATGCTGAGGATGAGCTTAAAAAGCGCGTGGTTGGCCAGCAGGAAGCGATTTCCGCTGTAGCCAACGCGATCAGGCGTTCGCGCGCTGGCGTGTCTGAAGAAAACAGGCCTATTGGTTCATTTATCTTTTTAGGCCCGACTGGCGTTGGTAAAACAGAATTAGCCAAGGCCTTGGCTGAATTTATGTTTAATGATGAAAATGCCATGATCCGCGTGGACATGTCAGAATACATGGAAAAACATTCTATTTCCAAATTTATTGGTTCTCCCCCGGGCTATATTGGCTATGAAGAAGGCGGGCAATTGACTGAACAAGTCAGGCGCAGGCCTTATTCCGTAGTGCTTTTTGATGAAATTGAAAAAGCCCATCCAGAGGTCTTTAATATTTTGTTACAACTTCTTGATGACGGACGTCTGACTGATGCCAAAGGCAGAGCGGTTAATTTTAAAAACACAATTATTATCATGACTTCAAATTTAGGCAATCAGCTTCTCAAAGAGGTTTCGCTTGGCTTTGAAGATAAGGCACTGAAGGTAGAGCAAAAAGTTGACGAGGAAAAGATGAGAGAGCGTGTATATGAGGCTCTGAAAGCGCATTTTAAGCCGGAATTTATTAATCGTCTTGATGAAATTATTATTTTCCATCCCTTGGGTAAAAAGGAAATTGAAAAAATCATTGAATTGCAATTAGAAATTGTCAAAGAGCGGTTGGCAGATAAAAAGATTAAATTAGAATTTACTAAAAATTTAGAAGAATATCTGGCTAATAAAGGCTTTGATCCCCAATTTGGCGCTCGCCCTCTTAAACGCGTAATTCAAAGTCAGATCCTTGATGATTTGGCTATGCAGATAATTGAAGGTAAGATTAAAGAAGGACAAAAGGTTAAGGTTGATGTGGATAAGGATAAAGTGGTTTTTAAATAAACTGAAATAAAAAAATCGCCTTGGAAATCCCGGGGCGATTTTTGTTTGCTGTTATTTATTGGGTTTAAGCCCTAAAGTTTTATCGCAGATTTGGATGAACATTCTTTCAGTTGGATTAACTCCCCCTCTGGCAATTTGGCCTCTTGCCTCTGGATGCTGATACTGCAAATGTTCCTGCCAATGCTTTTCTAAAATATTTAAAACCTCCTCAGTTTTGTTTTGTTCAATGGCGTAGATTAAAACATTGGTCACGTCATAAGCTAATGCTGCCCCATAATTTTGGAAAATAGTCAGGGCTCTCGGATAAGAGGCTCCTAAATTCTCTTTCAAAATTTCGGCAAATTTAGCTTCATCAATCATTTTGCTCATGCACTTACCTCCTTTATTTTTGTTTCTTAAACTTAGCAAAGCTGTTTATTTTTGTCAAGATTAAAAAAAGCCGTCCCGCGCGCGGGACGGCTTTTAGAATCAGTTTGCAGGCACTTTTTTGGCCTGGAAAGAGGCAAAATAATTCATTTCATTTTCATTTACCCTTTGAGGATTAAGCGTAATACTTAAATCATTGTCAATTATCAGACTGCCCACGGCATCATCAATTGACTTGCCATAGCCGATTATTTTAGGGTTATCTTTAAGCTGGACAGAGATCTGCTTTTCTTTGATGACAATAATTTCTGTCAGTATTTTCTCTCGCCATAAAAAGCAGGCTAATGCTTGCCAAAAGGACCTTTTTATTTTAGCTTGTTCAATGATTCTGATGTTCAGTAATTTTTGGTGAACACGAATCATATTGCCAATTGACATGCGTCTTGAATCACCCATGCCGTAAATTTTTGAATTGGCTTTGAGATTTGCCACAAAAAGATCACCAAGTCTGCTAAAACTTATATTCATAATTGTTAAAGACCTCCTTCGGCACCTCGTGCCTTAAAAAGTAATATTTTATATTAGCATAAATTTAATTATTTGTCAACTAAAAAACCGCTGGCAGAGGCCAAGCGGTTTTGTTATTGCAAGATGATTTATTGTTGTCTTTTGACAAAAATGGTTACGATCTTGTGAAAGTTTGTCTGGGGGAATTTGGTGCTCATACCGAGCAGGATCAGGGTTTTTTCCGGATGATAACCGTCATTGGTCAATTTCTTTATTGTTTCAACAGCATCGCTGCTTTCCATGCGAACGGCTTGAATGCCAATAATATTTTCTGGTTTTTCCCAGTCAATGATCAGCGGCACTCCCTCAAGGATAAAGGTAGATTCGGTTTCATTTTTTTTCACTCGCTTCCCTTCACCTTCCATTTTTTACCTCCTTAATGGATTTTAGTTAAAGCTATCAAATATAATTGTTTTTGTCAACCCAGCTCTTCGCAAAGGGCTGGGTCAATATTTTACAAAATTAATTGGCCCCGTTAAAAGTTGACCTTTCAGGTGCTTTTAACGGGGCCGGGGTTGTGGGGATACTAATCCTTCCTTGCCAGCAAGAGGCGCGGTGCGGTCATGGGTTAACAAATCCAGAACTATTCAATTCCCACGGCTCTCCGCGAAGGGCTGGCTCCTTTTCGCGTCGGGCCCTCGATTCGTCTTTTTTCTTTCCTCACTGTTTTTAGTCGCCGGCACATTCCATGCCCGGCGTTCTGTTCGTCAAGTCCCTTTCCAGCTCGGCGCTCATGAGTAACAAATCCAGAACTACTCAATTCCCATGGCGCCCTCATTTATGAGGAGCTGGTTCTTTCCGCGCACGAATTTCTTCGTGCTTTTTATACAGCGATTTTTACGCGCCGGCTGGTTATTATCGAACCGCCGGGGCAATCGCTTTCTCCGAGACGTTTTGTGTCCCTTGCGCCGGATGGTATTATCGACCACCGGAGCAATCGCCTTTTCAAAGGCGTTTAGCAGCCTTGCGTCGGATGATATTATCGAATCCCCGGCGCAATGGCTTTTTCCGAGAGCCGCTTTTCGCGTTTTGGAAGGTTCTCCTTTTTGCATGAAATTCCCCACAATTCTATATGTTAATTATGATAGCATATTTTTAAAATCTTGTCAAGACCACGGTTTATTTTGATTTGAAATAAAGGATTTTATATGCTAAGATTAGAATATGATTAAACATAAAATTCTCACAATTTTAATATTTTTTAGTTTTCTTTTATTCCCTATTTTAGCCATAAAACCAGCGCTGGCTTTTGATTTTGACCCCAATGATATTATTTCCGACAGTGACATGTTGGAATATGACACCATGAATATGCAGGATATTCAGGAATTTTTAAATAATCAGGACGGGATTTTGAAAAATTATCAGGCCCCTGATTATAGCGGGGTAAATCGCTCAGCCGCTGAAATAATTTATAATGCTAGCCAGGCCTATAAAATTAATCCCAAATGGATCTTGGCCACTTTGCAAAAAGAGCAGAGTTTAATTACTGATCCAACTCCATTGCAGCGCGATTTTGACTGGGCCATGGGTTATGCCATGTGTGATTCCTGCAGTTCAGATGATCCGCAAATTGCCATGTTTAAGGGCTTTGGCACTCAGGTTGACAGGGCCACTTATCGGATCAGATATTATTATGACCACCCCAATGAATTTAATTTTAAAATTGGGAAATTATGCTCGGTTGATGGCCAGGATGTTTTGCCAGCCAGCCAAGCCACGGCTAATTTATACAATTACACGCCTCATTTGCACGGCAATTTTAATTTCTGGAATGTTTGGAACCGCTGGTTTGCCAAGACCTTTCCAGACGGCTCGCTCTTGCGCCAGGAAAATACTGACGAAATTTGGCTGATTGATAACGGGCAGAAAAGGCCTTTTTGGTCAAAAGCCGCTTTGTTATCGCGTTTTAGCGGCAATAAAATAATAGATGTTTCCAAAAATGATTTGCAAAGATATGAAATCGGTTATCCCATTAAATATGCCAATTACTCCCTCTTGCAATCGCCTGAAGGCAAAATTTATTTAATTGTTAATGACGAGAAAAAGGAAATTGAATCAGATGAAGTTTTCCGCACTATTGGCTATAATAAAGATGAGGTTATAGCGGTCACGGCTGAAGAATTATCTTATTACCAGGACGGACGCAAAATAACCCTGGAAAGCGTTTATCCGCAAGGCGCTCTCTTGCAGGATAAAACAACCGGAGGCGTATATTATGTTGAAGACGGCATTAAATATCCGGTCTGGTCAAAAGAAATCCTGGCCTTAAATTATAAAAATTACAAGCTGACCAAAGTCAGCCCGGAAGAATTAGATAAATATATTACGGCTGCCAATGGAGTGCGTTTGAAAGACGGCACTTTAATTAAACTGGCAGAAGATTCAAAGGTCTATGTTATTTCCAACGGCTCTCATCGCTGGATTGCCAATGAAAGCACGTTTAAGCAGCTGGGTTATAACTGGTCTGATGTGATTACGGTTAATGACAAGGTTTTTAGTTTGCACCCGCAAGGCGATGATTTGGATTTAGTCATCCCAAGCCGGGCCAAGATAGCCACGCAATAGGCCTACGAAACTACAAATTATTATACAAATTTACAAAAAGGAAAATTTTTAAGGAGTTAAGTCTTTCTTGTCCGCCGAAGCTTTAGCGGAGGTGGAAGACTTTTAGCTGAATTTCAATAAACCTCTAAAGAGGTAAATCCAGTAATTAAACCGATTTATATAATATAATCATATAAAATAAATATCAACAATAAACCCTATGATTGTTTTCAGCGCTATTTGTCCTCACCCGCCCATCCTGATTCCGACAATCGGCAAGGACAATATAGATAAAATTAAAAATACTGTTAAAGCCATGAAGGACTTGGAAGTAGAATTATACGCCAGTAAGCCGGAAGTGATTTTAGTAATTTCCCCGCATGGCGAGATTATTCCCGATGCTTTTTGTTTGAATCTGAATTCAAAATATACTGCTGATTTTGAGGACTTTGGTGATTTTACCACGAAAATGGAATTTAAAAGCAGTCCGCTTTTGGTTTTGCAATTAAAAGAACGAGTCGGCAATAATTTTTCTTTGACTTTAACCAGTAGTGACAGATTAGATCATGGCGCAGCTGTGCCGCTTTATTATTTGACCAAGCATTTGAAAAACATTGAGATTATCCCAATTTCCTATTCCCTATTAGATTATGAAAAGCATTTCCAGTTTGGCCAGCTTTTAAAAAAGGAACTGGTCAAAAGCCAGAAGCGTGTGGCTGTGATTGCTTCCGGGGATATGTCGCATGTTTTAACCAAAGACGCGCCAGCCGGGTATTCGCCTAAAGGGGCTGAATTTGATAGTAAATTTGTAGCGCTTTTAAAACGCAATGATTTGCGCGGCATTTTGAAAATGGACCAGAAATTGATTGACGAAGCAGCTGAATGCGGCTTGCGCTCATTTTTAATTTTATTGGGAATTATTGAGGAATATAAATATGAGGTTGATGTTTTATCCTATGAAGGGCCTTTTGGCGTGGGCTATTTGGTAGCGAATTTTAAATTGATGTAAATTTCACAGGTAACGGAATGACAGGCTTTAGCCTGTTACCTTTGTCGGTAACACACTGAAGTGTGTCATTCCGACTATTAAATAAAAAAAGAACTCTCCGGTTAGGGAGAGTTATTTAGATTTGATTTGGTTTTTTTAGAAAGCCGATATTTTTTTGAGTTCGCGGATCATTACTCTGTCTTTGCCAGATTCAAGTTTGAATCCAAGATAGTCAATTATGGCGGTCTTTACATTTAAAAGTAAAAACGCTCGCTCCTGGAATATTTGTTTCTTTTCTTCTTCTAACTTTTTTATTCCTTTATTATTGTAAGTTTTCTCAAATGAGCCGCAATGCTTATTTTTTGCTTTCAGTCGATAAATTGCTGCATTTAATTTTGAAGTCAAAGGACGTTTTCGCAACTCCTTTAAAATTTTTAAGGAGAATCGAATGCCTTTAGCGCGAACTATGTCAGTGAGCAATTCTCCAATATACGGAAGATTTTTTTTATTTTCATCGAGAATTGCTTGACAAAATTTGCCAACAGGGGCAGGCTGAAGGTTTTTAATAATTCTTCGCCTTCGCCATTTTCTCCGTTTTATATCAGGAGTTGGTTTATGAAAACTTTTACAGATGTCTTCGGCCTCCAATCTTAGTGATTTTAAACTTTCAATTGGCTTTTGCATGATTTCCTCCTTTGGCACTTCGTGCCTATTTTGGATTTGTTTTTACCCCGCACCAGACCCGCGGTGCTGGTCGGTGCGGGGTTTCGCTCTCACCGTATCAAGGGAGTCCATCGACCCCTGTTAGTGTAGCTCCACCTTAACATATATAATAGAAAAGTCAATCTGGCATGTAAATTTAAAGCACGTTATAAAATTTTAAAATTT
This sequence comes from Candidatus Parcubacteria bacterium, assembly GCA_026395675.1. Taxonomy (GTDB): domain Bacteria; phylum Patescibacteriota; class Patescibacteriia; order CAIXNZ01; family CAIXNZ01; genus JAPLYF01. Next base: position 6,398 of record JAPLYF010000062.1, read on the forward strand.
ATAACATCTCGTTGCCGAAGAAGCGATTGGCCAATCGCTTCTTCGGCCTTAAATAAGGAGATTTTTTATGCTATATTATAAATATGGATCCCTACATTAAATTAGCCAAAGAAACAATCAAGCATTATCTTTTGACTAAGAAAACTATTGAAGTGCCTGAAGATTTGCCAGCAGAAATGCTAAATAAAAGAGCCGGTGTTTTTATTTGTTTTAAAAACAAGGGCGAATTGCGCGGCTGCATTGGCACATTTTTACCTGTTTATGAAAATATTGCAGATGAAATAATCCAGAATACGATTTCGGCTGCCACCCGGGATCACCGCTTTTTGCCAGTGCATGTTAGTGAATTAAAAGATTTAAAAATTACCATTGATATTCTGGCAGAGCCAGTTAGAATTGAAGATGAAGAGATAAACCAGCTTAATGCGAAAAAGTTCGGTGTGGTGGTTAAGTCAGAAGACGGCTTAAGAACTGGTTTGCTTTTGCCAGACCTGGAAGGCGTGGACACAGTAGAAGATCAGATTTCCATTGCCAGCCAAAAAGCCGGTATTGACCCCTTGGTTGAAAATTTCCATGTATATAAATTTACAGTCAAAAGGCATGAAGAATAATGACGATGCTAATTTACGAATTTAATACTAATTATACTAATATTTTCGCCAGTTCTAATTAGTATTATTGGTAAATATTAGTATATTAGTAACCTTAATTAAATGGCAGAAAAAATTGCGCAAATAATACCACTGCTTCGTTTAAAAAGAAACCTGAATTATTTTGACTATAATATCCCTCAGGAATTTCAGAATCAGGTCAAAATCGGACAACTCGTGGAAATCCCCTTTAGAAACAAATTAATCAAAGGGGTTATTTTAGATTTAGTTGAAAGTTCAAAGTTTGAAAGTGAAAAGTTAAAAAGTATAAGTAAAATAATTGATCCCCCCTTTGTTTTAGCGCCCTGGCAGATTAAATTTATAGAAATTTTGGCTGAAAAATATTTTGTTTCAGCGGGAGTAATTTTGAAAATGTTTTTGCCAACTATTTCCAAACGTACTGAAAAAAATGCAGAAATGAACTTAGTGTTGGTTAATAAAAATTTTCAGTTTCCAAAAATTAATCAGGATAAAATTCCTTTTTATAATGCGACTAAACCGGTTTTATTGCGTTATTATAATTTTGACAATAAAATCCAGGCCTATCTAAATTTAATTAAAAATGTTCTTAATAAAAATAAGCAGATTTTAATAATATTTCCCTTTATTTCAGAAGCCAAGAAATTTAGCCAAAATCTAAGCGAATTTGAAAATATTACTTGTCTTTTTTTGAATAATCTCTCGCCAAGTCATTTT
>JAPLYF010000063.1 GCA_026395675.1 Candidatus Parcubacteria bacterium
ATAATCAAAATCCTAAATTACGTCAATAAATATGACGAAAATTAGTATTAATATAGCTAAAATACGCACAAATTTACATTTTGCGAGTTAAAAAGTTGATAAAATTATTGACATTTTTCGTGAAGAGTGATAGGGTTAAAACAATTGCTCATGCGGCAAGGAATTCAGACTTTAGTCTTTTATGGGAATTATAAAACCCTAAAGGGTGAACTCCGTAAAGCATGAGCAATTGCGAATATATGGAAATCCTAGACCAATTACAAAATCTGGACTTAAAGCCCAGTGAAGCCAAAACCTTTCTGGCTATTTTGGAAATTGGGCCAGCTTCTATTTCTAACATTGCCAAACGCGCCAAAATAAAGAGGCCGACAACTTATTACTTAATTGAAGAATTAATCAAAAAAGGACTTGTTCTAAAAGTCCCTGCTGGCAAAAGAGTTTTTTATAAAGCTATTAATCCTAAACAAATTTTAAATTTCTTAGAAAAGAAAAAACAAAATTTTGAGAAAATTTTGCCAAACTTAGAGGCATTATTTTTAGCCAAACCCAGCCAGCCCAAAGTCAGATTTTTTGAAGGCAAAGAAGGGCTTAGAAATATTTATGAAGAAATGCTGAAGACATCAAAAAAAGTTTATTCTATTTTTTCCTTTGATGATTTTTTAACTGTTTTTACGGAAAAGGAAAATGAACAATTTTTTGAGATAATAAAAAACGCTGGAGGCATACTCTATGATTTAATCAAACTAACGCCTTTGGCTAAAAAATCTGTGAAAGAAGAGATTTATAGAAAAGGTGTTACTAAAATTAAATTTTTACCAGCTGATTTTAAGGTCTCAATAGATCAATTAGTTTCAGGCAATAAGGTTGCCATGATTTCTTTTAAATCCTTGGCTGGCGTAATTATTGAAGACCAGGATATTGCGGATTCGCAAAAAGAATTGATTAAATATCTTTGGAAAACCATAAAATAAAAAAGCGCTGTCATTCCGAATACATGTGAGGAATCTATTACATCAGAGTACTAGATCCTTTGCTATACTCTGGATGACAGTGCTTTTTTTATTTGTCAAAAAAATCATAGTGTCGTACAATTATGTAAGGGGTGGAATAAGAGCTAGAGGAGCGATAAGGGAAGATGGGCGCAATTTCCCTTTTTCACTTTTTCCCCTATAGCTCCTATCGCTCTTCTATCCCTTATTTATCTTATGACCAAATTAGAACAATTGACCAAAGAATTTCTGGAGTATTTAGAAATTGAAAAAGGACGCTCGCCAAAAACAATTGGGAATTACCAATTTTACCTCAAGCGTTTTTTTGCTTGGGCAAAAATTAAAGAGCCAGGCCAGATTGAACAGGATTTAGTGCGTAATTATCGCTTGTGGTTAAACCGTCTAAAAGATCGGGCAGGACAATCCTTAAAAAAGAATACGCAAAATTACCATTTGATTGCTCTGCGTACATTTTTAAAGTATTTGGCCAAGCGCGATATTAAAACCTTGGCGCCGGAAAAAATTGAACTGGCCAAAATGCCTGACCGCCAGATTGAATTTTTAGAAGGTAGTGATTTGGAAAACTTTTTAGAGGGTCCGCTAAAAATTGAACAGCCGGAAATAATTAAATACCGCGATAAAGCGATTTTAGAAACCTTATTTTCCACTGGCCTGCGTGTTTCTGAATTAGCTAATTTAAAAAAAGATGCTATTAATTTAAATAAAGAAGAATTTACAGTGCGCGGCAAGGGTTCAAAACTGCGCGTGGTTTTTCTCTCCAATCAAGCCAAGCATTGGTTGAAAAAATATCTGGATGTTAGAAAAGATATGTCTGGCTATTTATTTACCAA
>JAPLYF010000065.1 GCA_026395675.1 Candidatus Parcubacteria bacterium
ATCATCTCAGAAAAAGCTGATTCTCTTATTGGGAAAGATCTTGAAACTATTAAAAAGATATTTCAATCACCTCCATTTACAGATATACAAAAAATTACTTCATGGTTCCCCAAAAAAGTTAATCATCCAGCTAAAGAAATTTCTTTTACTGATGAAAAAGGGTCATTTCCTAGAGAATCGAAGGGCTCAGCTCTTATTCAAGAGAAGCTAAAAGCACTTGGACTTTAAAATTGATTGTTTAAATATAGTTATAATGTCATTCACGATGTGGAGCCATTAAAACACCTTTATCAATAACCTTAATTAAAAAACTATGAAAATTTTTAGAACCTGGACATTTCAGTGGTGGGAGGTGAGTTTAATAAAAATTTGCCTGCTTTCACTGGGTATTATATTAGGCTTATATTTTTATAATTACCTTGTAGGTCTTTTGTGGCTTTGGTGGGTGTTATTTGCAGCGACTGCAATCTATTTTATTGCTCGATTTATATACGAAAAATAAAAGTAAGCTCGTTGGTCATAAAAATATGAATAATAATTTTTATTTCAGCCATCATAAATATAACTATACTTCACATCGTTATTTTTGCAGTCAGTCTTTATTTTATTGCAAACCTATTCAATTTTTAAAATTCTGAAATATTATTAATTATTATAAATAATTAATTTAAAAACTTATGGAAGAAATCCAATCTAAATGCAAAAAATCGGGTTTGGCTCTGGTTATAATGGCACTTATTTTAGGCGCCAGTTTATTTGCCAGTACTTTTTGGGTAAGCGCTATGATTTATAAGGTTAAGGCCCTTAATTTTTCCATTTCCGTCACTGGCTCGGCTGAAAAAATTGTTAAATCAGATATTGTTAAATGGTCCTCAAATTTTTCCCGCACAACTACGCCAGAATTATTAAAAGAAGGCAGCAGCCAAATGAAAGCTGATTTGGATACAATTTTAAAAAAATTTAATGATAGTGGTATTAAGAATGATGAAATTACTGTCCAAACAATAACCATTAGCCCTGTCTGCGACAGTTCCAATAATGTTATGTATGACCAATACGGCAAACAAACTTGCGGCGGTAATAATCTATCGGGCTATACTTTACAGCAAACAATCTTAATAGAATCTTCGGAAATTGATAAAGTTACTAAATTGACCCAAGAAGCTGCTGGCTATTTTATTGACCAGGGTATTATTTTTGAAAGCAAAAGCGTAGAATATTATTATAATAAGCTGGCTGATTTAAAAATGGATTTAATTTCAGAAGCCACCAAAAATGCCCGGGAAAGAGCCGCCAGAATTGCCACTAGTACTGGAGCAAATTTAGGCAATCTTATTTCTGCTGGCACTGGCGTATTTCAGGTAACTTCTGTTAATTCCACGGAAATTTCAGATTATGGCTTTTATGACACGAGTTCTGTTGATAAAAAAGTTACAGCTATAGTCAGGGCATCATTCAATTTAAATAAATAAAGAATAATAGATTAAAAGAAGGGAATAAATTTCTCTTCTTTTTTATTTTAATTTGAAAATTTGCTATAATAGAATCAAATTTATGTCCAATAATGATATCCTAAAATATATTGATTTTCAGCCAGAACACGTTTATCGCGTTTTAAAAACTGATTCAAAAGGTTTAAATGCAAAGGAAATAAAAAGGCGCCAAAACTTGTATGGTACGAATGAAATGGTCGGCCAAAAAAAAAGGCCGGCTTGGGAAATCTTTTTTTTACAGTTTAAAAATCCGCTGATTGTAATTCTTTTAATTGCGACTTTAATTTCCGGATTTTTAGGCCAGTATATCTCAACCATCATTATTTTTGTGATGGTTTTTATGTCTGCGGTTTTAGCATTTATCCAGGAATATCATTCGGAAAAAATTATGGAGACTTTGAAAAACAAAGTGTCTTTACGGACTACAGTCATCCGAGAAGGAAAAATAAAACAAATTAATGCTACTGAATTGGTAATAGGCGATGTGGTTTTATTGCAGGTAACATCAATAGTACCAGCGGATTTGCGTTTGGTTGAAACTCATGATCTAGCTATTAATCAATCTGTCTTAAGCGGAGAATCTTTTCCGGTTGAAAAAAATTCTGATAGTTTAAAAACTTGTTTGCAGCCATTAGAAGCCGCTAATTTAGCTTTTGCTGGCAGTCATATTGTCCAAGGCAATGGCAAGGGCATTGTAGTCGCAATTGGTCAAAACACTTTTTTGGGCCAAACAGCTAAACTTATAACTGAAGTGGAACCGCAATCAGAATTTCAAAAAGGTATTGCTGATTTTGGTTATTTTTTATTTAGGATAATAATATTCTTTTCTTTTCTTGTTTTTTTGATTTTGGCCATTTTTAAAGGCAACTGGTTAGAAGCACTGCTTTTTTCATTGGCTATTGCCGTAGGGATATCGCCAGAATTGCTTCCTATCATAATTACTATTAATCTTTCACGCGGTGCCAGAAAAATGGCGCAAAAGCAAGTAATTGTCAAACGTTTAATGGCTATAGAAAATCTAGGCAATGCCGATGTAATTTGTACAGATAAAACAGGAACCTTAACAGAAGGGAAAATTGAGTTGAAAAATTATTTTGATTTTGTTGATAAAAAAAACAATGATATTTTGCTTTTCAGCAGTTTGTGCAATTCTTATGCCTTAGAAAAAAATCTCGCAGCCAATCCTTTAGATAAAGCTATTTATGATTATAGCCAGAAATATTTAAACCATAAAAACGGCTATAAGATAATTGACAGTCTGCCCTTTGATTTTTATCGTCGCCGGATGAGTGTAATTTTGGCCAAAGCTGGCAAGAGAGAATTAGTCTGCAAAGGCGCGGCCGAAGAAATGCTTGATATCTGCGATTCTATTTTGATTAATAATAAAATAGAAAATATAAGTAAGCATTTAAGTTCAATTGAAAATAAAATTTCTAAGTTAGAAGAGGATGGATTTCGTTTGATCTTGCTGGCAAAAAAAGAAATTGCTGTCAAGGAAAAATATTCCATAAAGGATGAAAAAAACTTAATTCTGCTAGGTGCTTTGGTTTTTATTGATCCGCCTAAAAAAACAGCAGCGGAATCAATTCGTATTTTTAATGATTTGGGCGTTAGCATAAAAATTTTAACTGGCGACAATGATTTGGCAGCTAAACGCCTCTGCCAAGAAATAGGCCTGAATTTTACCCGATTGCTTTTAGGTTCTGAAATCGACCAGATGAGCGCTGAAAAATTAAATAAAATAGTTTATGATATTGATATTTTTGCCAAAGTCACGCCTGAACATAAATTAAGAATTGTTAAGGCTTTAAAAGAAGCTGGGCACAATGTGGCTTTTTTAGGAGACGGGGTTAATGATGCCCCGGCTTTAAGAGCGGCTGATGTCGGCATATCTGTTGATACTGCAGTTGATGTAGCCAAAGAAGCCGCTGATGTTATTTTGCTTAAAAAAAGTTTAAAAGTTCTAACCGAAGGTATCAAAGAAGGCCGCAAAACTTTTGGCAATACCTTAAAATATATCTTATGCACAATCAGCTCAAACTATGGTAATATGTTTACCGTGGTTGGCGCCTCACTATTTTTGCCTTTTATTCCAATGCTGCCAGCCCAAATAATTTTATTGAATTTTTTCAGCGATATGCCGATGTTAGCTATTGCCACTGATGAAGTAGACGAGGAATATTTAAAAAAACCCAAACAATGGGATATTAAAAAAATCAGGCAATCAATGAATTATTTTGGTTTATTATCTTCCTTGATGGATTATGTCACCTTTGCCTTTTTAATTTTCATCATGAATGCTCCCATGGCGGTTTTCCAGGCCGGCTGGTTTTGGCAATCTTATTTAACCGAGGTCTTGTTAATCTTTGTTATCCGCACCAAAAAGTGGTTCTGGCAAAGCAAGCCAAGCAAAATGTTGTCTTATGCTTCAATTATTACAACTATATTAGTTATCCTAATTTTATTTACCAATATCCGCAATTATTTCAGCTTTGGACTTTTACAATATTGGCAAGCAGGCGTAATTATTATTCTGGCACTGATGTATTTCTTTATAGTTGAAATTGTAAAAAAGTACATTTATAAGAAATTTGATATCTAACTTAATTTTCGTAATTTTCCAGATAGCAATGAGCTGCTTGACATGTCGTTCGCGAACACACGTCGCTCGCGAGCGACTGTGTGAACGACATGTCTTGACAAAATTTAGACAAACCGCCGGTATTCCATGTTATAATTTGAATGATATTAAATATGAAAATATTAAATTTATAAACAAATCAGAAGAGAAGATCTTCCATACTTATCTTTTTAAGTTTCTTATTTTGAACATATGCCCAATGGCAAAGATCTAAAAAATGAAAAAAATATTATCTTATTTATTGGCACTGTTTCCTTTGCCATACTGGAAAGCGTTAAACAGCTTGAGAAAGTTACGAACCAAAAATTTAGGATGTTTTTATTAACCAGATTAAAGCGCAAAATACCGGAAAAGGTTGCCAAAAATCTGACTCAAATCATCCGCTGCCAAATTGATAAAATCGAATTGATTGAAAAAGCTCTGGTGCCTTACCATAGCCAAATCGCTATCACTAATTGTAAATATGAAGCGCCCATGCCTTTATATGCGAGAGTGGTAGAACTTTTTCCCTATTTGAAAAATCCGACTTCACATTCTATTTTAGTGGCTAATGATAAGCTGGAAATGCGTAAGGCCTTCAAAAGATATTTTCCCCAGATCACGCCAAAATTCATCAGAGTAATAAAAATTACTGATGTGATCATCAAAAAAATAAACGAAGAAGTTGGTTTTCCCTGCGTTATCAAACCAACCAATTTATCCAAAAGCAAACTGGTCATTACCTGCTATGACAAAGAAGAATTATTTAAAAATCTAGAAGATGCTTTTAGAAAAATTAAGTCACTCTACAAAAAGGATTTTGCGGAAACCGAGCCAAAAATTATTGTAGAGCAACTAATGGAGGGCCAAATGTATTCTATTGATGGCTATGTTAATTCTTACGGCAAAATGTTTTATACTCCGATTATTGAAATAAAAACCGGCAAGGATGCTGGCTATGATGATCTATTCATGTACACGCAAATTACGCCCTCGGTTTTAGCCAAAGAAGAGGAAGCCAAAGCCCAAGCTGTTGTTTTAAAAGCCACTCATGCTGTTGGGTTGCGCTCTTGCACTGTTCATTGCGAACTAATGAAAACTCCCAAGGGCTGGAAAGTGATTGAACTGGCTAGCCGAACTGGGGGCTTTCGCGAAGAGCTTCTTTACTTTTCATTTGGCATCCGCCATAATTTAAATGATTTTTTAATTCACTTGGGCAAAAAGCCAATTTTGAAAAAGACCAGGGAAATGCAGACGGTTTTTATAAAATTTTGGCCGCATAAAGCTGGCAAAATTAAAGCTATCAATGGCTTAAAAAAGGCCCAGGCCTTAAAATCATTGGTTAAATTCCGACAGGAGAAGAAGGTGGGCGATTATGCCGGTCTTTCCAAACATGGCCACACTTTTATTGTTGGCTTTACCTTGTGTGCCAAAACCCGCAGTGAACTTTTGGCTGATATTAGAAAATTAGAAAAATGGATAAATATTGAAACAGTTAAAAGTGAGCTTGAACTTAAGAAAAAATAATGATTTTTCTTAAAAGCCCCGTTTTGCGCGGGGTTTTATTTTTTCTGGATATTTGCTAAACTATTTAAAGATTTCAACTAGACCTAAAAAAATGATTTTAACTAAAAAATATGAAAAAATTCTTAAAAATATTTGGTTTAGTCATGCTTGTTTTGGTTGTAATAATTATAGGAATCCTGACCATACTCACGCGTGATAAGAATAATTTAGACAAGCAAATTGCCAGGGCCAAAGCCCAAGTGGAAAATTATAAAAATTATAAACCTGACAATAAGGAATATTTTAAAGTCGTGCGCAGCCAAAATAATGATTTGTATTATTACGCTGCTGATGGCAAAAGATATATTTTCCCAAGCATTGAAGTTTACCGCTCCTGGTATAATGATTTTTTAACAGTAAATTTAAAAATAGCTGACTTAAATACGCTCTATCAGACGCCTTTAGGTGGTAATGTCACTTTCCGGCCTGGCACTCTGATGGAAACACCCACGGATCCTCATATTTATATGGTGATTAAAAATGGAGAGATTAGGCCTTTTGCCAATGAAGATATGCTTTTAAAAATTTATGGTGATAATTGGCAAAAGTCAGTAAATAAGCTAGAAAACTATTATTTTACTGAGTATAAAGTAGACCCTGTCATTAATTCAATCCAGGATTTTCCAGAAATACCCAAAGCCATTAACATTAATCAAGATAAGGGATTAAATACCAATTCATAATTATGCGTAAATTATTTTTAATTTTGGTTAATATTGTCTTAGTTTGTGTTATTTCCATCACGCTTTTTTATATCTTTTATAAAAAAACAGAAATTTTTGCCCAGACAAATTACCAGCCCATGGACAAAGCTCTTAATGTGCCAATTTTAGAAAAAGTCAAAGAAATAAAAAGAGCCAAGCCAGCAGAAAGGGAAGTGAAGGGTATTTATTTAACCTCTTACACAGCTAGCTTGCCTGATAAAATAGATTATTTCATAAATTTCATGAAAAATAGCGCCTTAAATGCAGTCGTTATAGATATTAAAGATTATTCTGGAGTGATTGCTTATGACAGCCAGGTTGATCTGGTCAAAGAACTGAAAAACAGCCGCGATTTGATTAAAGATGTGCCTGGCTTAATAAAAAAACTGCATGACAATGACATCTATGTCATTGCCAGACAAACAGTTTTTCAAGACCCGGAATTAACTAGCAAAAAGCCGGCCTGGGCAGTGCAAAACAGTAAAACTGGCAATGTCTGGCGCGATTATAAAGGCCTAATTTGGGCTGACCCAACAAATCAAAACGTCTGGGATTATAATCTGCAAATCGCTCAAGAAGCTATCTCCTTTGGTTTTGATGAAGTAAATTTTGATTACATCAGATTTCCTTCAGATGGTCCTATGAGCCAGATGCAGTTTGCCAATTTTGGCGGCAGATCTAAATCAGCTGTCATGAAAGATTTTTTTAAGTATTTATATGAAAATTTAAAAACTGAGCCAGCGTATATTTCCGCTGATCTCTTTGGCTTTACAACCGAAAGAACTGATGACATGAATATAGGCCAACAAATTGAAGATGCGGCTTTGTATTTTGATTATGTCTGCCCCATGGTTTATCCTTCCCATTATCCCAGCGGCTATTTAGATTATAAAAATCCAGCTCAATATCCTTATCAAGTTGTCAAATATGCTTTGATTAAAGGCCAAGAAAGTATTAAACCAATAGTTAATCTGCGCGCTAAAATTAGACCTTGGCTGCAAGATTTTAATTTAGGGGCTGACTATACACCTGCGATGGTTGACTTGCAAATCAAAGCAGCCAAAGAAGCCGGTACTTTTGGTTATACTCTCTGGAATGCCAGAAATGTTTATACTTACGCACCTAAACAGTAAAATATGATCCCAGATAACTTGAAAAACTTTTTAAAAAATAATCTGGTCTGGCTGATTATTGGTTTAATATTTTTAATTTCTTTAAGTCCCAAAATTTTTATTCCATTGATTATAATTTTAATCATAGCATTTTTCAATAAACCAATTTTAAATTTTATTATTAATAAATATTCTATGGACAATCAAACTATTGATTATGCCAATATCATTGGCAGTAAAGCTAAATTAATCACTAAAATTGTAATTGGCCTAGTTGTTTTGATAGTAGTCTTAATTATTTTAGTCCGACTAATTATCATTGTTCCGGCTGGCACAACCGGCGTTTATCATTTATTTGGCCGGGTTAAAGATCAGCCCTACAGATCAGGACTTCATCTGGTCATCCCTTTTGCTAAAATTGATTTAATGAGCATTCGCACCGAACAATACACTATGTCTATTATTCCAACTGAAGGCCAAAGACCTGGTGATGATTCCATTGACGCTTTAACCAAAGAGGGTTTAAAAGTCAATTTGGATATTACTGCTTTATATCATTTAAATGAAGACAAGGCACCTGAAGTTTTTAGAACTATTGGCTTAAATTATGATGAAAAAATTCTTAGGCCAGAAGTGCGCGGCGCTATTCGCGATGTCATTGCCCTTTATGATGCCAAAGATATTTATTCAGAAAAAAGAGAAGAAGCCACAAATAAAATTGCTGAACGATTAAAAGAATCGCTAAACCCGCGTGGCGTTGAAGTAGAAACAGTTATTTTACGTAATGTGGCTTTGCCAGCATTATTAACCCAGGCAATTGAAGCCAAATTAACTGCTGATCAGGAACAACAGAAATATGATTTTATTTTACAAAAAGAAACTAAGGAAGCTGAAAGAAAAAGAATTGAAGCTGCTGGCCAACGCGACTCCCAGAAAATAATCAATGAAAGTTTAAGTAATCAATATTTGCAGTATTTATATATTAAAGAGCTGCAAAATCGTCCAGGTACGATTTATGTGCCGTATGATTTGCCTTTATTTAAGGGAATTCAATAAGAATAAAAAACACCCCGCGCTGCGGGGTGTTTTTTAGTTGTCAAAGAATTAATTGAAATGATTTAAAGCATAGCAGCGAAAACGCCCCTTTGTTCATGATTTTACAGGAGGCTTTAGCCTCCGTATGACTGCGGGGACTAAAGTCCCCAGTAATGATAAAGACAAAGTGGCGTTTTCGCTTTTTAATTAACAAACTATTGACAACTTTTAAATTACTTGCTATAATTCTTTATTACCATGGCACTTTTCTGGGATTGGGGATCAAAAAATTTAAATTAAAAATTGGGAAAACCGAAACTTTAAAATGATCCTAATCAATCCTGGGTCAGTAAGACCCTCAAACCCTAAACCAGAAAAGGAGAAAGCCATGTCAGAGAGCAGAGCAGTCATAGGCCATGGGGGTTACGAATATTTTATTCAAACCCTCAAAATCGTGGGCGTGCCCATACAAGAGGTTCCCAAAGGGGATCTTAAAAAAGCCGGCAGAATTTGCCAGCTTGATCCCAGCCAATACGCATGCCCAAAAGAATGTTACGGAAATGGCACGTGTGACGAAGATCCTTGTCCCTGCTGCACTCGCAACTGCACGCAATTCCGGCTCCTGAAAATTGCTCATTTCAAAAATTTTCAGGGAGAACCAATGGTGGCTGAAGAAATCCTTCGCCATCAGGAATGCGGTGACAGAGATTGCGAGAACTTCACGCAGGAATGCCAGGCTGAACGGGAAAGTAAAAAATGGGGAGATTGCAATATAGAAAAAGAATTGGACATTGAATTCGCAATTTACCCCGAAGGACAAAGGCCAAAACTTGCTACCGAGGTTACGCCTGGGTAACAATTACAAATTTGACCAACCCATGTCTCTAAAAGGGGCTATAATACTTCGGGGAAGTACCGAGGCGCTCGCGAGGGCGGACACATCTAGGGCGAATCATTTCGCCCTTTTTTATTTACAAAAAAGGTAAAAATTGGTAGATTTACTAATAAGAATTAAGCTGAGTAAGTAAATTAAGCTGTGTAAGCTTAGCCACCTTACTTTACTTACCCAGCTTACCCAGCTAAATTATTTAGCCACCTTAGCCACCTATGTCTGAATTAACCCCAATGCTCAAACAATATAGAGAAATCAAGGCCAAGCACCAGGACTGCATTCTTTTTTTTCGTTTGGGTGATTTTTATGAAATGTTTGGTCCAGATGCCCTTGAGGCATCCAAAATACTCAATATCACTCTTACGGCGCGTAACAAAGGCACTGTTAATGAAACTCCCATGTGTGGCATTCCTTATCATGCAGCTGATGGTTATATTGCCAAATTAACTAGAGCTGGCAAAAAAGTGGCTATCTGCGAACAACTGACTGATCCTACTTTGCCTGGTTTGGTGGAAAGAAATGTAATCAGAATAATTACCCCAGGCACAACTTTGGATAATAATATCTTAGAAAATAAAAGAAATAATTATCTTGTTTCTTTGTTTAATAAAGATAACAAGTGGGGGATTGCTTTTGTTGATTTAACTACAGGTGAATTTAAATTAAGTGAATTAAATAAGCTTGATGATTTAATAAATGAATTAAACAGAATTTTGCCTTCAGAAATTATTATTACGCCCGACCTGAATGAGAATTTGAGCTTTAAAACCAAACTAGAACAAATTTCTAATCTTAATTTATTTTATCCTGCCTTATTTCATCCGGCTCCAGAAACTTTATTAGAACATTTTAAAGTTAAGTCATTGCAGAGTTTTGGCATTGAAAAATATTTGGCTGGGATTGAAGCTGCTGGTAATTTAATAAATTATTTAAAAGATACTCAAAAGACCAGTTTAGAACATATAAATAAAATTTCTCTTTACAACCTTTCT
>JAPLYF010000031.1 GCA_026395675.1 Candidatus Parcubacteria bacterium
GCAAAATCCACCTGATTATGCTGTGGCCGAAGTAGATGGCTTTACAGACCAGATTCCCAGAATCGGCAAATTGGATAAGATTGCCAGAGACAATATCAATGTCAAGGCCAGATTTACAATGGGCGACAATACAGAACGAGCTGATTTAATTGCCAATAATAAAAATCTATTTGACAGTTCACTTCATGGCAAAAGCGCGACTGAATTGGGTGCCATGCCTGAGATTAAAAAACTTGATCATATCAGAGATAATATGAGCGAGGAAAAACTAGAAAAATTCCAGAAATTGATTGTGGAAAGCAGTTCACAGTTCAATGCCATTGGCCAAAAGTTGCCAGGAGGCGAGGGACAACCTAGCGATATTTTGGAAACAAGGATTAGAGAAAAAAGAGCAAAAACTGGCGTCGCGGTTAATCTGGAAAATAAATTTAAAGAATTATTGCCAACAGCTACCCCGCCAGGAATTAAAAACAATATGAAATTTATAAATACACAAGCTGCGGAAATGCTGGAAACAACCGAAGGGTTAAAGAAGGACGAAAGAATTGAGATAATTTCAAAAAGATTAGAAGGGAACACTAATTTAGATGAAGCGGGCAGAGATAGTATGGCTGAGTTTTTGATTGAAAATGAAGTTAAAATTAAGACCCGAGAACAAAAAACCAAAGATGTAAAAGGCAGAATGACAATTAATATTAAAAATATCGGCGAAGAAGCAAATAAACAGTGGAAGAGCGGCAAAAAAGATGCAAATAAAATAGAATTTAGGATAAACGCACTTATTACCCAAACAAACAAAGAGATAGGGGAAGGCGCCTTAACCGAGGATTCTTTTGAGCCGCAGGTTTTACAGCGCGAATTAATGAAATTAAGAAATGCTTTAATTACTGCTAAAACTGATTCAGAATTCAACAGAATTTTAAGAGAATTCGAGAATTCAATGGAGGCCTTAGGTTATAAAATAAAGACCAAGAAAAGGGGAGGAATAGTTTAATAAATGAAAATTATGGCTGAAATAAAATTTAAATCCACTGATTTAGGCAAATTTGAAAAATCTTATAATGAAATAATCCAAAGTTATAAACTGGAATTGAAGACAGGTCAGATTTTAAATTTTTTGGCAGAAGCGATTTTAGGCAAAATTAGCGATTTAGAGATGAGCACTTTATTTACTAAAGATTTAGAGCTTGATTTTGCTACAGCCTGCGATTTGGCTTATGATTTGAAGATTCAGATTCTGGATAAAAAACAGGAATTGGACTCAGTTAAAGCCAAGCTGCTGGGCCAGGTCTGGCAGAAATATTCACCGGACTCTATCGTTGATGAATTTCTAGGCAAACTTAATTATCAGATTACTGATCCAAATTTGAAAAAGCGTTTTGTTGAATTGATTTTAAGCTGGCTGCAGGATGTGCGCGATATCCCTGAATTAAAAGAGGCCTTAATTCGTTCAGTTAAAATTGGGGGAATCGGGATGCCTGAGGAAGTTTTTAGCCGGCTCTACGATTTATTAATTGCCAAAAAAGAAGAAATAAAAAATGAAAAAATTGATCTGGGCAAAATTTTGACAGAATATGAGTCCGAACAAAATAAAGAAGTCAGGGAAATGCCCAAAATGGCCGGGGAAGTGGAAATTGATGTTGCGGCCCAGCCAGCCAAGCCAATGACTGTCAGGGAAAAGATAACTGGCTCAGATACGACCATTGACCAATTGCTCAAAGACAAAGGCCTGGCTTTTACCGAGTTAAATGAAAAAGAGGAGATTAAAAGACAGCTTACTGGCGAGAGACAGATTCCAGAATTCCAGCCCAGTGAATTAGTTGATAAGATTATTGAGGAAGAAGAATTTTTAAATAGCAAAGAAGAAATTGCCTTGCCAGTTACTCGAAAAGCGGAAAAAAGAGAATTTGTCCAGCCCAGTCCGGCAATCCAACCAATCTCTAAGCAATCAACAGCAGCGTCCAGAGTTCAGACAGAAATAAAACAGCCGGTTTTTAAACAAGTTATGTCACAAGCCAGACCCAAAGTTGAAGATGTTAAATTTGAAACAAAACTTTACGGACCAATTGAGGAATTAGGCGCTTTCAAAATTGAAGATTTTAGGCGTTTGGCCAAAGACCCGGCAGAAGCAGCCAATAAAATTTTGGCCAAATTAGATCTTTTGGAAGACGAGTCATTAGCCAAAAAAGCTGAAGGCGTCAATGCCCTTAAAGCCAGCCCGCTTTACAAGGATTATGCTGAAATCATGAATCAGGCCATTATGGCAGGTAAATCAATTGAACAAGTTTTGGTTGAAAATCCCAGGATGTCTGCAGCTGAATTTAAAGCAATTATGAATTTAAATAAAAGTTTGAAATATTGAAGCCCCATAGGTTAGGCCTGTGGAATTAAAAATTACCTTCGGCGCATTTGAAATCCGCCGAAGCAGAAGCAAGTTATTTATAGCTTCACTTCTGTAACATTCCGCGTAGGCGGATTGATTTTATGCCCCCAGAAGCACCCCCACAACAGGAAGCAAGCTTGTCCCATTTTCTAGTGCCGCAGTTTATTGATGTGGAAAGCAAGGTAATCGGGTCGATTACAACCCGCCAGTTTTTGATTATGATGGTGGCTGGCATGCTGGATTTTATTTTTTATAAATTATTTTATTTTAATACTTTTTTAGTTATCGCTATAGTAGTGACTGGCATTTTTGGCATCGTGGCCTTTGTAAAAATTAATGGCATGCCCTTTCACTTTTTTTTCTTAAATTTAGTCCAGACCCTGAAAAAGAAAAAATTAAGGACCTGGCAAAAAGAAGGAATTGAGAATTTGCCTTCGCCAGAAAAAGTCGAAGTAAAAAAAGAATTAATGGTCAAAGCGCCCATAACTACTTCCAGACTGTCATCATTGTCGCTAATTGTTAATACCGGAGGCGCTTATCATGAAGAATAAATATGATAACTGAAACACCCCGCACTATAATTCGCTCCGCTCATTAAATGCGGGGCAGGCTAATTTTTAATCACTAATCCCGAGCCGAAGGCTTCCCTTCGGGAAAGGGATCCCTTTGGGATAACACGAATCTTAAATATGGCAAAAACTTCCACTCAAAGATATTTAGACATTGCAGAAATAAGAGAGGACACGGTCATTTTAAAGGACGGCACTTTAAGAGCGGTCATTTTGTGCTCTAGTGTCAATTTTGCCTTGAAATCTGAAGAGGAGCAAAATGGCTTGATTTACGGCTATATTGAATTTCTAAATTCCTTAGACCATCCCATGCAAATAGTGATCCAGTCCAGGAAACTGGATATCGAGGGTTATTTGCGTCGATTAAGGGAAGCGCAAAAAGTACAAACTAATGATTTATTAAAATTACAAGTAGCCGGCTACATCGATTATATTAAAGAACTGATTGAAATTGGCGAAATTATGACAAAAAAATTTTTCATCATTGTGCCTTATAATCCCTTAGGCGATATGACAAAAAGTTTTTGGACGCGCCTGAAAGAAGTTTTTGGCGCTAGAAAGATGATCAAAATGAAAAAAGAGAAATTTCTAGATTATAAAGAAGCTTTGAGTTTGCGGCTTAATAATATTTTGAGCAACCTGAGAGGCATGGGGCTCGAAGCTGTAGCTTTGGATACGCAAAGCTTAATCGAATTATATTATATTGTTTATAATCCCAAAACCAGTCAGAATCAAAAATTAAAAGATATCAGCCAGCTAGGGATTGAAAGATAAATTGAAATATCAATATTTTTTATGCCAATACCCATTACACCACAAGTCCAAGGCCAAAATGCAATCCTGCCAGAGAAAATTAGTTCCAAGGAAAAGGGCAGAAGAGAAAAAGAAGCAATTAAGGCTGAAGCCATTACTCTGGAAGAAGAAAGAATTTATCGACGCGGTTTAATAGAAATAAAGGATTTGATTGCACCGGCTTCATTTGAAGTTAAACCAACTTATTTGCTTTTAGGCGATACCTATGTGCGCACTCTTTTTGTTTTAAATTACCCCCGCTATATTAATGTCGGCTGGTTTACGCCCATAATTAATCTGAGTAAGACCTTGGATGTGGCCATGTTTTTTTACCCGGTCAGATCTGACCTGATTTTAAAACAATTGAAAAAAAGAGTAGGCAATATGGAAGCCCAATTGATGTCAGACATAGATAAAGGGGCGCCCCGCGATCCTATTTTAGAGACAGCTATTCATGACATTGAAAAATTAAGAGATGATCTGACCCAGGGCACAGAAAGATTTTTTCAGTTTGCGCTTTATGCGACCATTTATGCTGATACAATAGAAGATCTGGATGAATTAAGCGCTGAAATAGAATCCTTGTTTGGCGGGAAATTAATTTATAGCAAAAGGGTTTTTTATCAGGCCGAGCAGGGCTTTACTTCAACCTTGCCTTTAGGTATTGATGAATTGACGGTTTCCTTTAACATGAACACTTCGCCAGTCGCTTCTTCTTTCCCTTTCATATCTTCTGAACTTACTTCTGATGATGGTATTTTATACGGTATTAACCGGCATAATAACAGCTTAATTCTTTTTGACAGATTTTCTTTACAAAATGCCAATTTTGTTGTTTTTGCTACGTCGGGCGCAGGCAAAAGCTATACTATTAAATTAGAGGTCTTAAGAAGCTTAATGTTGGGAACTGATATAATTATTATTGATCCGGAAAGAGAGTATTTGCATTTAGCAGAGGCAGTCGGTGGCACTTATGTTGATATTTCTCTGGCCTCAAAAAGTAAAATTAATCCCTTTGATCTGCCTAGGGCTATTGGCGAGGCTTCAACCGAAGATATTATTAGGAGTGCGGTCATAACCTTGAAGGGTTTATTGCGCGTCATGCTTGGCAAATTGTCAGTTGAAGAAGATGCTATTTTGGACAGGGCTTTATTGGAAACCTATGCCAGCAAAGATATTACGCCTCAAGCTGATTTAGCAACTATTGAACCGCCCGTGATGCAGGATTTGCAAGGCATTTTAGATGGCATGGTCGGCGCCAGGGAATTAAGCTTGCGGCTTAATAAATATACACGAGGCACTTTTGCCGGCTTATTCAACCAACCAACCAATGTTGACATGAAAAATCAATTGGTGGTTTTCAGCGTTAGGGATTTAGAGGATGAATTAAGGCCAGTCGCTATTTACAGCATAGTCAGTTATATCTGGAATGTTGTCCGTTCAGAAATCAAAAAAAGAATTTTGGTCATTGACGAGGCCTGGTGGCTAATGACCCATGAGGATTCAGCTAAATTCATTTATGCCCTGGTGAAGCGCTGCCGCAAATATTATTTAGGTGTCACGACAATTACTCAAGATGTTAATGACTTTCTAAACAGTCCTTATGGCAAAGCAATTGTGACCAATTCAGCTTTGCAGTTGCTTTTAAAGCAATCGCCGGCTGCAATTGATAATATTCAGCAGATTTTCTTGCTCACCCAGGGAGAAAAATATTTGCTGATGGAGGGAGGCGTCGGTGAGGGCATTTTTTTCGCCGGCACCAAGCACGCAGCCATCAAAGTAGTCGCCTCATATAATGAAGACCAATTGATTACCAGTGATCCAAGACAACTTTTGGAAATTGAGGCAGCTAAGCGCCAGTTTGAAGAAGAAACGGCCAAAGAAGAAGGCGGCGTAGCAGAGCGTGCCATTGCACCCAAAAAAGAAGTGGAAGATATAGAAATATAGCTAATTATTATAAATTTATATTATGGCCATAACTAAAGAAGACCTAACTAAAAATAAAAGATTACTCTGGCTGCTGATTATTATAATTTTACTTTTAATTATCGCAGTTATTATTTATTTGCTTTTTTTTCAATATAAACCTAGCGCGCCAGTTGCTTTTAATCAAAATTTAAATCAAGCAGGTGCGCCGCCGCCAGTTACGGCACCCCCAGTTTTTAATAATACTAATCCGCAGGTTTTGGCAGATGTCCAGGGTATAAATCCCAAAGAAAGTATAGATCAAAATGAAAAACAGAATTTTTTATTTATTGCGACTTCTTTTGTAGAAAGGTTTGGCAGTTATTCAAATCAGGGCGGTTATAAAAATTTTGATGAGTTAACTGTTTTTATGACCGATTCCATGAATAAATGGGTGGCTAGTTATAAGCAGCAATTAATGAAAGAGCATCCGGATTTGAATATTTATTATGCGCTGGTGACTAAGGCAATTTCCACTGATATAAGAAATATGGATGAAAAAACCGGAACAGGTGAAATTTTAATAAAAACTCAAAGGCGAGAATATAATAATAATTTGTCTAATCCCAGATTATTTTATCAGGATATTTTGCTAAAAATGGTTAAAATCAATAATGAATGGAAAGTAAACGGCGCTTATTGGCAATAATATTGAAATTTGAAATAAAGAAATTTGAAATATATGGGATTTGAAATTATCAAGGAATTTATTTTGGACTTAATTTTTCCCAGAGAATGTCTAGGGTGCGGTCGGGAAGGGTCCTACCTTTGTAAAAATTGTTTTGCCAAGATTGAGGTAAATAAGCATTTACGCTGCGCTCTTTGTAAAAAATCAAATGCTTTGGGCTTGATTTGTCCGGACTGCCAAAAAGAAAGCAATTTGAAAGCTATTTGGGTATCAGCTGATTACAATAATAAATTACTGCAAGATTTAATCCATTATTTGAAATATAAATATGTAGAGGCATTAAGCGAGATTTTGACAGAGCTGCTGGCACGCTTTTTGGCAGAAAACAAAATTTTTGACTACTTTGGCCTTAATAGTGAGAATACTTTTTTAGTGCCAGTACCATTGCATAAAAAAAGGGAATTACTGCGGGGTTTTAACCAAAGTGAATTAATTGCTCAAAAATTAGCCGATCATTATCATTTTAAAAAAATTAATTTATTAAAAAGAAATAAGGACACAATTAGCCAGATTAATTTAAAGAGAACTGAAAGACAGAAAAACATTAAAGGAGCTTTTAGTTCATCTAGTCCTGAAAATTTTAATAAAAATAAAAAAATCATCTTGATAGATGATGTGGTCACGACTGGAAGTACTTTGAATGAATGCGCCAAAGAATTAGCGAAATCTGGATTTAGCGACATTTATAGCTTAGTCATAGCACAGAGGGAAGACTGAAGTCAGCATTTTTTAAATGGATGGAGCCCAGATGCAAGTTTATGTATTCCATTGGTAAAATCGTTTAAATATTATTGATAAATATTTTATGGTCTTACTATAAATTACACAGACTTGCATCTGGGCGGAGAGGGTAGGATTCGAACCCACGGCTCCGGTAAACGGAGCTCCGGTTTTCAAGACCGGTGCATTCGACCGCTCTGCCACCTCTCCTTGGTTTTTTAACAATTACCAATAACTATATTATCGCCCAGCTACAAGTTTATATTAAGAGCGGAGACCCGATAAAAGTTTATGAATTTTATTGTTCATATCCGTAAATAACCTTTTTATTATTAAATCAGTTGCAGATATTTATTCACAGACTTTTATCGGGTCGGTGTCTGTTTGAAAATATCCGAACGGAACTGGCTGGGCTCGGCGGGCGGAATTCCCCCCACACCCCCCTTCCGCCCGCCTCGCCTTGAACCGGAGCGGAAAGGACGATTTTAAGTTTTTCTTTGGCGGTTATTTTTAAGTTTATCTAACTCTTTGTAATATCTATTAGTATAAGCCACAAAACACATTTCATCAAATAAATCTTTGGAATTTTGATCGAAAATTGAAAGATAAGATTTTGCCTTTTTCACAAAATCCAAAACAATTTTTCGAGAATAATTTATTGCTCCATTGTTAACTAAAATTTTAGTGATATCTAAAAGTTCACTAGGCATAGCTTGATTTTTTAGTGCCTTAATTAACAACTTTTTTTCTTCATCTTTTCCTTTAGCCAAAGTATAAATTACTGGCAATGTAAGCTTTCCGTGTTTGATATCGCTATACGCATCTTCTGGCAATTTTTCCTCGGTACCCAAATTATGTTCTGGCGGTACAAAATCCCCAATGTCATTTATCATTTGTAATGCCATTCCATAATTTTTACCAAACTCTGAAAGTGCGTTAACTTGTTTTTTTGTTCCTCCGCCAAGGATACTGCCGATAATTGCTATTTTTTCAAAATAAGAATTATTTACTCCGTAATTTCGTTTGTAATAAAGTTCAAGCATTTTATCCCGGTCAAGTTCTGTGTTATCCGAATATAAATTTTTATCTATTTCAAAAAACTGGCCGATATAAAATATTTTATTTATTTCATCAAAGACATCTTTTATATTGGTAAATTCTTGGTAATCTAATTTTGAACAAGCACGAGTTAATGCTTGAGACGCAAGATCGCGAGTAATCATTGCCGCTATAAACTGGATATTTGGCTTTTGCAGGATTTTCTTGCCACCTTTTTCGTCAAAAATTCTGTTTGCATAATACATTGAAGCAAGTTCTAGCTCTGCTGCGGCACAAGCGTGTTTGATTTCATCAGTCCACTTTTTTCCTGAACAACTTTCGAAAGAAAATCTCATTAAATAAGCTCTCGTTTCGAAAGTACCAATCTTTTTTAATAAGAGTTCGGCACAAATATCATAAAGTTCAATATCATAATTTTTTAGAGGTTCTATATATTTTAAAATTACATCTCCTATTTGTGCAGATGTTTCGGTCATCAATTTTTTATATAAATCCTTTGACATATTTATTTCATTAAATCATCAATTGAAACACCTAAACCTTTGGCGATTTTTGCCATAGTTTCAATTGTCGGATTCGGCGTTGCGCCGGATTCAATTTTGATAATCACATTGTAAGCAATATCAGCGAGCTTTGAGATCTTGTCTTGCGAAATATCCAGTTTTTGTCTGTATTTCTTTATATTTTTTGCAATTGTTGGTAATTCTTTTAACTTCATAGTATAATTATACTAGTATAGATAGTAAATTAGTTTTACTACTATAACTTTACCAAAAATTATGAATTTAATCAATAAAAATCCGAAAAGCCCGCTTCTGGCCTTCATAAAGTTCGAGCCAACATTTTTAACAGGTTCTTTGGCAGTTTGCCTTTCCGCTCCGGTTCAAGGCGAGGCGGGCGGAAGGGGGGTGTGGGGGGAATTCCGCCCGCCGAGCCCAGCCAGTTCCGTTCGGATATTTTCAAACAGACACCGCCAGTTGGGAAATGAAGCCATTGGCTCGCCCGCTACGCGGGCTCGCCAGCCGTTTTTCGGGGAAATTTCAAGCCGTTTTGAATTCAGTAAGGCCAAAAGCGGGCTTTCTAAATCTTTATGAAATACTTTATCTACACACGAAAATCTACGGAGAGCGAAGAAAGACAAATCATGTCTTTGGAATCCCAGTTTTCTGAATTGAAAGAATTTGCCGCCAAAGAAAAACTTGAAATCGTCGCCTCGCTGAGCGAGGCGCAAACTGCCAAAGAACCTGGCCGAACCGTGTTCGGCGAAATGCTGGATCGGATTTGCTTGGGCGAAGCCCAAGGAATTTTGGCTTGGCATCCGGACAGATTAGCTCGCAATTCCATAGACGGCGGAAAGATTATCTATCTCTTGGACACAGGAAAAATCCAAGACCTCAAATTTCCAACTTTTTGGTTTGATTCAACGCCACAAGGGAAATTTATGCTGAACATTGCCTTTGGCCAGAGTAAATACTATGTGGACAATTTGAGCGAGAATATCAAGCGAGGCCACCGCCAAAAACTGCGGAAAGGAATATGGCCGGGGTTTGCGCCGCTTGGCTACCTCAACAACTCAAAAACAAAGAGTATAGACCTTGATAACGAAAAATCGGCGTTAGTGCGAAAGTGTTTTGAACTCTACGCCACCGGCGACTACACTCTCAAAAATATCAAGCAGTTTTTGGCGGATTCCAAACTCGATTCCTACAAAGGCAATGTTCTTTCAACTTCCTGTGTCCAGCGAATGCTTAAAAATCCTTTTTACTATGGAACTTTCCGCTTCAACGGCGAGCTATACGAAGGAACTCACGAGCCAATTATTTCCAAGAAACTTTTTGATGACGTTCAACAAGTGATGAATAATCGGGGCAAGAAAAAGAGGAAACGAAAACATGAGTTTGCTTTTTCGGGATTTATGAAATGCGGGAAATGCGGTTGCCTTATTACTGCCGAAACCCAAAAAGGACATATCTACTATCGTTGTACCAAGAAAAAGCAAACCTGTGATGAAAAGTATCTCCGCGAGGAAACACTTGTTGAACAGATGAAATTCGTCATTCAAAAAGTTTCTATTCCCGACGACTGGAGAGACAATATGCTTGCCGAGCTAGACCGCGAAAAAGCGAGTATTCAAAACGAGGGTGTTTCTTTTGTTCAAAATCTGAAATCCCGAAAAGCGGAAGTTGAGCAGAAAATAGATCGGCTTCTCGATATTTACATTGAGAGTGGTTTAGCCAAAGAAGAGTATCAAGCCAAGAAAACCACTTTTCTCAACGAGAAAGCCGATATTGACCAAGAAATTAGAGATTTTGAACAAAAAGGAAATAATTGGCTCGAACCGATGCGAGAAGTGATTTTATTGAGTAGCCAAGCCAAAATTCTTTTGTCGCAAGGCGACAAAACGCAAATCCGCGCATTTCTCAAAAATGTCGGCTCGAACTTTATGCTGAATTCAAAACGGCTTGAAATTTCCCCGAAAAACGGCTGGCGAGCCCGCGTAGCGGGCGAGCCAATGGCTTCATTTCCCAACTGGCGGAGAGGGGGGGATTCGAACCCCCGCGCCGGGAAAAACCCCGACCTACAGGTTTAGCAAACCCGCCCCTTCAGCCTCTTGGGTACCTCTCCAGGGCGATTGACTTTATCTTATTTTAGCAAAAAAATTAAAGTTTGTCAAAAATATTTTATTAAAATAATTTTATAAATTATAACTCAAATATGGCAGAGGAAAAAAATTTAACAACAGAAGATTATTTAAGAGAAGGCGATTATGGCAAGGTATTTTTTGAATGGCAGGTGCCTGAATATATGACACATGAAAGAAGCTCGCTTTGGTACATTGGGACCATAGTTATATCTTTGGGTTTAATTATTTACAGTATTTTTACAGCCAATTTCCTTTTTGCCTTGATTGTAATTTTAGTGGCTTTTATACTTTTTTTGAAAAGTTATTATAGTCCGGCTAACTTAAATTTTCAAATTACTGAGGAAGGAATTTTTCTGGGCAACCAGTTTTTCCCATATGAAAGGATTAAGAATTTTTACATTATCTACAAGCCACCGAGAGTCAAAAAAATATTTTTCAATTTAAAAAGCTTTGCGCCAGATCTTTCAATAATCATTCATGATGCCAATCCGCTTTTAATCAGGGAAAAACTTTTGCAATATTTAGAAGAAGATTTGGAAAGAGATCACCAATCTCTAGAGGACCTGATGGAAACGCTTTTAAAGTTGTAAATTTTATTAAAATAGTTTATTATTTAAAAGGAGATAGTGATTATCTCCTTTATTAGTTTAAATTTAAAATTCGCTCTGTCATCCTGAGGGAAGCGAAGGATCTATTACTTTCAGCGTAATAGATTCCTCACAAATGTTCGGAATGACAGAGCGGATTGGTCCTCGTAGTTCAATGGATAGAACGCGAGATTGCGGATCTCGTGATGGAGGTTCAATTCCTCCCGAGGGCACAAGGTTCTCAGCCAAAGGCTGATCCGCCTCTGGCGGAAATTCCTCCCGAGGGCACAAGGTTCTCAGCCAAAGGCTGATCCGCCTCTGGCGGAAATTCCTCCCGAGGGCACAATAAAAATTTAAAATTCCCGCCTTCGCTCCGCGTTGCGGGGCTTCGGCGGGCAGGCAAAATTAAGGAAATTTATAAATGTATTCTTTGGATACGCCAATTGAAATGCTAACGCGGGTAGGCAAAACAACAGCCAGCCGATTAAAAAAACTGGGTATTTATAATGTTTTAGATTTACTTCATTACTTTCCTTTTCGCTATGATGATTTTAGCCAGATTGTCAATATTCGGGAATTAGTACCTAATCAGATTGTGACAATCAAAGGCAAGATTGTTTTAATTCATAACCGACGCAGCCATAGAAAAAGAATGGTGATCACCGAGGCTTTAGTTGAAGATGAGACGGGTTCTATTAAGGTTATTTGGTTTAATCAGCCCTTTCTGGCCAAAAATTTAAAAGCCGGCGATGAGGTTTTTTTATCGGGCAAAGCAGAATTTGATAATCTTGGCCTGCAGTTTATTTCACCGGCTTATGAAAAAATTACTGAGCGGGAAAGCATTAATACGGCCAAAATTGTGCCAGTTTATTCCCTGACTAATAATTTAACGCAAAAGCAATTGCGTTTTTTAATTAATTTAATTTTAAGTTCAGCCAAATTAATAGAAGAATGGCTGCCAGCTGAAATTTTAGCCAAGCACAAATTGCTGGCTTATAATTATGCCTTAAAAGAGGTTCATTTCCCCAAGAATTTTAAAAGCTTAGAGCAAGCTCGTTATCGCTTGAAATTTGACGAGCTTTTTTTAATTGCCTTGCAAAACCAGCTCTTGAAAAAATATTTATCGCAAAATCCTGCTCCCCAGCTAAAATTCAAAGAAAAAGAGATTAAAGAATTTGTCAGCAGCTTGCCTTACCAATTAACCAGTGACCAAAAAAAAGCTAGCTGGCAGATTTTGCAGGATTTGGAGCTGGCTAAGCCCATGAACCGCTTGCTGGAAGGCGATGTTGGTTCGGGCAAAACAGTAGTGGCTGCTTTAGCAATTTTAAACACAGTTTTAAATGGCTATCAGGCGGTTTTAATGGCGCCAACTGAGATTTTAGCTAAACAACATTATAATTCCTTAATTAGATTTTTTCAGAATTTTGATCTTAAAATCGCGCTTTTGACCCACAGCGAAAAGATTTTAAACAGTCAGGAAAATTTATCTAAAAAAGAAGTGTTAGCCAAAATAAAAAGCGGAGAAATAAACCTAATAATAGGCACTCATGCCTTAATCCAAGATGATGTAGCTTATAAAAAAATAGGGCTGATTATTGTTGATGAACAACATCGCTTTGGCGTTGAGCAGAGAAAAAAATTAAAAGATAAAAATAAAAATAAGAAGTTGCCCCATTTCTTGTCAATGACTGCCAC
This sequence comes from Candidatus Parcubacteria bacterium, assembly GCA_026395675.1. Taxonomy (GTDB): domain Bacteria; phylum Patescibacteriota; class Patescibacteriia; order CAIXNZ01; family CAIXNZ01; genus JAPLYF01. The sequence goes on from JAPLYF010000031.1 coordinate 13,103, forward strand.
GCCCATTCCGCGCTCTTTGGCTCTGATTTTATATGGTGATTTAGATTTATCAATTATTAAAGAAATGCCCAAAGGCAGGAAAAAGATCATTACCAGGTTAATTGCTGAACAAAACAGGCAAAATGCTTATCAATTTATTAGGCAGGAAATAAAGTCAGGGCGTCAGGTTTTTGTCATCTGCCCTTTGATTGATCCTTCAGATAAATTGGGAGTTAAATCAGTGACTGAAGAATTTAAAAAACTGGATAAAGTGGTTTTTCCTGATTTAAAAATTGGGCTTTTGCACGGCAAATTGAAAGCCCAAGAAAAAGAAGAGATTATGAGTGAATTTAAAGCTAATCAAATTAAAATTTTGGTCTCCACTTCGGTAATTGAAGTCGGGATTGATATTCCCAATGCGACTATCATGATGATTGAAGGAGCTGATCGCTTTGGCTTGGCGCAATTGCATCAGTTTCGCGGCCGGGTGGGCAGGGGAGAACACCAGTCCTATTGTTTTTTATTCACTGAAAACGGTTCGCCAAAAACACAGGAGCGATTGTCTGCTTTAGTTAAATCAAATGATGGTTTTGCTTTGGCAGAATATGATTTGCAATTCCGTGGGCCAGGCGAAGTTTATGGCACACGGCAATCTGGCCTGCCTGATTTGCAAATAGCCAGTTTAAATGATTTAGAATTGATTAATTTAACTAAAGAAGAGTCCCAAGAATTTTTGGCCAAATATAATTTGGATGATTTCCCTTTAATGAAAGTCAAGCTGGAGCAAGGGAAAATGATTAATCATTTGGAGTAGTTGTAAAATAAAAACATTCTGTCATTCCGAATGCATATGAGGAATCTATTACATCGGTGTAATAGATCCTTCGTTTCACTCAGGATGACAGAATGTTTTTATTTTTGCGAGACAAAGAGATTATCCTTTAAATAAAATCGCCACAATTTGTTTTTATATTTGCCGGCATAATCAACGCCAATTCTTTTGGCGCTTTTTATCTGCCTTCGCTCTTTTAGACTTCGGTCTTCACCGACCGAAGTCGGTTTCGACCGACGAAGGTCGGCAGATGAAGATTTGATATCCTCAGCCAGATAAAGTGTTTGGCTAGTAATTAAATTTTCGCCATTTAATTTTTTATCAATTTTAAAGGCGCGGCAGAGTTTGCCTGGGCCGTTAGTTGCTTTTGTTATGGTTCGACTAAGCTCACCATGACAAAAGCCAGAAATCGGTTCAACAGCACGGATTAAAATAGCGGCAGGGAAGTTGCGGGCTTCAGTCACAATATTAAAGCAATAATACATACCGTAAATTAAATAAATGTAAGCAGTGCCTGGCTGGTCAAACATAATTTTGGTGCGTTCTGTTTTGCCCCGCGAAGCATGGGAAGCCAGATCATTGGGTCCATAATAGGCCTCGGTTTCCACAATTTTGCCAATTAACATTTTTTTACCAATTTTTCTGATAATAAATTGGCCAAGGAGGGCCTTGGCGATTTTAAAAGTATTTTGGTGAAAAAATTTCGCTGGTAGTCGTTTAAATTTTGGCATAAATATAATGCGTAGGCGAAACGACGTCGTTTCGCCTACGCATTGGCGTTTAATTGTAAGGTTAAAAAACCTCCTTTATTGCCTCTTCAATATTTTTAACCATAATTACTTTTTTATCTGTTTTAAAAACAGGCGTGATAATATTTTTAAAATTCATTTTCTGCGCCTCTTCAAGGCGTTTTTCCATTTGATAAACCGGCCGAATTTCTCCGCCCAAACCGACTTCGCCAGTAATTAAAGTACCTGGCTTGATTATTTTATCTTTTAAAGAAGAAATAATAGCCAGACAAACAGCCAAATCAGCGCCGGTTTCCGTGATTTTCAAGCCGCCAGTGACATTAAGATGCACATCCTGGTTGACCAGTGGAATATTAGCCCTTTTAATTAAAACCGCAATCAGCATTTGCAATCTATTTAAATCAAAGCCAGCGGTTTTTCTTTGGGGATAGCCAAACAAGGGTTTACTGGCTAGGGCCTGGACTTCAATTAAAAACGGCCGGCTGCCTTCCATGATACAGGTGAGAGCAGAGCCGGAAATCGGCTCCTGGTTTTGCGGCAAAAAGAGTTCAGAAGGATTTTTAACTTCCAGCAAACCCTGGCTAGTCATGTTAAAGACCCCTAATTCATTAGTTGAACCAAATCTATTTTTTGTACAACGTAACAAACGAAAATCGTCTTGGCTTGAGCCCTCAAGGTATAAAACAGCATCAACCAGATGCTCCAATGATTTGGGGCCAGCCACCAGGCCGTCTTTGGTTATATGGCCGATAATTAAAATCGGGATATTAAATTTTTTAGCAATTTCTAAAAGTTTAACCGTGCAGATTCGCACTTGGTTAATTGAGCCAGCTTCAGA